>CAVOIT010000024.1:0-67764 GCA_963696115.1 uncultured Actinomycetota bacterium | reverse complement strand
TGTTGTGTAGCCACTCGTTCAGTTACGTATTGCTTGATGCGGACCCTCGCGCCGGTGTGGCTCGCCTCGCCCTACGAGTTGCCCGAGATTCCCGACGACCCGCCGTTCGACGTCGTCATCATCGCCGACGCCGGCGCCCTCGACCTGGCGGAAGCCGCTCCGGCTCTCCGCCGAGGTCACCAGGTGGTGGTGTTCGGCGATCCCGTGACGCAGCGCCCCACTCCGTTCACCGTGGGGACCGGTGCCGCACCCGAGACCGATGAGTTCGCCGAGCCGTTCGACGAGACCAGCCTGTTCGAGCGCGCCGCCGAACTTCTGGATGTGGCGACTCTGACCCGCAGCTACCGCGCGGGCGGGGAGGACCTGGCCGAATTGGTCAACGACGCGTTCTACGGCGGCGAGCTCGTGTCGCTCCCCTGGGCGGGCTCGTACCTGGGTCGCGGCAGCCTCAGTGTCGACTACGTCGAGGGCGGCACGGGAAACCCCGACCCCGTCACGGGAGCGGTGGAGAGCCCCGACGCGGAGGTCGCGCGCGTGGTCGACCTGGTGCTCGATCACGCGCTCACGCGCCAGGGCGAGACCCTCATGGTCATCACCGCCAGCCGTCGGCACGCTGAGAGGATCCGCGCTGCCGTGGATGCCGCGTTCGCGGGCAGGCCCGAAGCGGTGGGTTTCGTGGCTCGCGACAGCGCCGAGCCTTTCGCTGTTCTCACGCTCGAGGAGTCCGTCGCGGAGAGTCGTGACCGGGTGGTGTTCTCGCTGGGTTTCGGACTCACCAAGCATGGCCGGGTGCTCAGCGACTTCGGAGACCTGTCCACCGGCGACGGCGAACGCCTGCTGACGGTGGGGATGACGCGCGCCCGGCGGTCGATGGTGATCGTCTCGTCCATCCGGCCGACCGCATTCGAGGACGGGCGGCTGCAGTACGGTGCGGCCACACTGATGCGGATCCTCGGAGGAGTCGCCTCCCGCGCCGAGCAGCCGGTCTTGGAGGACCTGGCCGATCCCGGGCTGCGCGCGCTGGCCCGTGAGCTCCGCCGCTACGGCGTCACCGTGGACCTGGACTACCGCGGCTCGCTGCCCCTGGTGGCCAAGCACGAGGGCAGCGCCGTCGTCGTGGAGAACGACCCGGAAACCCGCGGTGGATCGCTGCGGGAGTCCCTGCGGCTGCGGCCGCAGGTCCTTCGGCGACTCGGATGGCACTACGTCCGGGTGCACGCCTTCGACCTCTACAGCGACCCCGCCGCCGTCGCCGAGCGGATCGCCGGCATCCTCGGGGTCGCCGGTGTCGCGCCTCCGGACGTGCTCACCCAGCCGATCGATGTCCCGCAGTGACCGTCAGCGGATAGAGCGGGTGCCCGGATCGCGCCGGGCGCGGCTGACCGCCGCACCCGGGACCGGCGACGAGCCCGATCCGGATCCGAAGAGCACCGACCCGGACGCCGTGCCGGACGGGACCGGTCCCAACGACGAGCGCCTGCGGCGCGACGTTCCGCCGCACTATTGAGCCCTCGTCAGGGTCGCGCCTCACGCTCGAGCAGGTCGCGGATCTGCACCAGCAGTTCCTGCTCGGTGGGCAGCGCCGCCGCAGTCGCCTCCGTCGTGCCCGCCTGCGCCGCCTGCCGCTCCTTGAGCCGGTTCATGGGGTAGACGAACACGAAGTAGACGATCAGCGCGACGGCGATGAAGTTGATCACCGCCACGAGGATCGCCCCGAACTGGAACGTCGCCACCCCGCCGAACACGGTGGGCACCTGAACGTTCCAGGAGCTCAGATCGCCGAGCTGGAACAGGAACCCGATGAGCGGATTGATCAGCCCGGCGACGATCGCGTTGATGATCGCCGTGAAGGCGGCTCCGATGACCACCGCGACGGCCAGGTCGATGACATTGCCGCGCATGATGAACTCTTTGAAACCCTGGATCATCAGGTTCTCCTCCCGATCGTCGGCGCCGTCAGGATTCGGAGGACGGGCTCGGCGACGCCGCTGGGCTCGATGATGCCGCAGCCGTGCCGCTTGCGCCACCGCTCCCGGTTCCGCTTGCGCCACCGCTCCCGGCGTCCCCGCCGCCACCACCGGCGCCCCCGGTGCCGGACCGATCCGAGTCACCCGCCTTGCCCGGGGTCGCAGCCCCCCGCGAATCCGTGCGGTAGAAGCCCGGGCCGCTGAAGGTGACACCGATGCTCCCGTACTGCTTGCGCAGCGGCCCGCCGCCGCAGTTCGGGCAGACGGTCAGCGCGGCATCCGTGAACGACTGCACCGCGTCGAAGCGGTGGTCGCACTGCTTGCAGGCATACGCGTAGGTGGGCATGATCCTCCTGTGGTCAGTGGGCCGGCGCGGCCAGCGCGAGGGTCCGAGTCGGAGTGACGATCCCGTCGACCCGCTGGTCGTGCGCATCGCGGGGGACGTCGTCGAGCAGTTCGCTGTCATAGATCACCGCGAACGCGGGCGGACGGCCCTCCATCGACCCGATGGTCTTGTCGAAGTATCCGCGGCCCCAGCCCAGCCGCATCCCATCCACGGCCACGGCCGCGGCCGGCACGATCATCAGGTCGACGTCGCCGACGGCGATCGGACCGAGCAGCTCGCCGACCGGCTCCGGCACCCCGAACAACCCGTCCGCGAACTCCCCGTCGGGGTCGGCCACCGCCCAGTCGAGCAGGCCGTCCTCGCGTGTGACGGGCAGGAGCACGCGGATGCCGCGGGCCACCGCGGCGCGGACGAACCCACGGGTGTCGGGCTCGGCGCCGGTGGACAGGTAGCACGAGATCGACCGGGCCCCCAGATCTGCCACCAGCCGGTCCAGCTCGGCCCGCACGCCCTCGCCGGCAGTGCGCCGGGCGGCCTCGGACATCATCCGGCGCCGCTCGCGGAGGTCTGCCCGCAGGGCGCGCTTCGCCTCGTCCACGCGGTCCGGCATGGGGATGATTGTAGTTTCCGTGCGGGCTAGGATCGGCCCATGCCTGCGTCGACATTCAAGGCCGTCATCCCTGCCGCGGGACTCGGGACCCGGTTCCTACCCGCCACCAAGGCGATGCCGAAGGAGATGCTCCCCGTCGTCGACAAGCCGGCCATCCAGTACGTGGTGGAGGAGGCGGTGGCTGCCGGCATCCAGGACGTGCTCATCATCCTCGGGCGCAATAAGAACAACATCGCCAACCACTTCGACGCGGTCCCGGAGCTGGAGGAGAAGCTGCGGAACAAGGGGGACTTCGACAAGCTGGCGAAGGTCGAGCACTCCAGCGACCTCGCCGACATCCACATGGTGCGCCAGGGCGAGCCGAAGGGCCTGGGTCATGCCGTGCTCCGCGCCCGCGCACACGTCGGCGACCACCCCTTCGCCGTGCTCCTGGGCGACGACCTCATCGACGAGCGCGACCCGCTGCTGGAGCGGATGCTGGCCGAGTACGAGGGCCGCGGCGCATGTGTGGTGGCCCTCATGGAGGTCGATCCGGACAGCATCCACCTCTACGGCGCAGCCGCCGTGACCCCGACCGACGACCCCGACGTGGTGCGGGTAACGGGCCTGGTGGAGAAGCCGGCCAGGGAGAACGCGCCCTCGAACCTCGCGATCATCGGACGGTATGTGCTCACCCCTGCGGTGTTCGACGTGCTCGAGCACACCGCGCCCGGCAAGGGCGGCGAGATCCAGCTCACCGATGCACTCGAGGAGTTGGCGACCGACCCCGGGGCCGGTGTGTACGGCGTGATCTTCCGCGGTCGCCGCTACGACACCGGCGACCGGCTCGACTACATCAAGGCCATCGTGCAGCTCGCCGCTGACCGGGAGGACCTCGGGCCCGACCTGCGGCCCTGGCTGAAGAACTTCGCCGCCCGGCTGTGAGCCGCAGATGATGGAGTTCTCGCCCGCGCGCAGCTACGGACCGATCGGCATCCGGCTGATCCGGCCCCGCGATGCCCGGGTGCTGCAGGAGCATCTCGTGCGCAACCGGGCGTGGCTGCAGCCGTGGGAGGCGACG
Organism: uncultured Actinomycetota bacterium; assembly: GCA_963696115.1. Classification (GTDB taxonomy): domain Bacteria; phylum Actinomycetota; class Actinomycetes; order Actinomycetales; family Microbacteriaceae; genus Microbacterium. The sequence goes on along the minus strand of CAVOIT010000024.1, from coordinate 63,781 downwards.
AGTCCCGACGGCATCGTCTCCCTGGAGATGCGGGTCGGGGTGCGGCGGCTGCTGCAGCAGTACCGCGACGGCGGAGGCGTGCCGTTCGTCATGGAGTACCAGGGCGAGGTGGCCGGTCAGCTCAACGTCTGGGGGCTCTCGCGTGGATCGTTGTCGTCGGCCACGATCGGCTACTGGGTTGCCGAGCAGTATGCGGGACACGCCATCACTCCCACGGCCGTGGCCATGGCCACGGACCTGTGCTTCACCGACCTGCGGCTGCACCGGATCGAGATCTGCATCCGCCCTGAGAACACCAAGAGCCTGCGGGTGGTGGAGAAGCTCGGATTCCGCTACGAGGGGCTGCGCCGGCGCTACATCCACATCGACGGCGACTGGCGGGACCACTACGCGTTCGCGCTGGTGAGCGAGGAGGTGCCCGAGGGAGTGCTGGAGCGCTGGGTTTCGGGACGGGCGCCGCAGGATGCCGCGGCCGTCCCCCCGGCCGACCGGCTGCGAGGCTGAGCCGGGCCCGGCGACACGCGCACCCAGCACCCGGTGACACGCCCGCTGTCGTCTACCGTGGTGCCATGGGCGGCCAGGTGTGGGGCGGGGGCGTGATCGCGCTGGTCGCCGTCGCACTGTGGATGCTGTACCTGCTGCCCAGCTGGCAGAGCCGGCACCGTTTTCACGCGGCGGAACGCAACGCGGTGCGCCTGAATCAGGCGCTGCGCGTGCTCGCCGAGACCAGTGAGACTCCGCGCGAAGTGCACCTGGAGCTGACCGCCCGCACCGCCCTGGCCCAGCAGCGGCTCGCGCGCCGCGCGCTCGCCGAACGGGAGCGGGCGGAACTGGAGCGGTCCCGACTGGAGCTGGAAGCCGCGCGAGCGGAAGCCGCGGCCGCGCGGGCTGACCCGGCAGCGCGGCGCGCACGAGTGCGCCGACGCGCCCGGCTCATCGCGACTGTCGCCCTGGCAGGGGGACTGGCCGCCGGCGGGGTCGGCGTCTGGCGGCTCGTCGCCGCCGGTGAGGCGGTGTGGCTCATCGCCGGCGCGGTCGTCGTCGCCGCCGCGAGCGCCGTGCTGCAGCGGATGGCCGCAGTGGCCTCCCGCGCTGCTCGCCGGACCTGGAGCACCCCGACCGCCGCGCGCGCCGCGGCGGAAGTGGCCGACATCGCCATGCCCGTCACTGCGGAGCGGAACTGGCTGCCGCGTACGCTGCCGACACCGCTGTCGTCCGCGGCCGGGTCGCGCGCGTCATCCGTCCTGGACGCGGCGGAAGCTCGGGAGGCGCTGCGCAGCGCCGCGCTCGAGGAGGCCAAGCGGGAGCGCGCCGCGCGCGCTGCCCCGCCCGCGCTCGCTGCGGTGCGGGCCGCGCACCAGACGGCGGATGCGGCATCCGCATCGCCCTACGCCCGCATGGGATACATCGACGACGCCGAGATCGAGGCGCATGTGCGGCGTCTGCTGGAAGCGCGCCGCGCGGGGTGAACCGCGCGGACCTGGCCGTCCCTCGGCCGCGGGAGTTCCCCGTGGTAAAGTTGTCCGGTTCTCGGGCCTGTGGCGCAGTTGGTAGCGCGCTTCGTTCGCAATGAAGAGGTCAGGGGTTCGAATCCCCTCAGGTCCACCGTGATGCTCTTACTCGAACCCTCGACAAGAGCAATGAGATCATTGGACAGCATGTCCAGGGAGAGTCCGCTGGTTTCGGTGGGGTCTTTACCCTGTCGTACCCGCGGTGACGCGCTTGAGGGTCTCGTTCTCCATCTCCAGCACCCGCAACCGGCGGCGCAGCTCGACGAGCTCCCCGATGCGCTTCCCACCCGCAGCCGCGTGGTGCAGGAGGCGTTGGATGCCGCCGGCATCCCGGGCCGGATCGTGGTGCTGCCGGACTCGGCCGCGACCGCGGCGCAGGCCGCGCAGGCTCTTGGAGTCCCGATCGGTGCGATCGCGAACAGCCTCGTGTTCTGGAGCGACGGAGAGCCGATCCTGGTGATGACCAGCGGTGCCCACCGCGTGAACACCGTCGCCCTCGCCGCCCGGCTCGGCCGCGGCGAGATCGCGCGCGCGACCGCTGACCAGGTCGTCCAGGCGACCGGTCAGGTGATCGGCGGTGTCGCCCCGACCGGGCACCCCCGTCGGCTCTTCACCGTCGTGGACGAGGCGCTCGCCGGCCACCCCGAGATCTGGGCGGCCGGAGGCACCCCGCACACCGTGTTCCCGCTCACCTTCGACGATCTCGTGCGCCTGACCGGCGGAACCGTCCTCCCGGTCGACTGACCGCGTCAGCGTCCACCGGCCTTCGCACCGTCGATCGGATAGCCGACGCCGCTTCCGATCACCCGCACGCCGACGGCATCCCCCGGGTCGAGGCGGTCATGACCGGATGCCGATACCTCCACCTCGATCTGCTCGCCTCCGCCGGGAAGGGCGAGTGCGACGCGGAGAGTCGCCCCGCGTCGGGCGACGGCACGCACGTGCGCGTCCGGTGACGGGGAGGGCCTCTCCAGCACGAATTGGTTGGGCCGGAGCATGACGAGGCAAGAATCCCCGACGGCGTGGTTGCGGCGCAGCGGTACCGGTCCGAGCGCGGTGTCCGCGACGTCCCCGTGCGCACGTCCTGCCACGAAGCACGCCGCGCCGAGGAATGCCGCGACCTGTGGAGAGGCGGGGTCGTCGAACACGGCCTGGGCGGGCCCGAGCTGGACGAGACGGCCGTGATCCAGGACGCCGATCGCACCGCCGAACGCGAGGGCCTCATCCTGGTCGTGGGTGACCAGGATGCCGGTGACGCCGCTGGCCTGGAGGGCGTCGGTGACCGCGGCGCGCGCTCGCTCCCGCAGCCCCGTGTCCAGGGCGCTGAACGGCTCGTCCAGGACGATCATCGCCGGGCGGGCAGCGAGCGCCCGCGCCAGCGCCACTCGCTGCTGCTGCCCGCCCGACAACTCATCGGGATACCGTCGCAGCAATCCGGGCTCCAGCCCCACCAGTGCCGCGGTCTCCCGCACCCGGGCCGCCCGGTCGGTGCCGCGGCGCACGCCGAATCGGATGTTGCGCTCCACCGTCAGGTGCGGGAACAGCGCGCCGTCCTGTGGCACATAACCCACCCCGCGCCGATGGGCGGGCACCATCGTCCCCGGCCCGCTGACCACGCGCCCGTCCAGCGCGATCGAGCCCGCTCCGATCGGGATAAGGCCCGCGATGGCACGCAGCAGCGTGCTCTTGCCGCTCCCGGACGCGCCGACCACCGCCAGCCGCCCCCCGCTGTCCACGGCGAAGGAGACCCCGTCCAGCGCGGTCACCGTCCCCAGCCGGACGGTGACCGCGCTGACCTCCACGCGACTCACGTCGCCACCGCCGCCGGTCCGCGGCGGGTCTGGGCCAGCAGGATCCCCACCGACGGGATCGCCGCGAGAATCAGGAGCAGCGCGAAGGGCGCGGCCGAGGAGTAGGCAACCGAACTGGTCGCGGACCAGAAGGCGGTTGCCAGCGTGCGGGTGCCGTTGGGCGCCAGCAGCAGCGTGGCGGTCAGCTCGTTGGAGATCCCGAGGCCGACCAGGGCGGCGCCGGCGAGCACGGACGGCGCGACCAGGGGGAGCGTGACCCGTGCGCGCGCTCGCCATGGCGATGCGCCGAGGGTGCGCGCAGCATCCTCCAGGAGCGGGGGCGCCTGCGCGATTCCGCTGCGAAGAGTGGTCTGGGCACGGGGCAGGAACATGATCGCGTAAGCGATGACGACCGTGGCGACGGTCTGATACATGCCCGGAGCGAGCCGGGTGGTCACGGTGACCAGCGCGAGCGCGATGATGATCGCCGGGAGGCTGCTGGCCAGGTACCCGGCGCTCTCGATGGCGCGCGCTGCGCGGCTGGGGTGGCGGACGGTGAGCCAGGCCGCGGGCATGGCGAGCACGATCGTGACGGCGGCACCGAGCGCGGCGAACCCCAGGGTTGTCAGGATCGCCTGCGGGATCTCCGGCTGCGCCCACGGGTCCCCGTACCCGAGCCACCGGATCAGCACGATCAGCGGCACGCCCACCGCCGCAGCCACATATCCGCCCGCCAGCAGCAGTCCGGGGGTCCGCCCGGCTCGCAGCGGCACGAGTGCCGCGCGGGCGGGTACGCCCGATCCGACCCGCGCGTACCGTTGCCGGCCCCGGGTCGCGCTCTCCACGGTGAGCAGGATGAGGGACAGGAGGGTCAGCACGATGCCGAGCGCGTTCGCCGCGGGCCCGGCGAACGTGGACTGGAACTGCACGATGATCGCGGTGGTGAACGTCTCGAACCGGATCAGGGAGAACGCACCGTACTCGGCGAGCAGGTGCAGTCCCACCACGAGCCCGCCGCCCCAGATCGCCAGCCGCAGCTGCGGCAGGACGACTCGGGCGAACACGGCGACCGGTCCGAGTCCCAGTGAGCGCGCAGCATCCTCGTGCGCCGGATCCAGTCCCCGCAGTGCCGCCAGCGCGGGAAGGTACACGAGCGGCGTGTACGCCAGCACCGATATGAACAGTCCGCCCGCCAGACCCTGAATGGAGGGGATCACGCCCGCCCATGCGTAGCTGGACACGAAGGCGGGGATCGCCAGCGGGGCCGCCAGCAGCACCCGCCAGACGCGCCGGCCCGGCAGATCGGTGCGTTCCACGAGCCACGCCGTCGCCACCCCGATCACGACGCAGGCCGGGACGGCCAGCAGCACGATGAGCACGGTGTTGAGCAGCAGTTCCCCGACCCGCGGTCGGAAGATCAGCGGCGCCAGCACATCCCAGCCGGTCTGGACGGCAACGACGACCACGAAGCCGATCGGCACCAGCATCACCGCCGCGATCAGGGCGGCCGCGCCGGCGAGCACGAACGGGGGTCGTGACCGCGCGGCCACGACCCCCGTACTCGCCTCGACGGTCAGAGCAAGCCCGCCGCGGTCATCAACTCGGTCACCTGCGTGCTGTTCAGCGTCGACGGGTCGATGACCGGCGGCTGCAGCGTGTCCAGCGGCGGCAGGGCCGGGTTCGCGGGAACGTCGCTGCCGACCGTGTACTCGAAGCTCGTCCCGGTACGCAGCACGTCCTGTCCCTGCTGACTCGTGATGAACGCGAGGAACGCCTGCGCTGCCTCCTGCTCGGTGCTGGAGGCGAGTACCCCGCCCCCGGACACGCTCACGAAGGCACCCGGGTCCTCGTTCCCGAAGAAGTGCAGCCGCGTATTCGCGCTGCCCTCCTTCGTGCCGGCCTGATCGGCGAACCAATAGTAGTGGTAGATGACGCCGCCGGCGATCTCGCCCGCGTTCACCGCACGCATCACTGCGCCGTTCCCCTGGTAGGGGACCGCGTTGGCCTTCATGCCGGCCAGCCACTGCTCCGTGGCGGTCTCGCCCTCCAGTGCGAGCACGGCCGAGACGATCGCCTGGAAGTCGGCTCCGCCGGGGGATGCTCCCCACCGTCCCTGCCACGCCGGGTCGGCCAGGTCGTTCAGCGACGACGGCAGGTCCGCTTCGGCGAGCAGGTCGGGGTTGTAGACGAACACGGTGGAGCGCGCCGCGATGCCCGTCCACATGCCGGAGGACGGCCGGTACTGCTCGGGAACCTGGTCCAGGGTGGCCTGGTCCACCGGTGTGAACAGCCCGGCCCCCTCGACCAGCGACATCGCCGGGGAGTTCTCCGTCAGGAACACGTCAGCGGGGGAGGCCTCGCCCTCCTGCACGATCTGGTTGGCCAGCTCGGAGTCCGAGCCATTGCGCAGCACCACCCGAACACCCGTCGCGGCCGTGAACTCGTCCGCCCACTGCTGCGTCAACTCCTCGTGCTGGGCGTTGTACACGGTGATGGAGGTGCCCGCGAGGGACGAGGGCGACGGTCCGGCGTCGGTGCTGGGGCTGCTGCATCCGGCCAGTGCCAGTGCCGTCGTTGCTGCGGCCGCCGCTACGGCGGCCGTTCTCGTGCGTCTCATCGTTTCCTCTCGGATAGGCCGGTCGGCTATTTGGATAGGCTTACCTTACCGACACTACTACGGTAGCGAAAACCGCTCCGGGATACGAACCGTGAGCCCGGCTCAGTCGCCGATGCGGGGATCGGGCCGGGCGACATACACCCATGCCCGGCGGCGTTCCGGCTAGCGAGTCGTCATCCGCCGAAAAAGGCGTGGGCGACGGTGTAGATGGCCAGGCCCGCCAGCGATCCGACGATGGTTCCGTTGAGCCGGATGTACTGCAGGTCCCGCCCCACGAGCAGCTCGATCTTCTGACTGGTCTCTTCGGCGTCCCACCGCTCGACGGTGTTCGTCACGATCGATGCGATGTCGTGACGGTAGCGCTCGACGAGGAACGCCGCCGCGTCGGAGACCCACGTGTCCACCCGCGTGCCCAGCGCCGGGTCGGTCACGAGGCGCTCGCCGACGTCGGCGAGCGCCTCGGCCGAGCGCCGCCGCAGGGGGCTGGCCGGATCCCGGAGCGCAGCGACCAGGCCGTTCTTCGCGGTGTCCCAGGCGCGGCCGGCCAGCTCCCGCACGCGCGGGGAGTCGAACACATCGTCCTTGGCACTCTCCAACCGTCCGATCGTCGCCGGGTCGTGCTGCAGGTCCTCGGCCACACGCGCCAGATAGGCGTCCAGCGCGCGCCGCGCCGGATGCCGAGGATCGCCCTGCACTGCGATGACGAATTTCGCGGCCTCGTTGTAGACCGCTTCGTCGATCAGGGTGGTCACGATCGACGGGACCCACGAAGGCAGGCGTCCGGAGAGGATCCCGGTGAACATCGAACGGTTCTCCCGGAGCCATCCCGCCACGCTTTCGGCGGCGACATCCACGGCTTTGCGGTGGGCGCCGGCGCTCACGAGCCGCGCCAATCCGGCGCCCAACGGAGGCCCCCACGCCGGTGCCACCAGATTCTGGCGGGCCAGATCCTCGATCACCTGCTGGACTTCGTCGTCCCCCAAAGCCTGCAGCACCGAGACGGCGATGGTCGAGCCCTCCGTCGTCAGGCGCTCGGCGTTCTCGCGTCGTCGCAGCCATTCGCCGATGCGGGCCGCCAGCGACGTCTCGGCGAGCGCGGTGCGCACGACGTCTGCCGCCAGGAAGTTCGACTCGATGAAGTCCCCGAGGGTCGCCCCGATCTCATCCTTGCGCGTCGGGACGATCGCCGTGTGGGGGATGGGCAGGCCCAGCGGGCGCCGGAACAACGCCGTCACCGCGAACCAGTCGGCGAGGGCGCCGACCATCCCGCCCTCGGCCGCGGCTCGGACGTATGCCATCCACGGAATAGTCTGTTGCAGGGGGAAGGCCACCAGGAACACGGCGGCCAGCACGACCAGCGCGGCCAGTGCGATCCCCTTCATCACCCGCAGGTCGTGCAGCCGCGCCCGATCGGCGGCGCTGAGGAGAGCCGTGGGCGTGCGGGACATCAGTCCAGGACCTGGCGCAGCATTCGGATGGTGTCCTCCGGGCGGTCCCGGTGGAGGGAATGGCCCGCGCCGCTGACGACGGACATGCTGATGCGGTCGTTGCTGTTCAGCATCCGCGCGGCCAGGTCGCCCGTGATGACGCTGTCCACCTCCGGGTCGGCGGCCAGGACATGGGCGGGCACGGTGAGCGTCCGTACCGCCTCGCTCACGTCCCAGGGATCGTTCTGATCGAGGGTCTGCGCGACCGCCCAGGGGCTGGTCTGCCGTGCAGCGGCGACCTTCAGTTCCAGGTCGGTCTCGTGCCAGTGCGGATGCTGCGCGCGAGCTGTTTCGAGACTGGGGTCGGCGAACGCAGCGGCCTGCGCCCGGCCCACCCCCCGCCGCGCGCGCTCGCTCAGCACGATGGCCGGGTCGACCAGGACCAGGCGGCGGGTCCAGGACGGGTCGGCGGCCGCGGCCACGGTGGCTGCGGCCCCGCCCAGCGAATGACCGAGCACGAGGTCCCACGGCGCGGACGCCGGACGAGTGGCCCGCAGGTCGGTGGCGTACGCGGCGATGGTGTAGTCCAGCGCCCGGGGCGCGCGACCGTGCCCACGCAGATCCACGGCGGTGGCGTGCCATCCGTCCTCGGCCAGCGCGGTACCGTATCGCCACATCAGGGCCCCCGTGGACCCGAGACCGTGGACGAGCAGAGCATGGCGGGATGCCGCGGCATCCCCCCACTCCAGGCGCGGGAGGGTGACGGGGGCGCTCATACCACGAGGGTACGCGCGGGTCAGGTGATCGCCGGGGTCGGCGCGGTGTCGGGCAGAGGACTCGGGTCCCGGTCGCGCAGGTCGGGGAAGCCGCGCACGAAGACAGCGCTGATGAGCGCGCCGGCGAGCGCAAAGCCCGCCGCGGCCACGTACGCGCCCGCTGCCCCGACCCCGTCGATGAGGAACCCGGCCACGGCGGAGCCTGCCGCGGCCCCGATCAGCTGGCCGGTGTTGATCCAGCCGTAGGCCTCGGCGGTGTCGGAGAACTTCACACTCGCCGAGGTGATCGCGAACAGCACGGCCAGGGAGGGCGCCACCCCGATGCCGGCAGCCAGGAGGCTCCCGCCTATCCACCACACGTTCAGCGATACGAGGGTCAGCAGCAGCCCTCCGGTGACGATCAGCATCCGGCGCGCCATCGCCCACCGTCCGATCGGAATCCCGCCGAATCCGAGGCCGCCCACGAGCGAACCGATCGAGAAGACGGCCAGCACGAGGCCCGCCTCCAGGCCGCCGTGCGCGAAGGTGGCCACCACGCCCGCTTCGACGGCGGAGCACGCCGCGATGAGCGTGAGACCGACGATCGTCGCCAACAGCACCGGCGGCCGGCTGAGGACCGTGCCGAACCTGCGCGAGCTGCGCGGGATGCGCACGCGTCCCAGCTCGGGGGACAGGATGAACCATGTGCCGCCGCCGAGGAGGATCGCGACGATCACCAGCAGCGCCTGCCAGGTGCCCACCTGCGTGGCGACGAAGGTGATCAGCACCGGCGCGATGATCCAGATGATCTCCTGCAGGGAGGCGTCCAGGGAGTACAGGGGGGTGAGCTGGCGCGAGTTCACCATCTTCGGGTAGATCGTGCGCACCGCGGACTGGATCGGCGGAGTCGACAGCCCCGCCACCAGTCCGAGTCCGATGTACAGCGGCAGGGGCAGGCCGGCCGCGGCGATCGTGGCCAGCGCGCCGGCGCTCACGAGCATCGTCAAGGTGAGGACGCGCCGCATCCCCCACAACCCCATCCAGCGGCTGGTAACGGGCCCGGCGACCGCCTGTCCGACGGATGCTGCGGCCAGCACCAGGCCGGCCGCGCCATACGAGCCGGTGACGCGCTCGACGTGGAGCAGGATCGCGAGACTGACCATGCCGTTGGGGAGCCTTGCCGTCAGCTGAGCGGCGATGATGCGCGCCACTCCCGGGGTGCGCAACAATTCCCGGTACCCCGCCGCCACCGAACCACGGTATCGCGACCCGCCGACCGGGTTCACGGCGGAGTGCGACACGCCGGAATGACCCACCGCGCGGCACTCCGGCGCCGCGCGGTGTCGGTGGTCGGACCTATGGTCCGGGCAGGTTCCCGTCGCCGCGAAACGCCATCCGACCTGCCGGATTGCGCGGGCCGGGGATGCCGCGGGAGCTGTGGATGAAATGGTGGACAACCTGTGTTGTACCTAGTGACGGCGGTGGAAAAGTACACGACTGTAACTACTAGGGCTTGTGGTGCTTCCGGTTGTCGATACCCATATGTAGTATTGAGGTCCCGGTGACCGGCAGGTGCCGGAACCGGGGCGAGACGAAGGAGAGAGGGACCGAGATGGCCATCACCGTGTACACGAAGCCATCCTGCGTGCAGTGCACGGCGACGTATCGGGCGCTGGACTCGAAGGGGATCGAGTACGAGGTGCACGACCTCTCGCAGGAACCGGACGCGCTGGAGCACGTGAAGGCTCTCGGCTACCTGCAGGCCCCGGTCGTCGTCACCGACGAGGACCACTGGTCGGGGTTCCGTCCCGACAAGATCGACGAACTCGCCGCCCGGCTGGCGTGAGCGATGTCCCCCGCGCTCGCCGGATTCGCTACCGCTGACACGGCTGCGGCACCGACGCGCCCGGATCCTCTGCTGGTCTACTTCTCCAGCGTTTCGGGCAACACGGCGAGGTTCGTCTCCCGTCTCGGGATGCGTTCCCGACGGATTCCGCTGCATCCGTCGGACCCGGCGCTGATCGTCGACGAGCCGTTCGTGCTGGTCACCCCGACGTACGGAGGCGGCCAAGGGCGCGGCCAGGAGAAGGGCGCCGTTCCCAAGCAGGTGATCCGGTTCCTCAACCACCCGGCGAACCGCGCACACGTTCGGGGAGTCATCTCGGCGGGCAACACCAATTTCGGCGAGGCGTACTGCCTGGCCGGAGACATCATCAGCCGCAAGTGCCACGTGCCGCACCTGTACCGGCTGGAACTGTTCGGCACGCCGGAGGACGTCGCCCGGGTGCGCGACGGATTGGATCGATGGTGGACGCAGCACTGAGCGACACGGACTTCAAGACCGATTCCCGCTTCGAGGGCATGGATTACCACGCGTTGAACGCCATGCTGAACCTCTACGACGAGCGCGGCCGCATCCAGTTCGATGCCGACAAGCGCGCCGCCCGGGAGTACTTCCTGCAGCACGTGAACCAGAACACGGTGTTCTTCCACTCCCTGCAGGAGCGCCTGGACTACCTGGTCGAGAAGCAGTACTACGAGCCGGCGGTGCTGGAGCAGTACCCGTTCGAGTTCATCGCGGAGCTGCACGACCGTGCCTACGCGAAGAAGTTCCGGTTCGCGACCTTCCTCGGCGCATTCAAGTACTACACGAGCTACACGCTCAAGACCTTCGACGGCAAGCGGTACCTGGAGCGTTTCGAGGATCGCGTCGTGATGACGGCGCTGAGCCTGGCCGACGGCGATCGGGATCTGGCGACCGCGCTGGTGGACGAGATCATCGCCGGACGGTTCCAGCCCGCCACTCCTACGTTCCTGAACGCGGGCAAGGCCCAGCGCGGCGAGCTGGTGTCGTGCTTCCTGCTGCGGATCGAGGACAACATGGAGTCGATTGCGCGGGGCATCAACTCCGCGCTGCAGCTGTCCAAGCGCGGCGGCGGCGTGGCACTGCTGCTGTCGAACATCCGCGAGGCCGGCGCGCCGATCAAGCAGATCGAGAACCAGTCCAGCGGCATCATCCCGGTCATGAAGCTGCTGGAGGACAGTTTCAGCTACGCCAACCAGCTCGGCGCGCGGCAGGGCGCGGGCGCGGTGTACCTGTCGGCGCACCACCCCGACATCCTCCGGTTCCTCGACACCAAGCGTGAGAACGCCGACGAGAAGGTCCGCATCAAGACCCTGTCGCTGGGTGTGGTCGTACCCGACATCACGTTCGAGCTGGCCAGGAACAACGAGGACATGTACCTGTTCTCGCCCTACGACGTCGAGCGGGTGTACGGCGTTCCCTTCGGGGACATCTCAGTCACGGAGAAATACCGAGAGATGGTGGACGACCCGCGGATCAAGAAGACGAAGATCAACGCGCGGGAGTTCTTCCAGACGCTCGCGGAGATCCAGTTCGAGTCCGGCTATCCGTACGTGATGTTCGAGGACACGGTGAACCGGGCGAACCCGATCAAGGGCCGGATCAACATGTCCAACCTGTGCAGCGAGATCCTGCAGGTGAACACGCCCACCACGTACGCGGAGGATCTGTCGTACGCGAGCGTGGGCAAGGACATCTCCTGCAACCTCGGCTCGATGAACATCGCCCTCGCCATGGACGGCGGCGACCTGGGTGCGACGGTGGATACCGCCATCCGCGCCCTCACCGCCGTCAGCGACCAGAGCCACATCCGCTCCGTACGATCGATCGAGTTCGGCAACGACCGGTCGCACGCGATCGGGCTCGGGCAGATGAATCTGCACGGCTTCCTCGCCCGCGAGCACATCCACTACGGCTCGGAGGAGGGCATCGAGTTCACCAGCGTCTACTTCGCCACGGTGCTCTTCCACGCCCTGCGCGCCTCCAACGCGCTGGCCATCGAGCGTGGGCAGTCGTTCGAGGGATTCGAGGATTCCACCTACGCCAGCGGGGCGTTCTTCGACAAGTACCTCGACCGTGACTGGCTGCCCCGATCCCCGCGGGTGGCGGAGTTGTTCGCCGGCCACTGGCTGCCCACCCGTGAGGACTGGGCCCAGTTGAAGGAGTCGATCCAGCGGCACGGCATCTACAACCAGAACCTGCAGGCGGTGCCGCCGACCGGCTCGATCTCCTACATCAACAACTCGACCAGCTCGATCCACCCGATCGCCTCGAAGATCGAGATCCGCAAGGAGGGGAAGCTGGGACGGGTTTACTACCCCGCGCCGTTCATGACGAACGAGAACCTCGAGTACTACCAGGATGCGTACGAGATCGGGTACGAGAAGATCATCGACACCTATGCGGCTGCGACCGAGCACGTCGACCAGGGGCTCTCGCTGACGCTGTTCTTCAAGGACACCGCCACCACGCGCGACATCAACAAGGCGCAGATCTACGCATGGCGCAAGGGCATCAAGACGATCTACTACATCCGCATCCGGCAGCTCGCACTCGAGGGAACGAACCTCAGCGAGTGCGTGTCGTGCATGCTGTGACGCGTCGATCGGGGAGGCAGGACTGATGGAGAAACTCAAGCTGGTGGACTCGGTCCAGGCGATCAACTGGAACCGGATCGAGGACGACAAGGACCTCGAGGTGTGGAACCGCCTCACGGGGAACTTCTGGCTGCCCGAGAAGGTTCCGCTGTCGAATGACGTGCAGTCGTGGAACACCCTCACCGATCAGGAGCAGGTGCTCACCATGCGGGTGTTCACCGGCCTGACCCTGCTCGACACGATCCAGGGCACGGTCGGCGCGGTGTCGCTGATCCCGGACGCCCTCACACCGCACGAGGAGGCCGTGTACACGAACATCGCCTTCATGGAGTCGGTGCACGCCAAGAGCTACTCGTCGATCTTCTCCACGCTGTGCTCGACACGGGAGATCGACGAGGCATTCCGCTGGTCGACCGAGAACGAGAACCTGCAGCGCAAGGCGCGGATCGTGATGGACTACTACCGCGGTGACGAGCCCCTCAAGCGCAAGGTGGCCTCCACGCTGCTGGAGTCCTTCCTGTTCTACTCGGGCTTCTACCTGCCGATGCATTGGTCGAGCCACGCCAAGCTCACCAACACCGCCGACCTCATCCGGTTGATCATCCGCGACGAGGCCGTGCACGGCTACTACATCGGCTACAAGTTCCAGCGCGGACTGGAGCGGGTGGACGAGGCGGCCCGCCAGGACCTGAAGGACTACACGTTCTCGCTGATGTACGAGCTGTACGACAACGAGGTGCAGTACACCCAGGACCTCTACGACGAGGTGGGGCTGACGGAGGACGTGAAGAAGTTCCTCCACTACAACGCCAACAAGGCCCTGATGAACCTGGGCTACGAGGCGATGTTCCCGGCGTCGGTGACGAACGTGAGCCCGGCGATCCTGTCGGCCCTGTCGCCGAACGCCGACGAGAACCACGACTTCTTCAGCGGGTCGGGTTCGTCGTACGTCATCGGCAAGGCCGAGGCCACCGAAGACGAGGACTGGGACTTCTAGGCTCCTGATTCTGACCCCGGCCCGCCAGGGCTGCTGAGAGGCCCGGACCCGCAGGATTCTGCAGGTCCGGGCCTCTTTTCGTGTCTTCTCTCGACAGACAGAGGAGGACACGCAATGGACACCAACGGTCGTTCGGAGTGGCACGAGGGTGGCACGCGCACACCTTGCTTGCGAGAGCGGGGTGGCCCGCCAGCCGAAATCCGGCCTCTCGCGGACCACGGTCACCGACGCCCACCGGCAAGGCCGGCTCCCGCAAGAGTTCGCCCGGCTCCGCCGTTACGGGCCGATCATCGTCGACGGGGTCGGCTACCTGCCCTTCGAACAAGACGCCGCGAACCTGTTCTTCCAACTCGTCTCATCTCGCTACGAACAAGCGTCCCTGATCCTCACCAGCAACCTGCCGTTCTCCGGCAGGGGCTGCGTCTTCGGCGACCAAGCAGTCGCCGCCGCGATGATCGACCGCATCGTCCACCACGCCGACGTCCTCACGTTGAAGGGCACCAGCTACCGGCACCGCGGACGCGGGATCGACAGCCTCCCCAGCATCAGAACCCAAGATCCGGCAGACTGACCGAACGACAACCAGGTGGCCCCGTTTTCACACGCCGCAATGGCCTCCTTTTCGAGCGTCGTCGAGAGCATGCTCAACTGCCGCGCCGACACAGGTTGAGAACCATCTGAGCATTCACTTGGTGATTCACACGAACCGACGTCTACGTCGGTTTTCTTGGGCGAGGCTTATAGCCTGCCGCCGAGCATGATGTCGTGTCCACACCTCGTCTCACCGGTTCACGAGCGCGTTCCTCCGCGTCACCGACCGGCGCCACTCGATGGCGCGCGGATGCGTGGCATGCCGTCGGTGTTTCGGTGATCTGGCTGACCAGCCTCGTCATCGTCGCGCTCTGGGTATCCGGCGGCGGGATTCAGACCAGCCTGGCTGGCGGGCCGGATGCGCTCACCTCGTTGAGTCGGCTGACCGGACTGGTGGCCTCCAACTTGCTGCTGTATCAGGTGCTGCTGATGGCCCGGGTTCCCCTGTTCGAGCGCGCGTTCGGGCATGACGTCATCACTCGAATGCACCGGCTGACCGGGTTCTGGTCGTTCTGGCTGTTCCTCACCCACATCGTGCTGGTCGTTCTCGGGTACGCGGGCACGGCGGGTATCGACGTCATTCGGCAGACCTGGGAGTTGATCTGGGACTACCCGGGCATGCTGCTGGCCACCGTCGGCACCCTGCTCCTGGTCGGGGTCGTCATCCTGTCGATCCGACGCGCCAGGCGGAACATGCGCTACGAGTCCTGGCATCTGCTGCACCTGTACTCGTATCTTGGCGTGGGTCTGGCGCTGCCGCACCAGCTGTGGACCGGCGCCGACTTCCTCGCCTCACCCCTGGTGACCTTGTACTGGTGGACGGTGTGGGTTCTTGCGGCAGGCTGCACCTTGATCTACCGGGTGGCGCTGCCTCTGGCCCGTTCGGCTAGGTCCCGGATCACGGTCAAGCAGGTCGTTGCGGACGGGTCCGACGGGGTGACGGTGGTGATGACCGGCAACCGGCTGAACCGGATGCGCACTCGGGCCGGGCAGTTCTTCATCTGGCGTTTCCTCGACGGCCCGGGCTGGTCCCGCGGGCATCCCTTCTCGGTCTCCACCCGCCCCTATGCCGACCGACTCACCATCACGGCCAAGATGACCGGCGACGGCACCCAGAAGCTCACCGAGCTGAAGGCGGGGACTCGGGTACTCATCGAGGGGCCTTACGGCCACCTCACCGGTGACCGGCGGCGCGGCACGAAGCTGCTCATGTTCGGCGCCGGTGCAGGTGTCGCTCCGCTGGTCTCGCTGCTGCAGGAGCAGCCCTACGCGCCCGGCGCGGCGACCCTGGTCACCCGGGACAGCACCCCTGACGCGGCGGTGATGACCTGGGCGATACGCCGCCTCGTCGAGAAGCGCGGGGTGCGCCATGTGCCCCTCAACGGGCCGCGCACCCGGGTCAGCTCGCCCTGGCTGCCGAGAGAGTATGAGCGGTGGGCTGGTGCACAGTTGATCGGCCACCTCGCTCCGGACCTGGCTGACTACGACATCTACCTCTGCGGCCCCACCCGGTGGATGGACAGCGTGCGAGCCGACCTCGACCGCCTCCGCGTCGCCGGAACGCGCATCCACTCGGAAGCATTCGATATCTAAGGCAGGAACCCCGTGAAGAAGATCGTGATCGCACTGCTGACGACCATCAGCGGCGTGGTGCTTCTCTTCAGCTACCGCACGTCTACCGAAGCCATCCCGCCGACCTCACTCGCGGCCAGCACCGAAACCGGCGCCGAGCCATCCACAAGCGTTGGACCAACAAGCTCCGGGACCACACCCCCCGCCACCTCCGCACCAGAGGCTGGCCAGAGCACGGCTCAACCGGCGCCGTCCGCCCCGCCACCGGTCACCTCGACGGGCCTCGCGGACGGCAGTTACCGAGGCCCGTCCACCTCGACCCGGTGGGGACCCGTGCAGGTGCAGATCACCGTGAGCGGTGGCAAGGTCACCGATGTTCAAGCCATTGACTACCCCACTGAGAGCGGCTGGGACCAGCAGATCAACAGCTACGCCATTCCGAGACTCGCCAAGGAGGCGCTGGCCGCGCAGAGCGCCAAGATCGACATGGTGTCTGGCGCCACGGTCACCAGCCGCGGATACATCACTTCGCTGCAGGGCGCCCTCGATCAGGCGAAAGGATGACACGTGGCCGCCGCGCGTGACACTTTCCACCGACTGGTCGACGTCGAGCAGATCATGGGTATGCCCATCAGCATCCACACCATCCTCGAAGGCCCGGCTGACGGGTCTGCCGCCCGAGATGCCGCCGGGCGCTGCTTCGACGATCTTCGGAAGGTTGACCGCGTCTTCTCGCCGTTCGATCCCCGATCCGATGTTCGTCGGATCGCGCGCGGTGAACTGCGCGACGCCGACGCGGCGCCGATGCTCGCGGAGGTCAGGCGACTGTGCGATCGGGCGCGGGACGCCACAGGTGGACTGTTCGACGCGGAGTGGAAGGGTTGGTTCGACCCTACCGGCCTGGTCAAGGGCTGGGCGGTCGAGGAGGTCGCGCAGCGTCACCTGAAACCGCTCCTGACCGATCGACGAGTGGCGGCCGTCGGGATCAACGCCGGCGGCGATATGCAGTTGTTCACGCACCCGGATTCATCCTGGATCTGGAACGTCGGCATCACTGACCCCCGCGCTGCGGGAGACATCGTCGCGACGCTGTCCGTGTCGACTGGCGCGATCGCCACGTCCGGTACGGCCGAGCGCGGCCCCCACATCGTCGACCCCCGCACCGGCCGGCCCACCACCGGCATCCTTTCCGCCACGATGGTGGCGGACAGTCTCACTCGCGCAGACCTGTGGGCGACGACCGCGATGATCGCCGGATTCGACGATCTGAGCTGGTTGGATGGTGCTGGCACATCCACGGGGCTTCTCGTGGCAGCAGATGGACGCACTCGACGCTGGCTCGGAGGTACCCAGATCACGGTCACCGTACACGACTGGGACATCATCACCCGCGTCGTCGGCGGCGCGTAAGTTGCGGCTACCCGACCGATCGGGCTACCGGGAACACAAGCAGCATCGTCGTACCTGCCTCAGACGTCTCTTCCACCGACACGCTGCCGCGGTATCGCACCGCGACATCACGCACCAGGGCGAGCCCGAGCCCGAAGCTGCGGTGCTGACCGTTCTCCCCCGAGCGGGAGAACCGCTCGAATATCTGCTCGGCGCTGATGCCCTGGATGCCTGGCCCGGCGTCGCTGACCCGGATCTCCGCTCGACCGCCATCCAACCCTTCTGTGACTACAACCGACGATCCGGGTGGTGAATGGTGGATCGCATTGTCCAGCAGAGCGACCACGCAACGGATCAGCGTCACCCTCGGTACAGCCACCGCCGTGGAGGCTGCGGCGCGAACCACGATGCGGACATCGGCCTCGTCTGCGAGCACCTCGAGGGTCGCTGCCGCCGCTCGCACCGCTTCCTCCACCGTCGGCGGGGTGTCCGTCGGCGGCTCGGCGCCCTCGGCGCTCAACAGCAGATCATTCAGGACCTCCGTCATCGATGCCGCATCGCGGCGCAGCGCCGCGACCACGTCATCGACCGGATCACCCCGATCCAGCCGGCGTTCCAGAACCTGCACTCGACTGCTCAACACTGTCAGCGGGGTACGTAGCTCGTGGCTGGCATCGGATACGAAGTTGCGCTGCAACCGCAGCGCCTCGGCCAAGGGCGCCACTGCGCGCCGCGCACCCAGCCAGCCGACCAGACCGATCAGCACGATCCCGATCAGCGCGAGCACGACGACCAGCAGGATGACACGGCCACTGTCGATCACCCACGCATCGTCACGTCCCGGCAGCGACCCCGGATGCTCCGCCTGTTCATGGCGCGAGTTCACGGTGACCGCCGTGATCAGCACGGCAACACCGACAGTCATCAGCACGGCCCCGATGATGCCCACAACGAGGCCGACCGAGACCGCCGCCCGGCGCACGCGCGCACGATCCGGCCCCATGCTCATGGCCGGTCTCCGAGCCGGTAGCCTTGTGCCCGCACCGTCTCGACCATGTCACGGCTGGTCTTCTTCCGTAGGTAGTGCACATACGTGTCGACGGTCCCGGGCGAGTCATCCGAACTGAACACGGCATCCAGGATCTCCTCCCGTGAGAAGACATGCTCGGGGCTGCTACTGATCAGATCGAGCAGCGCGTTCTCCGCCACCGTCAGGAGGATGCGGCCCCCGGTGGGAGAGTAGACGGTCTTGTTGTCCGGAGTGTAGATCCACTCGCCCAGATACCGGCGCCTGCCCTCCGCCGTGAACGCGCGCCGCAACGCCCGCAGCCGCGCCAGCAGCTCATCGAACTCGAAGGGCTTGACCAGATAGTCATTAGCGCCCCCGTCCAGGCCCGACACTTTGTCTTCGAGAGTGCCTAACGCCGTCAGCATCAACACCGGGGTCGTGATGTTGGCCCGGCGTATGGCCCGGATCAGCGCAACACCGTCCATCCGCGGCAGATGTCGATCGACCACGATCACATCGAAGTGGCGACGCAGAGCTACGTCGAGACCTCGCTCCGCGTCCGGGACATGATTGACCTCGTACAGATCGGCCAGCACTTCCGAGAGCATTCCCGCAATGTCTTGGTCGTCCTCAACCAGCAATAAGGCCGGTCGGCGCGTCTCATTCTCCACTTCGAACTCCTCCGACTCACGTTCCCCCATTGTCGTCTGCATCTCCAAGAACTCTCTAAGAAACGTAGGCGACTGAGCGTAAAGCGATCGCCGCGGCATCCGTGAGCGACGGGAAAGTTGCGTCATCCAAGAACCGGTCGGCGTACTGCAATTCAGGCTGCCGAGGATCTGGACGGTCCCGGGTAGCGGCCTGGCTGAAGGCGGAGACGTTGGCGATGGAGTAGTAGAGCAGCACCCCGCCTTGAATCGCATCCCTACACCGACTTCCGATAACGGAGACGGGGATGGCATACGGGTGAACAGATCGGGTCAGCTTCGGCGCTTCGTGCTTTCTTAGCTGGTTCTTGGCCGGCCCCTGTCACAGTGGGCGCGCACGCTCGCCGTCGGACTCGAGGAGACAGTTGGACCTTCTCAACGCAATTCTGCTGGGCTTCATGCAGGGCTTCACCGGTCTGCCGATCTCCAGCAGCGCCCACATCCGCATTGTCGGTGAGTTCATCGGTACGGCGCCGACCCAGGAGCAGCGTTCACGGCGATCACCCAACTGGGTAGTCGCCTTCGGCGTCGGCCTCGCAGTGATCGTCTTCTTCATGCGCTCATCGCGGATAAGGCTTACCTCCCCTCACTGGCGAGCACGCATCCAGGCTATAGACCTGCTGAATGCAGCGTTGCCTGGCTGCACTAATCGGGTTGCGTCGCACTCCGATTTCCACCCAATGAAACACGAAAAGGAGTCTCCGCTTGTCCTGGCTACTCAATGATCTACCGCTGCATCCCCTTTTCGTCCATGCCGCGGTCGTTGCGGTGCCGGTCGTGGCACTTTTGGCCATCGCTTCCGCATGGGTCCCCAACGTGCGCGACTGGCTCGGCATCGTCCTTCCGATCCTCGCCACCGTGACCTTCATCGCGACGCTACTGGCCCAGCAGTCAGGTGAGGCGCTCGCGACCCAGGTAAGTCAGACAGCGGCAGTGACCGCGCACACAGAGATCGCGGACGTCGCAACTGCCGGCGCGTTCCTGCTGTTCGCTGGAGCCTGGGCGCAATGGGGATGGCTCCGCTTCTTCGTTCGTCCGCGCCCGGACCGCCTGGAACCGAAGGTGTCCCGTCCCCGTCTCGCACGTGCGGTATCTCTCGTCGTTTCTGTCCTGCTCACGCTCGTCGGAGTATTCGCGATCGTCGCCGTCATAATTGTGGGCGACACGGGGGCTCGCGCCGTATGGGGATAGCAATATGAGCGTGGCGCGCGCACTGCAGCAGGATGCTCGGATTCGATCCGGGCGGAACTACGGGGCCAGCGGCAGCGGATCTGGGCCGATTCAGTCACACCCTGAAGCTAGCCATTGGGACTTGCCCTCTCGTCGCGGCGTGGCTGAAGGTTCGCACTCATTGGCCCCATGCTTGCGTCGACCTCCGCGCGCTGGGCGAGCGGGTGACGGCGTCAGGTCGGTCGTCCTCGCCTGGCGGATATCACCAGTACCTCCCCCCGGGCTGGGGCATCGGCGAGGTCGCCGTGCGTACCGGTGTCACCCTACACAGGTTGCCTCGACGCCCTGCTGGCCGAGCTCGTCCGGGGGAACCGTGTGACCCGATCAGCCGACGAGCTCGGACACCAAGGTTTCCACGCGGTGCCGGATCTCGTCCCGGACTGCGCGGACACCGTCCAGGTCGAGATCAGCGGGATCGGAGAGATCCCAGTCGAGGTAGCGCTTGCCGGGGTAGACCGGGCAGGCGTCACCGCACCCCATTGTGATGACCGCATCGGCGGCGCGGACGACGTCGTCGGTCAGCGGCTTCGGGAACTCCTCGTCCACGCTGAGCCCGATCTCCTCGAGCGCTGTCACCACGTTCGACAGGATCTCAATGCCCGGCTGCGAGCCTGCGGAGCGGACGTGGACGCGGTCGCCGGCGATCGCCCGGGTGAGCGCGGCCGCCATCTGCGAGCGACCGGAGTTCTGGACGCACACGTACAGGACCTCGGGTGCCGGCTTGGGGATACGTCCCTTGGACTGGGCGAGCGCTGTGAGCCGATCCCGCGCGAACTTCTCGGCCAGGCTGGCCAGATGCGTGTTCACACGCGCCGTTCGGGCGAGCGCCGCATACGATTCGAACACGACTCGCTCGACCGTCTCCTCGTTCACGATTCCCGCGAACTGGCGTGCGAGTCGCTCGGATGCTCGCTGAAGCGTCGCCTCCGGGGATGCGAGCGGCGTCTGGCCTTTGGGCCCGCTCATGCTGCTGCCCCGGCCGGAGCGGTGTCGACGATCAGGGCTTCGACCCGGCGTCGGATGTCGTCCCCGATGAAGTGAACACTCTCGGACCCCGGGCCCACCGGGTCGTCGAGCTTCGAGCGACCTGCATTGTGCACGTGGACGAACAGGACGGCGGGCTCTGCAGTCATGGCGTCACCCTTCTCGAGGACTCAGAGAAGAATAGATCAGTGTCTATCTATTTGTCACGCGAGCGTCATCATCCGCAGCGGTCGCGGTCTCGAGCAGGTCGGTGAGCAGCTCGCGCACGCGATGCTCGATGTCGTCACGGATGCTGCGCACGGCAGTCAGCGGCTTGCCGACGGGATCTTCGACGTCCCAGTCCAGATAGTGGCGGCCCGGGTAGACGGGGCACGCGTCGCCGCATCCCATCGTGATCACCACGTCTGCGGCGCGCACGGCCTCGTCAGTGAGAGGCTTGGGGAACTCGTCGCCGATCGCGACGCCGATCTCATCCAGCGCCGTAACGATCGTCGAGCGCACCTCGGCGGTGGGGGCAGATCCCGCCGTGCGCACCGTCACCGCATCCCCAGCCAGATGGCGCAGGATGCCGGCAGCCAGCTGGGAGCGACCGGCGTTCTGCACGCACACGAACAGCACGCTCGGCGCCGTGCCCTGTCCGGATGCTGTCGACGAGCGCGCCATCGCCTCGAGCCGGCTCACCGCGAACGAGAACGTTCGGGACGCGAGCCGTGCGGAGCCGCCCCGGGCCAGGCGGTGGTAGCTGTCGTCGACGACGTCGCGGATCGCACCGGCTCCGATGCGCTCGCCGAACCGCGTGCTCAGATCCGCCACGACACGGTCGAGATCGACCGCGGCGCTCTCGCGCGGGAGGCCGAGTATCGCGTCGACGCGATCGGCGGCATCCGGTGAGATCGAATACCAGGTGCGGCGTCCTTCGGGCTGGCGGATCACGATCCCGTCGGCGAGAAGCGTCTTCATATGGTGACTGATCGTGGGTTGGCGCAGTCCCAGCTCCATCGCCAGGCGCCCCACGAGGACGCGGCCGTCGGGGGAGGCGCGGATCAGGTCCAGGATGCGGGCGCGGGTCGGATCGCCCAGCGACGTCAGTGCGCCATCCGATCCAGCATCCATCGATCGCAGTCTATTCGGGGGGGTCGCGCGGCGGGCGTTCCCGTCGGTCTTCGGTCGCTAGGAGCGCATGCTGGCGTTGGAGCGGGCGTGCATCGGGATCGCGATGGCGATGGACACCAGAAGGATGCCGCCGATGAAGATCAGCATCTCCCACCCCGGGAAGGAGAACGCAAAGCCGAACGCTGCGATGCCGAGCAGGAACAGCAGCAGGGACACGATGTACATGGCACTCCTTCGCGCGGATCTTTCCCCACGATACCGGGTGGTCCCTCGGTGACGTACCCTGCGGTCTCGCTTCCGGCGCCGCTGCGGCATCCGGTGATGGTCTTCGTCGGCTGGGCCATGGCGACGCGGGCCGCGGCGCACCGGGAATACCCTGACCGGTTCTCCGTTAAACTTGAGCACATCATCACTCAAGTTTCGACAGGAGAGTCCCATGCCCGAAGACGTGACACCGCCGGAGGGTGCCGCTGACCGCAGCGCGTTCGACGAGTTCGTGGCCCGCTACGTCGCGGGAGAACGCGCCCGTGCCGCGCGCTCCATCGACCTGAGCCGCCTGCTCTCGGCTCGCACGCAGGAGATTCTGCAGGCGGCGGGGACGTTCGCGGTCGGCCGGGGGCAGCACGAGGTCGACGCCCTGCACCTGCTCCACGCGCTGATGGACTCGGCGCCTGCGGCCGACGCCGTGCGTCGCATCGGGGCGGACCCCGCTGCCATCGCCCGGGCCGCAGAGGCGCGTCTGCCTCAGTCCGGCGAGCCCGCCGATGTCGAGGGCGCCGTCGTCGCGCCATCGGTTCACCGCGCGCTGTTCCACGCCTTCCAAGTCGCCCGCTCATCGGGCTCCACGTACGTCGACCCCGAGCACCTGTTCTTCGCGCTCGTGCTGGAGCAGGATGCACCCGCAGGGCGAGTGCTGGCGGAGTCCGGGGTGACCGCCGAGGCTCTCACCCAGGGCGCCCGGCAGACAGTGAGCGCGACGGGGGAGAACCCCCCGGATGCTGCGACGGCGGCCGAGGGCGGCATGCTCGAGCGGTACACCGTGGACCTGACCGCGCGCGCCGCCGCGGGCGGACTGGATCCGGTGATCGGACGGGCGGAGGAGATCGAGCAGACGATCGAGATCCTCAGCCGGCGTACGAAGAACAACCCGGTGCTGATCGGGGAGGCCGGCGTCGGCAAGACCGCGATCGTGGAAGGCCTGGCGCGGGCCATCACCGAGGGCGCCGTGCCGGAGGCGTTGCGCGACAAGCGGGTGCTGGCGCTGGACCTGCCAGCAATGCTGGCGGGCACCCGGTACCGCGGGGACTTCGAGGAGCGTCTGACGCGGACGATGGACGAGGTCGCCGCGCGGTCGGGCGAGCTGATCCTGTTCATCGACGAGGTGCACACCCTGGTCGGTGCCGGGGGCGGGTCCGAGGGCGCCATGGACGCGGGCAACATCCTGAAGCCCCGCCTGGCGCGCGGTGATCTGCATCTGATCGGAGCGACCACGCTGCGGGAGTACCGCACGATCGAGAAGGATCCCGCACTGGAACGGCGATTCCAGCCGGTGCGGGTCGGCGAGCCGTCGGTCAGCGATGCGGTGCTGATTCTGCGGGGGCTCCGCCCGGCGTATGAGGAGCACCATCGCGTGCGCTACACCGACGAGGCGCTGCGAGCCGCCGTCGAACTGGGAGACCGGTACCTGCCGGAGCGGGTCCTGCCCGATAAGGCCATCGACCTGATCGACCAGGCCGGCGCCCGGCTGCGGCTGCGGCTCGGGGTCCCCATGGACGTGCAGGCTCTGATGGCGGAGCTGGCGACGCTGGAGGCAGAGAAGAACGCGGCCGTCGCCGCCGAACGGTACGAGCAGGCATCCGAGCTGCGGGACCGCTCGGAGCGGGTGCGCGGCCTCATCGACGCCGCGAGCGCGACCGGGTCGGCGCACGACGCCGTGGTGGACGAGGAGCAGATCGCGATGGTGGTCAGCCGCGCGACGGGTATCCCCGTGAACCGGATCACCGAGACGGAACGGGCCCGGCTCGCCGGGCTGGAGGACGAGTTGCACGCCCGGGTGGTGGGTCAGGATGCCGCGGTGTCCGCTGTGGCACGCTCGGTCCGGCGCAGCCGCACGGGGATGAACGACCCGCGTCGGCCGATCGGCTCGTTCCTGTTCCTCGGCCCCACCGGGGTGGGCAAGACGGAGCTGGCCAAGGCACTGGCCCAGTCGCTGTTCGACGACGAGTCGGCCGTCATCCGCTTCGACATGAGCGAATTCGGCGAACGGCACACCGTCGCGCGACTGATCGGATCACCCCCCGGGTATGTCGGTTACGACGAGGCCGGGCAGCTGACGGAGCGGGTGCGCCGTGCGCCGTACTCCGTGCTGCTGTTCGACGAGATCGAGAAGGCCCACCCCGACGTCTTCACCGTGCTGCTGCAGGTGCTCGACGACGGCCGTCTCACCGACGGTCAGGGCCGGACGGTCGATTTCCGGAACACGGTGGTCGTGATGACCTCCAACATCGGTGGCGAGTTCCTCTCCTCCCGCACCGGCACCATCGGCTTTTCGGCCGGCGGCTCCGCAGACGGGCAGGAGCAGGTGCGAGCGCGGGTGATGGGGCGACTGCGGGAGGAGATGCGGCCCGAGTTCCTCAACCGGATCGATGAGATCGTCCTGTTCCGCTCCCTGGGGGCCGATCAGATCCGCCGGATCGCGCGCCTGCTGCTGGAGGAGTCCCGCCAGCGGCTGGCGTCCCGGGAGATGGATCTGGTCGTCACCGACGAGGCGGTGGCCTGGCTGGCCGATCACGGATACGAGCCGGAGTACGGGGCGCGCCCGCTGCGCCGGCTGATCCAGCGCGAGATCGACGACCGGGTGGCGGACCTGCTGGTGTCGGGGGAGCTCGCCGGGGGCGACACGGTCGCGATCACCGCGCCGGACGGTGCCCTGTCGGTGACTGTCACCCGGGAGCCTGCCGCGGCCGCCTGAGAGGCCGGGCCGGCGTCGTCAGTGGCGGCGCCGGCCCGGCGGGGGCATGCTCGAAGCATGACGACGATGCACGGATCCCTCTCCCTCGGGCTGACCGGGACTCTCCCGCCGGACCTCGTGGCGGAGGTCGCGGTCGCCGCGGAGAACGCGGGATTCGACGCGATGTGGGTCAATGACATCCCCGGCGGCGACAGCATCGCCGCGCTCGGCGCGATCTCGCGCCGGACCACCCGGATAGGGCTGGCGTCCGGGGTGATCCCGCTGGACCGCAGGCCCCCGACCGAGATCCTGTCGGCGCTGGACGAGCACGCCGTCGACCGGGACCGGCTGATCCTCGGAATCGGGTCAGGCGCGGCGGCGACCGGCCAGCTGGGCCTGGTGCGGTCCGCGGTCGCACAGCTGCGTGCGGGATTCCACGGGCCGATCGTCGTCGGGGCGCTGGGGCCCCGGATGCGGCGGCTCGGCGCCACCGCTGCGGACGGCATCCTGCTCAACTGGCTCACCCCGGCCGCGGCGAAGGATGCGGCGGATGAGGCGCACGCGCTCAACCCCTCCGCCCGGGTCGCGCTGTACGTTCGCGCGGCCCTTGACCCGGCGGCCCTGAGCCGGCTGGAGGCGGAGGCGGACCGGTACGGAGCGGTGCCGTCGTACCGCGCCAACTTCGCCAGGCTCGGGTTCGAGCCGCGTGCAGCATCCCTCCCGGACCCGGGCGGCACCGCCCCGGCGCAGACCGTCCGCGACTACCGCGACGCCGTCGACGAGGTCGTCCTGCGCGTCGTCGTCGCCCACGACACGGTGGAGGACTACCTGCGCTTCGTCGACCGGGCTGGTCGGCTCCGGGAGCCGCCGAAGCCCTGACCGGGATCGGCCAAGGCGCCTGCGTCAGCGCTTGTCGCCGACCAGGCGCACCCGCACGATGTTGTCGGTCTCGTCCGTCTCGGCGATCTCCGGGTGCGCGGCCAGGAACTCCGAGAAGCTCCGGTGGCCGAGCGCCTTCTCGCTGAAGGACGGATCCATCCGCGTGATGAGACCCTTCACCGCGGACGCGTGCTGCCACTGCGACGGATCCTTGTCGTTCTCCAGCCGCAGCGCCCGCTCGAGCAGGTCTGCCGCCGGGTCCACCGACCGCTGGCGGGCCCGCGGGCGGCTGCTCGTGGATGGTTCGGGCTGTGTGCCGGGAGCGGGAACGCCCGGCAGCGACTCGTAGGAATCGAACCGGTCGCACGCCGCCGCGAGCGACTTCGCGGTGGAGCCGGCCACCCCCACCCCGACCACGTAGCGGCCCAGGCGCTTGCACCGCTGCGCGAGCGGCACGTAGTCGGAGTCTCCTCCCACGATCACGACGTGCGTCAGATCGGGCAGCCGAAACATGTCCTCCACGGCATCCACCGCCAGGCGGATGTCAGCCCCGTTCTTGGCGTAGGCGGCGGCGGGGAACAGCTGCACCAGGTCCACCGCTCGGGCGACCAGTTGCGCGCGGTAGTCGGCGTTGACCGGCTGGGACCAGTCCGCATACGCGCGCGTCAACACGAGTGTGCCGAAGGATGCCGCGTAGTCGATGATGGCGCCGACGTCGACCGTCGCCCGGGCCAGTCGCGCCGCGATCTCCGGCTCGCCCGGGTTGTCGGCGATGCGTTGACGATCCCGCGAATACGCGTTCTTCCCGTGCACCCTGTCGTACCAGCTCATCACGATGTTGTCGAAGTCGAGGTAGACCGCGACGCGGGGGTGGGCGAGGTCTGTCACGAGAGCTCCTCCTGGGGACAGTGGACGCCGGGGTGGCGACGGAGACGACGATGGTCCCGTGCCGTGCTCCGCGCGAGCGTCATCACGGCTCCACGCTACCGCCGGGCGGTCCGCACTGCCGCGGCGATCCGCTGCAGCGAGACCGGCTCCGCGGTGCCCAGCCGCTGCGCGAACAGACTGACCCGGAACTCCTCCAGCAGCCACCGCGCGTGCACGAGCGGAGCCGGTTCTTCCCCGCGCAGCGGCAGGACCCCACCGGCATCCCGGTACAGTGTCGCCGCCGCCTCGAACTCGGTCATCCGCTGACGGTCGCGGCCGGGGTTGTCGGGCAGGGCGCGCACCCGCTCGGTCGCAGCCGTCGAGATACCGCGGCAGGTGCGCCAGGTGCGCGGGACCGGTGCGCGAGACGAATCCGTCGAACACGAGCGCGTCGCGCTGAGCGCGAACGTCCGCCAGCGGCGTGAGGAGGGCGAGGGAGGTGCGGGCGGCGATCTCGCGGTCGAGCTCTCGGGCTGCCAGGAGGATGCGGGCGACCAGCGCCGTCGTCCGCACCATGTCGTCGGTGATCGAGGCGGAGAACGCGTCCCGCAGCCGTTCGAACGCGGACGGGTCCCGCACCGGGCCGGCCGCCGCGACCGCCGCGCCGGCCAGGGCGGTCCGAACGTCCTCGATCACGGCACGGGCGTCGAGGTAGGGAGAGCCGGCCAGAGCCAGGCGCTCCTGCTGGGTGAGGTGATCGAGCACCCACGGCGCCGGAGAGGGGACGGCCAGCAGCAGCAGGCGCAGCACGCCGTTCCGGGTGCGGGCCGCGGCGCGCTCGGCGTCGGGCTCCACCGTCAGCGCGACGGAATCGCCGGCGTCGACGAGCGCGGGATAGCCGCGGACGACCCCGCCGGCAACCGCCGTCTCCACCGTGTCCGGCAGCGCTCCGAAGCTCCACGCGCGCAACCCCGAGGCGGCCGCGAAGCCCGATAACCCGGCCGGACCCGCGTCCTCCGCTCCGGTGATCGCCCGCGCGACCGAGGCGTGGGCGGTGTCCCGCAGCCGCTCCTGCAGCGCGGCGAGGTCCCGATCCGAGTCGAGTGCCTCTCCCGCGTCGTCGACCACCAGGAACGTGACCCTGAGATGCTCCGGGACCCGGGTGAGGTCGAAATCGGAGGCGGTGACGGGCTGGTGCGCTGCCGCCCGCACTCGCTCGGCCAGGACGGCGGTGAGGTCCGTCTCGGGCAGTCCGGCGTGGTCCTCGGGCCCGGAGCCCCTCACCTCCGCCGTGATCCGCTCCGCCCAGTCCGCCGCCGGCACCACGTGCCGTCGGAGCGCCTTGGGCAAGGATCGCAGCAGCGCGGTGACCAGCTCGTGCCGCAGGCCCGGAACCTGCCAGTCGAATCCGGCGGGGCTCAGCCGCGGCAGCAGGGAGATCGGCACGATGACGGTGACCCCGTCGCCGGGGTCGCCGGGATCGAACCGGTACCGGAGGGAGAGAACCTGGTCGCCCTGCTGCCAGTGCGCCGGGAAATCGCGCTCGGGTGCCGTGGCCCCGGTGGCCCGGAGGTCCTCCTCGGTCATGTCCAGCATCCCGGGGTCCGTCTGCGAAGCGGTCCGCCACCACGCGGCGAATGCCCGCACGTCCCGTACGTCCTCCGGGATGCGCTTGCGGTAGAAGTCCGCCACCGTGTCGTCGCCGGCGACCACCTCGCGACGGCGGATGCGCTGCTCGATGCCCTCCAGGCGCTCGCGAAGCTCGGCGTTGCGGCGCAGGAATCCGGTCCGTCGCACACCGAGCGAGGCCCAGTCGGCTTCGCCTGCGACGAGGGCGTGCCGCACGAACAGCTCCCTGGCCAGGTCCGCATCGAACCGCGCGAGCTGCGCCGTGCGCCCCTGCACGAGCTCAACGCCGAACAGTGTCACCTTCTCCGTCACGACCGCCGAGCCGCGGTCCTTCGACCACCGCGGCTCGCTCAGCTCGCGGTGCACCAGGTCCCCGCCGAGGCTCTCCGCCCAGGCGGGGTCGATGACGGCCACCGTGCGGGCGTAGAGCCGACTGGTCTCGACCAGTTCGGCCGCCATCACCGCACGGGCCCTGCTTCGCCGCAGCGCAGAGCCCGGGAAGATCCAGAAGCGGGTGCCGCGCGCGCCACGGTACTCCGCACGCGGCGCTCGAGTCCCCCCGTCCCGGGACCCGGGAGCCCGGCGCTCGTCCAGCACGCCGATATGGGACAGCAGTCCCGCCATCAGCGCCCGGTGCACGGCATCCGGATCCGCGGCAGCGGCCCCGTGGTCGGGGGTCCGGTGGCGCATCATGCGAGCCAGCTGGTGATGGACATCGAACCACTCGCGAACCCGCACGTAGTTCAGCAATTCCGACCGGCACGCCCGGCGGAACGCGCTCGAGGACAACGTCCGCTGCTGGTCCCGCAGGTGGTTCCACAGGTTGAGGAGCGTGAGGAAGTCGCTGGTCGGATCCGAGAACCGGCCGTGCAGACGGTCGGCCTCCTGCGCCCGGTCCGCCGGCCGCTCCCGCACGTCCTGGATCGACAGGCCCGCGACGATGGCGAGCACCGGCTCCAGCACGCCGCTCGTCCGGGCTTCCACCAGCATCCGTGCGAAGCGCGGATCCACCGGCATGCGGGCGAGCTCACGGCCGATCGCGGTCAGAGTCAGCGCGCCTTGGTCGCTGACAACCGCGCCGAGTTCCACCAGCAGATCCCGAGCGGCCGCCACTCCCCGCGAGTCGGGAGGGGTCAGGAATGGGAAGGCTCCGATGTCTCCCAAGCCGAGGGCGAGCAGCTGCAGCACGACGGAGGCGAGACTGGTGCGCAGCACCTCCGGATCGGTGAACTCGGGCCGGTGTTCCAGATCCTCCTGCGCGTAGAGCCGGATCGCGATGCCGGGTCCGATCCGACCCGCGCGACCCGCGCGCTGCTGCGCCGACGCCTGCGACACCGGCTCGATCGGCAGGCGCTGCACCTTCGAGCGGGCGCTGTACCGTGAGACGCGCGCGGTCCCGGTGTCGATGACGTGACGGATGCCGGGAACCGTCAGGCTCGTCTCGGCCACATTGGTTGCCAGCACGATCCGGCGGCGGACACCCGCGGCCTTCGGTGCGAACACCCGGTGCTGTTCGGCTGCGGTGAGGCGGCCGAACAACCCGAGCACCTCGGTGCCGGTCGCGGGCGGGTAGGCCGCGCGCACCGCGTCCGCTGCATCCCGGATCTCCGCTTCGCCCGGCAGGAACACCAGCACGTCCCCCGGGGCCGCCCCCTCCAGCTCCCGCAGCGCGGCGACGATCGCACCTACCTCGTCGGCATCGGGACCCGTTGCGGACGGCGGCCGGTACCGCACCTCGACCGGGAACGCGCGCCCGGGCACGTCGATCACGGGCGCGGGATTGCCCGCATCGTCCGCGAAGTGGCGCGCGAACCCGGCCGGGTCGATCGTCGCCGACGTCACGATCACCTTCAGATCGGGCCGCCGCGGCAGGATCCGTCTCAGATATCCGAGGAGGAAATCCACGTTCAGCGACCGCTCGTGCGCCTCGTCGATGATGATCGTGTCGTACCGGCGCAGCAGACGATCGCGGTGGATCTCGTTGAGCAGGACGCCGTCGGTCATCAGCGCGATCCGCGTGTCCGCGGACACGGCGTCCGTGAACCGCACCCGGTAGCCCACGAACCCGCCGACCGGCACCTGGAGCTCCTCGGCGATGCGCTCGGCGACCGAGCGCGCGGCGATCCGCCGCGGCTGCGTGTGCGCGATGGATCCCCGCCCGAGGTCGAGGCAGATCTTCGGCAGCTGCGTGGTCTTTCCCGACCCGGTGGCGCCGGCGACGACGACGACCTGATGGTCGGCGAGGGTTCGGGCGATCTCCTCACGCACCGCGCTGACGGGCAGCTCCGGCGGATACTCGAGAACGGGTTCGGGTCCGGGCACGACGCGCCATGGTATCGCGACCGCGGCGGCCCGGGGTGGTCAGCCGGAGATCAGCATCACCAGGGCGGCGACGGCGGCTGCGACGATAAGGACGGTTGCGGCCAGGATGCCCGCGATCGTGGCGCGAACGGTGGACCGGCGTCCCCGCGCCCTGCGGGGCAGGGGTGCGGCGGGTGCGCGTCCCGGTGCGGCGGCATCCGTCGCGGAGCGCTCCGGAGCGCGACGGACCGGGTAGGGCGACACCGCGGTCGGATCGGGGACCCGTGCACGATGGGAGTCGCCGGGAGCGGGCGCGGAATCGGTGCCCGGCCGCCGTGCCGAGCGCCGACCCGCGCCGGTCGCGGTGTCCTCGTGCGCGCGTCGTCCTGACGCGAGGGTGTCGTGGTCATCGCGCCGGGGGGAGCGGACGGTGTCGTCGTCGGCGCGTCGTACCGACCGGATCGTGTCGTCGTCGGGGTCGCTCACGACGATCCCCCCGGCGCATCCCCGCCCGCACGGAGGGTGCGCCGCAGCGAGCGCAGGGACAGCCGCGCGCGGAGCCGGCCCCACCACCCCGCACGCGCATCCCACGCCGCCCGCTCGGCGTCGATCAGGGTCCAGAACGCGTCCGCGTCATCGGACGTCGGGGCGTTCGCGCCGAACACCGCGCGGTCGGCCCACACCGCGAGCGTCGCGGCGCCAGTCCGGCCGCCGGGGTCGTGCGCGGCGGCCAACTCGGTACGGGTCAGCGCCCCCGCGCCGATCGCACCGTGGTCGACGGCGGCATCCACGTACTCCTCCCAACCCGCCGCGATCCGGGACGCGGCGGGACGGGCGCGGCGACGGGAACGTCGTCGTACGGCCTTGATCAGTACGAGCGCGATCGGCGGTGCCAGGAGCACGACCAGCGCCAGAAGCACGGTCCCGGCCACGCGCAGTCCGAACCACAGCGCCGACAGGTCGGCGTCCGCCGGCGCCGACGGGTCGGGCGGTGACCCCCCGGCAGGATTCGCCTCCGGAGGGGGCACGACGGGGGCGCGCAGCGGGTCGACCTCGGTGACGTTGCGCGGGTCGCGCCGCTCCACCAGGTCCGGGCGGGGCGGGATGGCGTTCTGTGGCGTGACATCCATCGGAACCCACGCGCCCGCAGCGTCCTGCACCTCCAGCCACGCCGACATGTTCTTGCCGCGGCAGACACCCCCCTCGCAGGCGGGGACGGTGTCGGATGACGACCCGGTGAGCCGGGCTCCGACGACGATTCGGGATTCGAAGCCGAGTTGATCGGCGATCATCATCGCGGCGACCGCGAACTGCTCGTCGTCGCCGACGGCGGCGACGAGGGACGCATCGTCGCGGGCGGCGACCTGCCCTTCACGGTCCAGCAGGGCCCGGAACAGCTCGGCGATGCGGTCGGTCGAGTGCCCGGGCCGACTGGGGGCGAACGTGCGCGCCGGGGATTCAGCCACCCACGGATGGGCGAGCCCGGACGCATCCGCGGTGGAGGAGTGGCTCAGGAAGCCGCGGGCGCGCAGCCGATCCAACAGCATCTGGAGGGCCGCAGCGCCGGTCCCCGCCTGCTGCGCCCGCATCCACTCGCGAACCTCCGGCGGGACCACCGCGGGGTCCAGTGCCGGCCCGGCTCGCGTCGGAACCAGGCCTCCCGGGCCGGCGGAATCAGGCACCGTCGCCGACAGGCGGTAGGTGGCGCCGTCGGCCAGGCCCGAGTCGGCGACATCGATGCCGGTCAGCAGCTGCGGGCTGTAGTAGAAGCCATCGGTGAGGCTGGTGCGGTCGGACCCGGTGAACGCGATGGACCGCAGCGCACCGACGGATGGGACCCAGATGCCCTGGTATCCGTCGATGGTCACCTCGGCCACCACGTCCGCCCCAGGCGGTGCCGTCAGCGCGGCGGGCACCCGCTCGAAGAGAGCGGCGGCATCCGGCCCGGCCGTCCGCGCGGTGACACCGTCGTACTCGCCCAGCGCCGCAAGCCGGACTCTGTCCACATCGGATCCCGTCTTCACCCGGAATTGCACTCGGTCGTATTCGGCGTCTGCGAAGTAGCTCCGGTACGTCGTCAGCGGGCTCAGCGCCCCGGCGACCGCGACGGTCGGCTCGACGCCGGCGCGCAGGACCCGCCGAGCGCTGTCAGCGACCGCGGCGGGCGACACCGCCGTCGCCACGACGGCCGCCACGACGACCATCGCGACTGCAGCGCCTCCTCGCACCGCCTGACCCCGCCCCGATGTGGTCCCGGTGATGGTCCCGGCGGGTCGGCGCCCGAGCCGCCGCTGCCACGCGAGCGCGATCCCGACCGCTGCCATCGCCAGGAGGGCTTCCACGGTGCCGGGCGGGGCGGGCGGGACCGTCTCGCGAAGCGCGCTCGAACCGAACAGGATGCCGAACACCGGCATCAGGAGGGCCGTAGCCGGCGCCCATGCCGCGTGCCGCCGGGACCGCCACGCCAGCCAGAGCGCGGCGGCGGGAATCAGGAGGAAGACCAGCAGGGCTGGGGCGAGGGTGGTGCGATACGTCCCGAGGGGCAGATCCAGGGTGAGCAGGTCCTTCCACCCGGTGACCGGCGCCGCCACCACTCCCAGCAGCGCGGCCGCCCAGCGCTGGGGGTCGAACGCCGCCTGCGGAGCCGCCATCGGGATCCCCAGCAGGAGATAGGCGCCCGCCAGGGCCGACAGCGTGCGGATGCCCGACCAGTGCCACCGGGTCGCCGCGGACGTCAGCGCGGTCGCCGCCGCCACCGCGGCGCCGGCGGCGACCAGGAGCCACGCGTCCTGGTAGATCGGCCATGCACACGCCACCCCCACCGTGGCCATCAGAACCACAGCCGTCGCGTCCGCGACGGCGTCGTTCCACTCGCGTCGCGGCGGGGAGGACATGCGCGGGGGCGAGGTCATGATTGCGCGCTCCGGGCCAGCAGGTGCGCCAGGTCGGCCAGGAGACCGACGGTGAGCACGGGCATTCCCGCGAGCCGGCGCACCCCGGGCGGTGCGGTGGGGTTGCAGACCACCGCAGCCACACCCACGCCCGGCGGGAAGCGAAGGGCGGCGGCGCGCAGCATCCCGGGCGGCACCGGCGAGCCGCACACCACGAACGCGACCGACACGTCCGGGTATGCGTCGGCGGCGAGGGCCGCGACCTCGCCGATGCCATTGACCGCGTCGCTGCGCCGCAGCCCCGCCATCGCGTCCAGCAGCGCGCGCGGGGAGCGCGTGGGCAGCGGCCGGATCGTGCGCGTAGTCCGGCGTGCCAGCTCGGGCACCTCGCCGCCGACGACCACGTCGATGTCGCGTCCGTCCCGGATGCCACGCAGGCCGAGCGACGCCGCAACGCCGACGACCAGTTCGAACTCCTCCTCTGACGCCGCCTCCGACGCGGCGGCCGCGGTGATCACCAGCATCCGGGACCGCCGCGTCTGCTCGTACTGACGCACCATCAGCGCACCGGTCTTCGCCGTCGACTTCCAGTGCACCTGGCGGGGCGGATCGCCGGGCGCATAGTCCCGGATGGCGTGGAACGACAGATCGGTGTCCGCCAGGACGGTCGACGGCGTGCCCTCGAGGTCCTTCACGAACCCGGTGGAGGTCGAGGGCAGCTCGACGGTGGCCGGGTGGACGAAGACGGTGCGGGGATCGTGCCAGCGCCGTTCCGCTCGCATCAGGCCGAGCGGGTCGGAGCGCACCGCTGTCAGGGGTCCGACGCGGAGGATGCCGCGCCGCAGTCCCGGGACCGTGATCGACTCCGCCCTGGTCGCCCGCCCTGGTAGGAGCGGTATCGGGACGGTGACGGTCGCGTCGCCCACCGGGAACTCGACCAGTCCGGGCAGCGCCGCCGTGCGCCGCGGATTGCGGACGGCGATGCGGCACACGAGTTCGCCCCCGGCCACCAGCCGATCGCGGTCCAGGTGCAGGTGCGCGTCGTAGTCCCGTACTCCGAGCAGGAACGGGGCTGCGGCGGCCAGCAAAACCAGCGCGACCGTTCCGGCGGCCGTGAACTCCACGAGGCCCAGGGGGAGACCCGTGGCCAGCCCCGTGACCGCGAGAACCGCGAGCAGACGTCCGGCGGGCGTGACCGTGCGGGTGAGGCGGGAAGTCGTCTTCCGCCATGCCCCGACGGCGGCGCGCAGGGCACGATCCGTTCCCACGGCGGTGGCGGTGACGATCTGCGAACGGCCGTAGCGTGTGCGGGGCCCGGTCGTTCCGGCGCCCGTGGCCGGATCGCGTGTGGATCCGTCGGTACGTCCGGTGGCGGTCGACATGGTCACGCGTCCCGCGAGCGCGGTGGCGTCGTCTCCAGCAGCACCTGCCCGACAACTGCCTGAGCCGTGACGCCGTCGAATTCGGCTTCCGGATCCAGGATCAGGCGGTGAGCGAGCACCGGCTGGGCGAGCTCCTTGACGTCGTCGGGGGTGACGTAGTCCCGGCCTCGGGATGCCGCCCAGGTCTTGGTCGCGCGGGCGAGGGCGATCGCTCCGCGCACGCTGACCCCCAGTCGCACCTGGGTCGCGCGACGGGTCGCTTCGACCAGGCGCGCGATGTAATCCTGGATCAGAGGGTCCACGTGCACGCTTGTGGCGATCTCCGCCAGCGCGAGCACCGCATCGGCCGATACGACCGCCGGGACATCCCGTCGGCGGGTCGACGTCCCGGAGAGGATCCGCATCGTCGCCGCGTGGTCGGGGTATCCCAGCGTCGTCTTCATCAGGAACCTGTCGAGTTGCGCCTCCGGAAGCCGGTACGTGCCGGCCTGTTCGACCGGGTTCTGCGTGGCGACCACGAGGAAGGGGTCGCCTACGGGCCGAGTCACGCCATCCACCGTGACCTGGCCTTCCTCCATGACCTCCAGGAGGGCCGATTGGGTCTTCGGGCTGGCGCGGTTGATCTCGTCGGCGAGCACCACGTTGGCGAACACCGGTCCGGCATGGAACTCGAACTGTCCGCGCCGCTGATCGAAGACGGTCACACCGGTGACGTCTCCGGGCAGCAGGTCCGGCGTGAACTGGATGCGCGTGCTGGTCCCGGCGACGGACTGCCCCAGCGCCCGCGCCAGAGTGGTCTTGCCGGTTCCCGGGAAGTCCTCCAGCAGCAGGTGGCCTTGGGAGATCATGGCGGTGAACGCCAACTCGATCACGTGGCGCTTGCCCAGGATGACGTGCTCCACGTTGTCCACCAGCGCCATGAAGGTCTCCCGGAACCAGGCGGTCTGCTCGGCGGTGTCGGTCATCGGAGTCCTCTCGGGGCGCATCGGATCATCCTCCCGCCGTCGTCGGGGGCGTGCAGACGACCAGGTACGGTGCGGCCGGAGCGGTCAGCCCCGTCAGTCTCCCCGCGAATGCGATCGTGAAGGCGTAGGACACGGTGCCTGCGGCATCGGTGCTACGGGTGCGGCCAATCACCAGCTCCTCACTGCGCGGCGCCGGCTCAGCCTCGGGCGCGGGTCCGTCAGCGGTGCAGGACGCCGGGAAGCGCACCTGTGCCGTGTAGGCCGCAGAGCCGTCGGCAGGGACGACGGTCACCGGATCCGAGCATCCGAAGTCGGGATGACAGGACCGGGCCTGGATCGTGCCGGGGTCGCTTCCCGCTGCGAACAGGTCGCCGAACCGAGTCGTCTGCATGCCGCCCGCGGAATAGGTCACCGTGAAGGGCGCTGGGCTGCGCAGGGTGGGTTCGGTGACGTCGGTCCAGGACAGGACGATCCCGCCGTCCGAGGATGCTGGGGCGGAGCCGACGCGGTAGGACGCGCTGCCCGTCGGCGCTGCGATGGGACCGGCCGGAGTGGCCGAGGCCGAGGTGCTGGCCGAGCCGAACACCCGCCCGTCGGCCGTGTATCGCGCGCACGCTGTCACGGTCACCGGCTGCCACAGCGCCAGGCGGTCGAACGTGGTCGTGAACAACCCGGAGTCGATGGCCCCTGTCGGCTGCGGCCGGCACGTGCCCGGACGTCACCAGGTCGACGGCCAGATCGGCATCCCGACCGTTGGCGGTGACCTGGAGGTCGGCTCGGACGCTACCGGGAGATCCGTCCTGGGAGGGCGTCACGGTCAGCTCCAGGATCGGCGCCCCGATGCCGTAGGCGACGACGGTCGCGGTGGAGCCGACTGCCGAACCTGCCGCGACGGATGCGGGCGGGACGTCGAAGCGCGTCTGCGGCGTGATGGTGAGGGTGGTCGGGGTGTTCGATCCCACGGGGAAGTCGGCCACGGTCACGGCGTCGCGACCGGCGGTCGCGACCCGCTCGGACCCGCCGTTGGGGCTGGTCACGGTGAGGTATCCGGTCGAGGGGTCGATCCCGTCGATCCGGATGTCGGCACGCCCGCCCTCCGCGCCGGCGGGCACCGGCGTGGCAGTCACGGACGCCGGTGCCCGCGGGGCGCGGTAGGCCCATGCCTCGACCGTCGCACTGCGACGGGACGAGCCGACGTCGTTGAGTGCCCAGGCCTGATAGTGCACGTGCTCACCGTTCTCCGCGGGAATCGCGGGGCACAGCCCGGTGGCGGGGCACATCACCTCCGACTCTCCGCCGACGACGCGGTACCCGGTGACGGCTGGGTAGGAGGGTCCCCCCGGGATCACCTGGAGGGAGACGGACTCTCCCGTGTAGGAGATCCAGTTCACCCGTGCGGGGTCGGCGGGCAGGCCGCGCAGGTCGAGGATCACCTGGCCGTCCCGGTCCCCGGCCGATTCGCGCTGCTGCGCATCCCGTACGGAGAAGGATCCGGTGCAGGCCGCCGCGCCCGGCGCCTGCGCGGTCCAGGTCGCGAGCACCGTCCTGTCATCGGCGCGGCTGAAGCTCACACCGGGGCAGTTGGCCGGGCCCGTCACCGCGACGAGCTCGAGGGGCGTTCGGGGCAGCGGATTCACCTCGCCGGGAGCTCCCACGACCGGGATGGTGCAGGAGGTGACACCGTCGGCCTGCGAGCACTGACGAGTCGCGATACCACCCTTGGGCAGGGCCGATGGCGCCGGACCCACGGTGAGGGTGAGCGTGGCGGCCGCCGTGTCGGGGTGACCCGGCAGCGTGACGACCACTCCATCCCGGCGTCCCGGGCGGCTCGCGTCCTTCGCCGTGATCGTCAGCTCCGTGCCGTTCTGCACCACATCGAACTGGTCCCCGCCATATGCGCCAGCCGGCCGCAGGGAACTGCGGTCGTCGTGGCGCTCCCAGGTGGTCATCTGCGCGAGATCGTAGGTGATCGTCTGGCCGGGCCCGACAGTCACCGCTGCAGCATGCAGTTCCGGCCGGGGGTCCGAGGGGATCACCCGTACGGGCACCGCGAGCACCGTGTCGTGATCCTGGGTCGCCAGCCGCACCGCGACAACGCAGGTGTCATTCCACGGAGGACCGTGTCCGGCCGAGTACCGCACGGATGTTCCGGATGCGGCTTCGCACCGCGCGGCCGGCCGGCCCCCGCCGGCGCGCACCTGGTTCGCGTCGATCAGGAGTCGCGACCCCGGAGGTGTGGCGATGATCCTCGCCAGGTCGATGTCCGTCGAGCCGTCCTCGTCGACGGTGATCGCGAGGGACGAGGCGCGCAGGGCCAGCGTCGGATCGTCCGATCCCGGTACGCGGAGGAAGCCGTAGGTCACCACCTGGGCGCCGGAGAATGCCGTTCCGGTGACCCGGAAGACGATCAGCGCGTCCGAGTCGGGCAGGGTTCCCCGGATCCGACTGTCGGAAGCACTCGCGTCGGACGGAGCGCTCCACAGCGAGACCTGCAGGGATGCCGCATCCCCTCCGGTCCAGCTCACCGCCTCTCCGAGCACCTCCACGCCCTCCCGGAACCGCTCCCGGGTCTGCGTGGTCAGCACGGTGTCGCGCACCACCGGGTAGTCGGGCACCGGGTCGCGCACCGCGGCGATCACGATCAGGCCCTGCGCGGTGTCGCCGGCGCGGGTGCGGACGGTGTAGACGAAGGATGCCGTGCCGGGCGTGGGCCCGGCCGCGATGCGCACCGCGCCCTCGCCGGCATCCACGGCGGTCAGTCGCTCGTCGAGTGCGGCGTACTCGGCGGACCCCGCCGGAGCGTTGGGGTGCGCTTCGACCAGTTCGAGATCGCCGCCGGCGGGGTCGCGATCGTTCGCAGCCGGGTGGATGACCACTCCGGCTGCGCCGGTCTGCACCTGCACGTAGTCGCTGAATGTCACGGGCGCGGGCGGTGCGCTCGCGTCGAGTACGCCCACGCGCACGGTCGCCGACGCCGTCCCGCCGGCACCGTCCCGCACGCGGACCGTGAAGGAGTCCTGCCCGGCGGTTCCCGGGGTGCTGGTGTACACGACGGCCGAGCGGTCCGCGGCCAGAGAGGCCGACCCGTGCGCAGGCTGGGTCACGACCCGATCCAGCGTCACCGGATCGCCGTCGGGGTCTGCGGCGTAGCCGTCCAGCGGGATGGCGACGCTGGACCCGGCGAGGACCCGGCCCACCAGGTCCCGGGGCGCTGGGGGAGCATTCGTGTCCCCGGACGTGACGGTCACGAACACGCGGGCCGTCCCGGTCAGATCCGGGCTCCCCATCCGATACACGGTGTACCCGATCGCGTAGGTGCCCGGATCCGGGGGGGCGAGGTAGCGCAGCACCGTCGGCGTCGTGAACGCCAGGCCCGCCCCGCTCTCGTTCACCACCCGGGAGGGGTCGAGCGCGAGGAGCGTGCCGACCGGTGACACGTCGTTGTCCAGCACGGGGATGTCGACGGGGGTCCCGGCCCGCGCCGTGACCACGTCGTCCACAGCGATGGGAGCCGTGGGGGGAGCGGCGGGCAGCAGGATCGCCGTCATCTCCACGGTGGTCGTGCCGGCGGGCCTGCCGGTGCCGTCGGAGACCCGGTACCGGATCACTCCGAGCACGCCCGGCCGGCCGTCGCCGGTGCTGCCGGACAGGCGGATCAGATCCTGGCCAACCGCGTCGACGGTCAGCGCGGCCCCCGGCGTCGCCTCGTCGGTCACGTC
Source organism: uncultured Actinomycetota bacterium (assembly GCA_963696115.1). Classification (GTDB taxonomy): domain Bacteria; phylum Actinomycetota; class Actinomycetes; order Actinomycetales; family Microbacteriaceae; genus Microbacterium. The sequence continues at coordinate 24,045 of CAVOIT010000024.1, read as the reverse complement.
CTGGGCTAGCAGCACGAGGCCGGCCGGGTTGTCCACGGCGTCCACGATGTCCACGGTGGTGTCCTGCCCGGGCCGCACGAACGCCGTCAGGGGCGCGGCGCTGACCGTGGCGCGCGCCGGGTCCAGCAGAGTGATCCGCGCCAGCCCCGTCGCCTCGCCCGCGCTGTCGCGCACCGTATACTGCACCGGATATGAGCCCGGCTCGGGCGCTGTGAAAAGGAAGCCGAGCGCCGCCGGGTTCGGCGTGAGGTCGCCGCCGGCATCCTGCAGCACTGTCGCCGAGGTGAGGGTGACCGGCCCGTTCGCCCCGGAGACGTGCTCGGCCAGCGCGACGCTCAGCGGGGTTCCGGCGGCTCCGGTCACGGCGAAGGACTCGGCGGCCAGCCGGGGCGCGGGACTGACACCGATCGTCAGGTCGCGCTGGGTCGTCGCGCCGCGGGAGTCGGCCACGATCACCCGTACTGTCACGTCCAGTGGCGCGGCTGCGGCAGGGTCGGGATGCTGATACACGACCTCACCGCGGGGGTCCGCGGCCACCGACCCGGTCGCTTCGGTGGCCGCCTCCGCGACGTACACCGGGTCACCCTCCGGGTCCACCCAGCCGCGGAGCACGGGCGCGGTGACCGTCCCGCCGGCATGCACCGCCGGGCGAGGCCACGACGCCAGGCATCCCTCGGCCCCGCACCACACCGGCGGCGAATTGACCTCGTCGGGCACGGCGGTGAGGGTCACCGTCGCAGGTGCCGACAGCAGGCCGTCGGGGGCGGTGCCGTCGCTGACGCTGTATGCGAGGGTGGCTGTGCCGGAGGCGCCGGGTGCCACGGTGATCACGAGCCGCTGGTCCTCCCCAGCGGCGGCGACCGTTCCGAAGGCCGGATCCAGCCCGCTCAACGATTCCGGCGCCACGCGCAGCACGTCCTCGTTCGGGTCGTGGTCGTTCAGCAGCACCGGCAGCACCGCTTGATGGCCGGGTCGGACTCCGAACGCGTCGGGTTCGGCCACCGGCGGCTTGGGGTCGATGACCCGTTCGGAGGGAAGGTCGACGCGCTGATCTCGCGCCGTCGGCTCTTCCAGGCTCCACTGCTGGGAGGACGCCACCAGGCGCCCGTCCGGCACGGTCCACACCCACCCGGAGGCGGTGTCGTTCAGGATCATCCGACCGCCGTTGCCGTTCAGACGCGGCGCGGCGGGAGACCCGAGTTCGATCCCGCCGTAGTCCAGGGGCTGCGCGCCTGCCGAGGACGCCCACAGGGTCCCGCCCCCCGAGCCCGCGGGGAGCCAGGCGGCATACAGGGCGCCCCCCAGCCAGGCCGGCGCTGCCGGCGCGCCGGCAGCGGCGAGCACCCGGTCGACTCCCCGGCCGTCCGCACCGACGGCGATCAATCCTTCGCCGTCGGCGAGGTAGACGACCTCGGCATCCGGGCCGGGCTCCTGCCACAGCGCGCCGGCTCCGGCTCCGGTGACGACGGGCCCCGCCGCACCGCGGAGCCACGCTCTCCCCGTGGCCTGGTCGAGCACAGCCCACGTCGATCCCGCCGCTGTGATGGAAACGGCGGCGGCGTCGCCGAGGTCGATGGGGTCCGTGCCGAGCACGCGTCCGGATTCGGCATCCGCGCGGATGACGCGCCGTTCCGCGATCGAGACGGCGAACACGACGCCGTCGGGGGTGATGGTGGCCGCATCGGCACGAAGGCGGGGACGGGCCCCGCCGGGACCGTCCCCGCCCTCGGCCGGCTCGACCGCCACAAACCGTTCGGGGTCCGATCCCGGCGCCGTGAACACATCGCCCGACTCCGTGCGGTACAGCAGCCGCGACCCGGACGCCATGACGTCGACGGTGCCGGCCGGTGTCCGGCCGAACGTGTCCGCGGCGGCGCCGGAGAAGTCCGGCGGCGACGCCGCGTCGATCTCAGCGACGCGGGTGCCGGCATCCGCGAACAGCAGCACGCGCCCATCGGCCTGGAGTACCGCGCTCGGGTTCTGCACCGGCTTGACGGTCTCCAGTTCCCGCAGTTCCGTGTTCACGCGCGCGTACCGCCGACCCTCGCCCGTCTGCAGCGCCCACACCCCCGCGTCCTGCGGCGGGGCCTGGCGAGCGTCGAATCCGGGCCACACGACCGCGACGCCCAGGACCGCCGCGGCGACCGCCGTGATCGCCGCGGCGGGGATCCAGTGCCGCCCTCCGAGGCGCGCGGGGGCCACCTCAGCCTCCACTCGCCACGACGGCGGCCACGGCGGCGATGGCGAGCACGGTGGTCGCCGTCACGATGGCCGCCGCGCGCAGCGCCGCGCGGCGGCCGGAGCGGGAGCCGGACTCGGAGACGTCGCCGAGATCCTCCCGTCGCGCGGGAAGCGGGGCCGGGGGCCGGAGCGCGCGCGTCGCTGCGCGGGGCACACTCCCGCGGGCGGGTCCCCGCAGCGAGTCATCGCGGAAATCGACCGGCGCGCCCGTCGGCCACTCGTCGATGGCGACCTCCACTGCGGTGGCGGACAGGCCCAACTCCCGCTGCACGTCCTGCAGTTCCCGGGCGAAGGACGCGGCGTCCGGATGCCGCGCGCCGGGTTCGCGGGCCATCGAGCGCCGCAGCACCTCCTCCAGCGAGCCCGGCGCGTCGGGTCGCCCGCTGGGGGTGTAGCGGGCGCGACGGATGCGCCCCTTCAGCTCATCGCGGGAGTTCTGGCCCCGCTGCGGTCGCTCGAACGGACTGCGCCCGGCCAGAAGCGAGTAGATGGTCGCGCCCAGCGACCACACCTCGCTGGCGATCGTCCCGGTGACCGACTCGTCGATCACCTCCGGTGCGCTCCAGGGAATCGACATCGCGAACACCTCGTTCGCGACGCCTGCGACCGCCGTGGCGATGCCGAAGTCGCTGAGCACAGGCGTCCCGAACGCGGTCACCAGGATGTTGGACGGTTTCACATCCCGGTGCAGCAGCCCGGCGCGGTGGGCGGTCTCCAGCGCGGATGCGATCCGCACCCCCGTCGCCAGCACCTCCGGGACGGGGATGAACTCCCGCCGGTACCGCTCCGCCATCGACGCCGGGCAGTACTCCGTGACCAGGTACGGGCGGCCATCCGCCGACACGCCCGCCTCGTGAATGGTCAGGATCGCAGGGTGTGCGCTGAGCCGTGCCATCACGTCCGCCTCGGCGTTGAACATCCGCAGCACGCCCTCGTCCACGACCGCCTGCAGCAGCACCTTTACCGCCACCCGGCGCCGCGGCATGTCCTGCTCGAACAGGAAAACGTCCGCGAATCCCCCCGTGCCCAGGGGACGGACGTAGCTGAACCCGGGCAGGATTGGCGGGGCAGCAGGCAGACGACCGGCCATCTCGCCCCCGTTCGTCGCGCCGTTCGCCCGCATCCCGGCCCGCGGGCGCATCTTTTCCTATCACACGGTCCCTCGCGCATCCCCCCGGGGCCCCGCGACTGTCACACCCACGTCGGCAGCCAGTTGTGCAGGCGCCAGAAGTCGTAGGGGACAGGGAGAGCGGTCCACACCGGATACCAGAACGCGCTGAGCGCCAGCGCGAGCGCCACCAGGACGAGGACGGTCCGCTGCCCGGCGATGCGCCGCTCCGGAACGGCCCCTGGGCTACCCGCGAGATCCCGCATCGCCAGGGCAGCCGCCAGTACCAGGAACGGGAGCATCACGATTGTGTAGAACTGAAACGTGGTCCGTTCGGGGTACAGCAGCCACGGCAGGAACGTGGCGCCCACACCCGTCAGCACAAAGGCCGAGTCCCGGTCGCGGCGGCGCACGAACCGGTAGAGGAGGTAACCGGCCGCCACGATGCCGCCCCACCAGATGAGCGGATTCGGGATGCTGGAGATCGCCTGAACCGTGCCGTCATCCTCGTGCCAGTACATCGATGTCGGACGGATCAGCAGCGGCCACTGCCACGCGGGGCTCTCATACGAGTGCGGTGTGGACAGTCCCACGTGGAACCGGTACATCGCGGCGTGGTACTGCCACAGGGCGCTCAGGGCTCCCGCCGGGCCGTCGCCGGCCGGATGTCGACCGTACCCGCCGTCGGAGACGAGCCATCCCGTCCACGACACCAGATAGGTCAGCACTGCCACCGGGACCAGAAGCACGAACGCGGCCACCGCCTGCCGCAGAGCGTCCCACGGCCACCATCGCAGACCCTGTCGTCGTCGTTCCAGCGCGTCCACCACGACCACGTAGATCCCGATCGCAGCCAGCACGTACAGCCCTGACCACTTCACCGCCGTCGCCGCGCCCGCCGCGGCGCCCGCCGCGATCAACCACGGCCGGTTCCACCGCAGCGGGCCCCATCCCGCGCCCTCAACCCGTCCGGACTCCGGCGGCCTGGCGAGGGCGGGCAGATGTCTGCGGCGATCCAGCAGCACGAACCAGAACGCGAGCAGCACGAACGCCGCCAGGAACACGTCCAGCAGTGCGACGCGGCTGGTCACGATCGCCAGCCCGTCCACCGCCAGCAGCAGCGCGGCCAGGGTCGCGACAGGCGTGGATCCCGTCATCGTCTTCGCCACCAGGTAGAGGAGCAGGACCAGTGCCGTCCCCGCCACCGCGCCCGCCAGACGCCATCCCGCCGGCTCGTCCGGGCCGACCAGCCACATTCCCGCGCCGATGAGCCACTTCCCGAGCGGCGGGTGCACCGCGAAGCTGCCGGTGGCGAGGAAGCCGTCGACGTTCCCGTCCAGGAGGGCGGCATCCGCCCCGTCCGGCCAGTTCGCGGGGTAGCCCAGATTCCACTGCGACCACGCGTCCTTCACGTAATACGTCTCGTCGAAGACGATCGCGCGCGGGCGCCCGAGATCCCAGAACCGGGCCAGCGCCGCGAGGAGCGTGACCAGCGCCGGTGCCGCGACGTCCACCACCCGGGACGCCGGGGAGCCCACGGCGTTCCGGGCGCGCCACCGGTCGTATCGCGACCCCCTGCGCCGCAGCGACAGCGGGCCGGGCTCGGACACGGGCTCAGCCTATGCTGGGCGCGTGATCATCCTGGCGGCGACGCCGATCGGCAACCTCGGCGACGTCACCCGCCGCCTCGTGGACGCGCTGTCCACGGTCGAGGTGGTCGCCGCCGAGGACACCCGTTCGGTGATCCGGCTGCTGACGGCGCTGGGCATCGCCCATCGTCCTCAGCTGATCCCGCTGCACGAGCACAACGAGAAGGACCGGGCCGCGGCACTGGTCAGCCGGGCGGCAGCCACCGACGTGCTCCTGGTCACCGATGCGGGCACCCCGACGGTGAGTGATCCGGGGTTCGTCGTCGTCGTCGAAGCCATCGCGCAGGGCGTGCCCGTCACGGTCCTGCCCGGGCCATCGGCGGTGATCGCAGCGCTGGCCGTGTCGGGACTGCCCACGGACCGGTTCGCATTCGAGGGCTTCCTGCCCCGCCGGCCCGGACCGCGACGGGCTGCGCTGGCCGCGCTGGCGCGGGAGCCGCGCACCATGGTGATCTTCGAATCGCCGGTGCGGACCGCGGCGACCCTCGCCGACATGGCCGCGGCCTTCGGACCGCGCCGGCGGGCGGTCGTCTGCCGCGAGCTCACCAAGGCCCACGAGGAGGTGCGCCGGGGCACCCTGGTCGATCTGACTGCCTGGGCGGGCACCGGAGTGCGCGGCGAGGTCGTGATCGTCGTGGCCGGCGCGGAGCCCATCGCCGTCGCCCTCGCCGACGCCGTCCACGCCGTGCAGGAGGAGATGGCGGCGGGGGAGCGACTGAAGGATGCGGCCGCTGCCGTTGCGGAGGCGACCGGACACTCCTCCCGCGACCTCTACCGTGCAGCTCTGGCCGAGCGCGGTGGCTCCGGTGAGGGCGAGGCGGACCGCGACGGCCCGCCTAGAATCGTCGGGTGACATCGGGCCGTTCCTTCTACATCACGACGCCCATCTACTATCCGAGCGATGTGCCGCACATCGGTCACGGATACACGACGGTCGCGGTGGACGCGCTGGCCCGGTGGCACCGTCAGGCAGGCGACGACACGTGGATGCTCACCGGGACGGATGAGCACGGCCAGAAGATGCTGCGCGCCGCCGCCGCGAACGGGGTCACGCCGCAGGAGTGGGTGGACAAGCTCGTGGGCGAGGCGTGGTATCCGCTGCTGCGTGCGCTGGACGTGGCCAACGACGACTTCATCCGCACCACCCAGCCGCGTCACGAGGACGGCGTGCGCCGGTTCGTGCAGGCCATCTACGACCGGGGATACATCTACCCGGGCGAGTACGAGGCCCTGTACTGCGTCGGCTGCGAGGAGTTCAAGCCCGAGGCCGAGATCGTCGACGGCACCGGGCCGTTCGAAGGCCTGAAAGTGTGCGCCATCCACTCCAAGCCCTTGGAGCTGCTGCAGGAGAAGAACTACTTCTTCAAGCTCAGCGAGTTCGCCGACCAGCTGCTGGCCCTCTACAAGGACGAGCCCGACTTCATCCGCCCGGAATCCGCTCGCAACGAAGTGATCTCATTCGTCCGATCCGGCCTGAAAGACCTGTCGATCTCGCGCAGCGCCTTCGACTGGGGCATCAAGGTGCCGTGGGACCCGACGCACGTCATCTACGTGTGGGTGGACGCGCTGCTGAACTACGCGACCGCGGTGGGCTACGGCGCCGACGACGAGATGTTCGCCCGGCGCTGGCCCGCGTACCATGTCGTCGGGAAGGACATCCTCCGCTTCCACGCCGTCATCTGGCCGGCGATGCTGATGGCCGCCGGTGTCCCCGTGCCCCGCGGGGTGTTCGCGCACGGGTGGCTGCTGGTCGGTGGGGAGAAGATGTCGAAGTCGAGGTTGACGGGCATCGCGCCGACGGAGATCATCGACGTGTTCGGGTCGGATGCGTATCGGTTCTACTTCCTGTCCGCGATCGCGTTCGGCCAGGACGGCACGTTCTCGTGGGAGGACATGGCGGCGCGATACCACGCCGAGTTGGCCAACGGTTTCGGCAATCTCGCGTCGCGGACGATCGCGATGATCGAGCGGTACTTCGATGGTGCGGTGCCCGCCGCGGACGAGGAGACGGATGCGGACCGCCGCATCCACGGGATCGTCGCCGACGCGGCCCGTCACGCCGACGAGGCGATGGACCGGTTCCGGATCGATGAGGCGATCGCAGCGGCCTGGACGATCGTGGATGCGCTCAACGCGTACATCACGGAGAACGAGCCGTGGGCGCTGGCCAAGGACGAGTCCGCCCGCCCGCGACTGGGGACTGTGTTGTACACGGCGGCGGAGGGCCTGCGGGCGCTGGCTGCGCTGCTGTCCCCGATCATGCCGCAGTCCACGCACACGCTGTGGTCCGCGCTGGGGGCCGACCGGACTGTTGGCGCGCTCACCGCCCAGCCGCTGCGGGAGGCGGGACGGTGGGGCGTGCTGCCGGCGGGAAGCGCGGTGAGCCCTCTGACGCCGCTGTTCCCCCGCGTGGACGCGGCGTGAGCGGAGTCGAGGACGTCGGCGGGGGGTATGTCCGGCGTCGCGAACGCGGCGGACGGGACCTGACGTACCCGCCGGCCCCGGAACCGCTGCCGGCGCCGGTGTACGACAATCACTGCCACCTGGAGATACTGGACGGCGACGACCCGCTGGAGCTCGACGAGCAGCTCCGTCGGGCTCGGGAAGTGGGAATCGCCGGCGTGGTGCAGGCCGGCGGCGACCTGGAATCCAGTCGCTGGTCCGCGCGCGCCGCCGCTGCGCATCCCGGGGTGCTCGCCGCCGTGGCGATCCATCCGAACGAGGCTCCGGCATACGCCGCGGCCGGCGTCCTCCACGACGCGCTCTCCGAGATCGACGCACTCGCCGCGCAGCCGCGGGTCAGGGCGATCGGCGAGACGGGACTGGACTTCTTCCGGACCGGACAGGAGGGCGCCTCCGCGCAGCGCGAGTCGTTCGAGGCGCATATTGCACTGGCGAAGAAGCACTCCCTCGCACTCCAGATCCACGATCGCGACGCGCACACGGAGGTGCTGGACACCCTCGATCGCCTCGGTGCTCCCGAGAGGACGGTGTTTCACTGCTTCTCGGGCGACGCCACGATGGCGCGCGTGGCCGTGGACCGGGGCTATTACCTGTCCTTCGCCGGTACGGTCACGTTCTCCAGCGCGCAGAACCTTCGCGACGCACTAGCGGTGGTGCCGCCGGACCGGTTGCTCGTGGAGACCGACGCGCCCTTCCTGACCCCCGTGCCGTATCGGGGTCGGCCCAACGCTCCCTATCTCGTGCCCATCACCGTGCGGTTTCTCGCTGCGAGCCTCGGCATGGATCTGACCGCACTGTGCGGGCAGCTGTCGGCCAATACGGTCGCCGTGTACGGTCGGTTCGAAGCGTGAGCGACGTCGTCGCGACCGTCGCTGGCCTGCGGGCGCGCCTGGCTCCAGCGCGGGCCCGGGGACGGCGCATCGGCCTGGTCCCCACGATGGGCGCACTGCACGAGGGGCACCTCCGCCTGATCCGCGAGGCATCGGCGTCCTGCGACGAGGTGGTCGTTTCGGTCTTCGTCAACCCGACGCAGTTCGATGATCCCGCCGACCTGGCCGCGTACCCCGCAGACCTCGACGCCGACGCCGCCCTGGCGTCCACGGCCGGGGCCTCGGTGGTGTTCGCACCCGAGGTCGCGGAAATGTACCCGGCGGGGTTCGCCACGACGGTGCACGTGACCGGAGTTTCCGAGCGCTGGGAGGGCGCCGCGCGCGGCGCCCAGCACTTCGACGGGGTGGCGACGGTCGTCGCGAAGCTCCTCGGGATCGTCCTTCCCGACACGGCCTGGTTCGGGCAGAAGGATGCGCAACAGGTGGCCGTGGTACGCCGGATCGTGTCGGACCTGAACGTGCCCGTCGCCGTGGACGTCACCGCCACCGTGCGGGAACCGGATGGACTGGCGATGTCCAGCCGCAACATCCGACTCGCCCCCGGCGATCGGGCCCGGGCCGGGCTGCTCTGGCGCACTCTCGCGGACGCGCGTTCGGCTGTGGCGGCGGGGGAGCGGGACGCAGGAGCCCTGGTGGCCGCCGCGCTCCGGACGCTGTCGGCGGCGGGCATCACGGCCGACTACTGGGCAGTGGTCGACCCGGACACGTTCGAGCCGCTGGACCAGGTCTCACCCCGGGCGCTCGCGATCCTGGCCGCGCCGTTCGGCCCGGTCCGGCTGATCGACAACGCCCCACTGCTGGATGAACCGTGGGCCGCCGGTCAGAACAGCACCGACAGCCCCCCATCCACCAGCAGCGTCTGACCGGTGACGAAGGAGGCCGCATCCGACACGAGGAAGGCGACCGCTCCGGCCACCTCCTCGGGACGACCCCAGCGACCCAGCGCAGTGCGCGTTCGCACGACCTCGTTCATCCTCGCGTCGGCCATCAGGTCCTCGTTGGCGGCGGTCATGATCGTGCCCGGCGCCACAGCGTTCACGCGGCATCCCGCCGGGCCCAGCTCCGCGGCGAGGGACCGGGTCATTCCCTCCAGTCCGGCCTTCGCCGCGGCGTAACCGACGTCCCCGGCGCGGCCGCGCACGGCTGCGACGGAAGAGATCGTCACGATCGCCGTCGGCGATACCCCCGCGCCGGCGGCGGTGTCGAGAAACGCGCGCACAACGTCGTAGGCGCTGACCAGGTCGGCGTGCACGAGTCGACCGAAGGCCTCGGTGTCCAGCGTGGCGACACCGCGGCGGTCGCGGACGCCGACGTTGTTCACCAGGATGCCCGGGATCGATCCATCGCGCGCCGCCTCGGCGAACGCGGCCCGCACCGCGACCGGATCCGTCACATCCGCGGCGAAGGCGGCCGCGTCGATGCCCTCCGCGCGCAGCGCAGCCACGGCAGGATTCAGGGTGCTGCTGTCGTGACCGCCGACGAGGATGCGGGCGCCGTCCCGGCCGAGCGTCTCCGCGATCGCGCGCCCGATCCCGGTGCGGGCACCCGTGACGAGCGCGACCCGGCCCTGCAGAGGGCGCTCGCTCACGACTCGTCGTCCAGAGCCTCCGCCACGGCGGCAGCATCCCAGCTGGACGCGTTCTCCGGTCCCGGGAACGAGCCGGCCGCGACCTGGGTGGAGTACTCGTCGAGCGCGTTCACCGCCTCGGTCGCAAAACTCCGGAACGGGCGGGTGTGGCGCGGCACGAACTCGTCGTACAGGCCGAGCAGGTCGTGCCACACCTGCACCTGGCCACTGCAGCCGGCGCCCGCGCCGATCCCGATGGTCGGAATGCGGAGCCTGCCCGTGATCGCCTCGGCCAGCTGCGCCGGAACCAGTTCGAGTACGACCCCCCAGGCGCCGGCATCCTGCAGCGCGATCGCGTCAGCGAGCATCCGGCGCGCCTGCTCCGGGTCGCGCCCCTGAACCCGCAGCCCGATGGCGTGCACCGACTGGGGAGTGAACCCGAGGTGACCCAGCACGGGGATGCCGGCCTCCACCAGTCGTCGCACCGTGGGCGCGACCGTGGCGCCCCCCTCGATCTTCACGGACTGGCATCCCCCTTCGGCCATCAGCCGCACCGCAGCGCGTACGGCGTCGTCGGGGATGGCGGACGGGGCGAACGGCAGGTCAGCGACGACGAGTGGTCGTCCGCAGCCGCGGAGCACGGCCCTCGTGTGGTAGATGATCTCGTCCACGGTCACCGGCAGAGTGGAATCGCGGCCCTGGATCACCATCCCGAGCGAATCGCCCACAAGGATGGCGTCGACGCCGGACCTGTCGACGATGCGGGCGCTGGTGTAGTCGTAGGCGGTGATCATCGCGAAGCGCTGCCCGGAGGCCGCTTTCCGCTGGATCGCATCGATCGTGGTTCTCACGGCGGAAGCCCCTCTCAGGAGCCGGTATCCCCGGCGGTCTGCTTGCGCACGACACCCTATCCGCCGCACCGGCGGCCCGTCGCGCGCCCGATACAGTGATCGTGTGGGCGTGCAGCTGCTCGGTGCGGCCGACGTGCGCACCCTCGCGGCCCGGCTGGACCTGCGGCCCACCAAGCGGCTCGGGCAGAACTTCGTCGTCGACGCGGGAACCGTGCGCCGCGTGGTGCAGACGGCGGCGCGTCGCGGCGGGCGAGCGGGTGCTCGAGGTCGGCCCGGGTCTGGGGTCGCTCACCCTCGCCCTGCTGGAGGCCGGCGCGGTCGTCGTGGCGGTGGAGATCGACGACCGACTGGCGGGACTGCTGCCGGAGACCCTGCAGGAGCGGGGAGCTCCCGCGGGATCGGTGACCGTGGTGCATGCGGACGCGCTGCGCCTGCAGTCCGTCCCGGGTGCGCCGGAGGTGCTCGTCGCGAACCTGCCCTACAACGTTGCGGTCCCTGTGCTGCTGCATCTGCTCCAATCCCTGCCGACGCTGCACCGAGCGGTGGTGATGGTGCAGGCGGAAGTCGGCGAGCGGCTCGCCGCTCCGCCGGGGTCGCGCACGTACGGGGCGCCCAGCGCGAAGGCCGCCTGGTACGGTTCGTGGCGCAAGGCGGGCGCAGTGTCGCGTCAGGTGTTCTGGCCGGTTCCCGGCGTGGACAGCATCCTCGTCTCCTTTCAGCGCGACCCGCACTCCCGCGGGGACGAGTCGGAGCGAGCCGCCACGTTCCGGATCATCGACGCCGCTTTCGGCCAGCGCCGGAAGATGCTCCGGCAGTCGCTGGGCGGCCTCTGGGGCGATATCCCCGCATCGGAGGTGCTCACGCGCGCCGGTGTCGACCCGACGGCCCGCGGCGAGCAGCTCGGGGTGGACGACTACCTCCGCATCGCCCGCACCAGCCCCCTTGCGGCGCCGTCCGGGTATGACGCGGCCCGACCGGGGCCGGATAAGCTGCAGGAATGAGCGACGGGCCTCGATTCCGAGCCGACGTCCCGGACATCCACCGCCCCTACCAGGCCGCGGCCGACCGATACGGCGACCTGGAGTACCGGCGGGTCGGAGCGTCGGGTCTCTACCTACCGGCGCTGTCGGTGGGACTGTGGTGGAACTTCGGCGACAACGTCCCGTTCGACCGGCAGCGGGCCGTGCTGCGGCATGCATTCGACCGCGGGATCACCCACTTCGACCTCGCGAACAACTACGGCCCGCCGTACGGGTCGGCCGAGACCAACTTCGGACGGATGATGCGGGAGGACTTCGCGCCGTACCGCGACGAGCTCATCATCTCCTCCAAGGCCGGGTGGGACATGTGGCCGGGTCCATACGGAGATTACGGCTCCCGGCAGTACCTGCTCGCCAGCGCTGACGCGTCGCTGCGTCGGCTCGGGCTGGACCACGTCGACATCTTCTACTCGCATCGGGTGGACCCGGTCACGCCGATCGAGGAGACCGTGTCCGCGCTGGACGAGCTGGTGCGCCGGGGCAAGGCCCGCTACGTGGGGATCTCCTCCTACAGCGCGGAACGGACCGTGGCCGCCGCCGCCGTCGCCCGCAGCCTCGGGACGCCGCTCGTGATCCACCAGCCCGCATACTCCATCCTGAACCGGTGGATCGAGGACGGCCTGACCTCCGCGCTGCGTCAGGAAGGGCTGGGAGCGATCGCCTTCACTCCGCTCGCCCAGGGACTCCTGACGGCGAAGTACCTCGGTGACGAGCCGCCGCAGCGGTCGCAACGGCGGACCTCCTTGCCGGATGCACCGCTGCCGCAGGCCACCGTGGGCGCGCTGCGCGCCCTGGACACGATCGCCCGGGATCGTGGCCAGTCCCTTGCCCAGATGGCGATTCAGTGGGTCCTGCGGGACCCTGTGGTTTCCTCGGCGCTCGTCGGGGTCTCCAGCGTGGAGCAGCTCGACGAGAATCTCGCGGCCCTGGACGGTCCCGCCTTCGACGCCGAGGAGCTGGAGCGGATCGACACCCTCTCGGCGGGAATCGACGTCGACCTCTGGGCGTCGTCGTCCCGGTTGTGACCATCCCCGCCCCCGGGGATGTGGTGCATGCGCAGGCCCCCGGCAAGGTGAACGTATACCTCGACGTGGGGGCGCAGCAGGCCGACGGTTACCACGACGTCGCCTCGGTGTATATGGCGGTATCTGTGGTGGAGGACGTGTGGGCCGCGCACGACGACCGGTTCCGCGTCAGCGTGGCCGGCGACGTGCCGACGACGGCGGTGCCCGGTGACGAGCGGAACCTCGCCGTGCGCGCGGCACGGCTGCTGGCCGAGGAGATCGGCTGGCGCGGGGGAGCGCACCTGCGCATCCGCAAGTCCGTCCCCGTGGCGGGAGGCATGGGAGGCGGCTCGGCGGATGCCGCGGCGGCCCTCGTGGCGTGCGATGCGCTGTGGAATGCGGGGCTGGCGCCGGCGGACTTGCACGCTCTTGCCGCGCGGCTGGGAGCGGATGTGCCGTTCGCGCTCAGGGGTGGCACGGCGGTCGGGGCCGGACGTGGGGACGACCTCAGCCCCGCTCCCGCGCGGGGGCGCTTCGACTGGGTCCTGATCACCGCCGCGGCGGGCCTGTCCACGCCGGAGGTGTACGCCGAGCTGGACAGCATCCGCCGCCACACGGGTGACGCCGCGGGCCCGCGGGTTCCGCGGGTCGACCCCGCCGTGCTGTCTGCGCTACGTGCCGGCGACCCGGAGATGCTCGGCCGGGCGCTCCGCAACGACCTGCAAGCGGGCGCGATCGCTCTGCGCCCGCAGCTGGCGGAGGTCCTGGCCGCCGGCACGGATGCTGGGGCGGTGGCCGGGACCGTGTCCGGATCCGGTCCGACCGTGGCGCTTCTGGTCTCGGACGCGCCGGCAGCCGAGCGCGTGCGCGCCGCGATGACAGCGGCAGGCTACCGAGCGCTCGCCGCGCACGGACCGGTGCCGGGCGCGCGCGTTGTGGGGTGACCAGGCGGCGCGTCCGGTTCGGGCGCGACGGACCCCGCGTCCCATCATCCCGGTAGGGTGTGAGACACCCGCGCGCGACGGCCGCGGCGTCCCGGAGGAGATCATGAAGGCACGAGTGGGCGACACCGTGGTCGCCGAGGCCCCCGAGGAGGATCTCATCCGAATCGAGGGCAATTGGTATTTCCCGCCGGCCAGCGTGCGGGGCGAGCTGCTGGAGAAGAGCCCCACGCCATACACGTGCCCATGGAAAGGCGAATGCCAGTACTTCACGGTCGTGGTGGAAGGGCGGACGCTGCCGGACCGCGCGTGGTCCTATCCGCACCCCTACCCGACGGCGATCGAGAAGGTGGGCGCGGACTTCTCCGACTACGTCGCGTTCTGGAAGGACGTGGAGGTCACCGACTGACCGCCCTCGTGCCGAGCCCGTCATGATCGAGTTCCGACACGTCAGTAAGAGCTTCCCCGACGGCACCCGCGCCGTGGAGGAGTTCAGCCTGGTGATTCCCTCGCATCGCACCACCGTGTTCGTGGGGTCGTCCGGCTGCGGCAAGACCACCCTGCTGCGCATGATCAACCGCATGGTGGAGCCCACCTCGGGAACGGTGGAGATCGACGGGGATGACGTCGCGGGTCAGTCCGCGGTCGAGCTGCGCCGGCGCATCGGCTACGTGATGCAGAACGGCGGGCTGATGCCGCATTTCACGGTGAGCGACAACATCGCCACCGTGCCCCTGCTGACCGGAACTAGCCGGCGCCAGGCCCGCAACCGCGCTCTGGAGCTGATGGACGTGGTGGGTCTGGACCGCGCCATGGCGGACCGGTACCCCCATCAGCTGTCCGGAGGTCAGCAGCAACGCGTCGGGGTGGCCAGGGGCCTGGCCGCCGACCCGAACATCCTGCTCATGGACGAACCGTTCGGCGCCGTCGATCCGATCGTGCGCGCCGAGCTGCAGCAGGAGCTGCTGCGCCTGCAGCGCGACCTGGACAAGACCGTCGTGTTCGTCACGCACGACGTGGAGGAGGCGTTCCTCCTGGGCGACCAGGTGGTGATCCTCGCCACGGGCGCGCGCGTACTCCAGGTGGGCACCCCCAGCGAGATCATCGAAGCCCCCGCTGACGACTTCGTCTCCGCATTCATCGGCGCCGATCGCGGCCGGCGGGCGCTGCGCATCAAGCACACTCCAGGCGGGGACGTCCTCATCGATGGCGAGGGCCGCACCCAGGGCACCCTCCTGAATGGCGGCGCGTGACGTGACGTGGGTGCTCGCGAACGTTGACCTCATCCTCGGCCTGCTCGGGGAACACCTGCGTCAGAGCGTGATCGCGATCGTTGTGGGCTTCGTGGTCTCGCTGCCGCTGGGGTGGGTGGCATGGCGCTACCGGCTGCTGCGGGGGTGGGTGATCACGATCACCGGCCTGCTCTACACGATCCCGTCGCTGGCGCTCCTGATGATCCTCCCGGTGATCGCCGGATACCCTGCCACCAGCGAGACGAACCTGATCGTCGCGCTGACGATCTACGCCGTTGCGATTATGGTGCGCGCGGTGACCGATGGCTTGGACTCGGTGGATCCGATGGTCCGCGACGCCGCGGTCGCCGTCGGATACTCCGCACCGCGCCGCTTCTTCGCGATCGACTTCCCGCTGGCCGGGCCGGTGATTCTCGCTGGCCTGCGGGTCACCGCGGTCAGCACCATCTCGCTGGCAACGGTCGGCATCCTGGTCGGGGTCACCAACCTCGGCTACCTGTTCACCAACGGACTGCAGCGCCGGATCCTCGCGGAGGTGGTCGCCGGCGTCATCGCAGTCGCCGCCGCGGCGCTCATCGTGGATCTGGTCCTCGCGTGGGCCGGCAGGATGCTGATGCCCTGGAGCCGGCCCTCGCCCCCGCGGGCGGAACGGCGGCGGGCGCGGGCCGTGAGGGCGGCGGCGTGAACCTCCTGCTGGCGGCCTTGGCTTGGATCGCGGACCCGGCCCAGTGGGCCGGGCCCGGGTCGATACCGGTGCTGCTCGGTCAGCAGCTGATGTTCACGGCGATCGCCGTCGCGATCGCCGCCGCCGTAGCGGTGCCGGCCGGGTGGACGATCGGGCACACCGGCCGCGGCCGGGAGATCGCGGTGGGTGTCGCGGGGGTGGCGCGAGCCGTCCCCTCATTCGGCCTGCTGATCCTGCTCGTGCTCCTGTTCGGCGTGCTGCACAAGCCGGAGGCTGCGACGGTGACCTTCGTGCTGCTCGCGATCCCATCGCTCCTCGCCGGCGCCTACACGGGGTTCGAGGCGATCGACCGGCGCGTGATCGACGCGGCGCGGGCGGTGGGAATGACCGGATGGCAGGTGCTCTGGCGCGTGGAGGTGCCTCTGGGCATGCCGCTGCTGGTCGGCGGTCTGCGATCGGCCACGCTTCAGGTCGTGGCCACGGTCACGATCGCCGCCTATGTCAACCTGGGCGGCCTCGGACTTCCCATCATCACGGGATTGAGCCTGCGCCAGTACGACGTCGTGCTCGGCGGGGCACTGCTGGTCGCAGCCCTGGCGCTCCTGCTGGACGGCGCGCTCGCGCTTGCCCAACGGGCCGCCGTCCCGCGCGGCCTGCGCGCCGTGCCCGTTCCCCCCGGCCCGGCGCTCCCATCCCGGGCGACCCGCACCGCCTGACCCCTACCCCCACCAGAGAGGAACACCATGTTCACAGCATCACGACGGCGCACGGCAGTGGCCGTCGCCGCGACCTTGGGCACCGCGATAGCGGTGTCCGGATGTGCGTCGGCGAACCCGCTCGACGAGCCGACCTCGGGCACGGCGGCGGGCACCATCGTCGTCGGCTCGCAGGACTACTACTCGAACGAGATCATCGCGGAGATCTACGCGCAGGCGCTGGAGGGTGCCGGATTCTCGGTCGAGCGGCAGTTCACGATCGGGCAGCGCGACGCGTACCTGCCGGAGGTGGAGAACGGCACGATCACGCTGTTCCCCGAGTACACCGGCAACCTGCTGCAGTACTTCGACCCTGAGACCACCGCCCGGTCCTCGGACGACGTGTACGCGGCACTGCAGCAGGCACTGCCGGAGAACCTGACCGTCCTTGATCAGGCGTCCGCGACGGACCAGGACTCGTACACGGTGACGGAGGAGTTCGCGCAGGAGTACGGGCTGGTGACCATCGCGGATCTCGCCACCGTGCCGGTGCCGCTCACCCTGGGCGGGCCCCCGGAGTTGGCGGAACGGCCGTACGGACCCACCGGCCTCAAGGACGTGTACGGCGTCGACGTCGCCTTCTCCGCCACGGGCGCCACCACCGTGGAGGACCTCGCGGCCGGAACGGTCAACGTCGCGAACGTGTTCACGGCGGATCCGCGCATCCAGACCGATGCCCTGGTCGTCCTCGAGGACCCGAAGGCCCTGTTCCTGGCCTCCAACGTGGTGCCGCTGGTGAGCGCGGACGTGGCGGACCAGATCGCGGATGTCATCAACGCGGTCAGCGCCAAGCTCACCCCGGAGGGCCTGGTCGCGCTCAACGTGCAGAGCACGGTCGACCAGCTGTCCACGCCGGACATCGCCGCGCAGTGGCTGGCGGACAATGGTCTGATCTGACCCGAGCGGGTGCCCCGGCCCCGCGCCGGGGCACCCCTCGTGCCATTGACAGCCGCCGCCAGCCGGGGGAGGCTGTCAATGGCGCAGTCGCCCCGCGGACCGATCCGGTCTGGGGCGCCGATCTCACGCAACGGAGCAAGGAGACATTCATGGGTGCATACACCACCATCAATCCCGCGACGGGCGAGGCCCTCGCGGAGTACCCGATCATCAGCGACCAGGAGGTCGACAGCATCATCGAACGCGCTCACACGGCGTACCTGTCGTGGCGGGACACGCCGCTGTCCGAGCGCACCGCCGCACTGGCGCGCGCCGCGCAGCTGGCCGGCGAGCGGATCGACGAGCTGGCGCAGCTGCTCACGCTCGAGATGGGCAAGCCGCAGATGCAGGCCAAGGGCGAGGTGATGATCGTCGCGTCGATCTTCCAGTACTACGCGGAGAACGCGGAGAAGTTCCTGGCCGACGAGGTGTTGGACGCGGTAGGCGGCGGCGAGGCCGTCGTCCGCACCGAGCCGATCGGTGTCATCCTCGGCGTGATGCCGTGGAACTTCCCCTACTATCAGGTCGCCCGGTTCGCGGCTCCGAACCTCGCGCTCGGCAACACCATCATCCTCAAGCACGCCCACAACTGCCCCCAGTCGGCGTTGGCGATGGAGCAGCTGCTCCACGATGCCGGCATCCCCAAGGACGTGTACATCAACGCGTTCATCGACAACCGTCAGGTGGCGGACATCATCGCCGACCCGCGGGTGCAGGGCGTGTCCCTCACGGGTTCGGAGAAGGCGGGCTCCGCCGTCGGCGAGGTGGCGGGCCGTCACATGAAGCGTTACGTGCTGGAGTTGGGCGGCTCGGACCCGTTCATCGTGCTCGAGGACGCTGACATCGACGCGGCCGTGCAGGCGGCGGTGATGGGACGCGTGCTGAACGCGGGTCAGGCGTGCACCGCCTCCAAGCGGTTCATCGTGGTGGACTCGGTGTACGAGGAGTTCGCGCAGAAGTTCATCGGGGCGATGACCCAGATCCCTACCGGTGACCCCGCCGACCCGTCGACCCTCGTCGGCCCGCTCTCGTCGGCGGATGCGGCGAAGGACCTGGGCGCGATCGTGCAGGACGCCGTCGATAAGGGCGCGCAATTGCACTCGGCACCGCAGCCGGAGTCCGGCGGGGCGTTCTACGCCCCCGCCGTGCTGACCGGGGTCACCCCGGAGATGCGTGCGTTCTCCGAGGAGCTGTTCGGCCCGGTTGCGACCGTGTATCGCGTGCCCTCGCCGCAGGCAGCTGTCGAACTGGCCAACTCGTCGCCGTTCGGCCTGGGCGGGAGCATCTTCACGAAGAACCTCGACCTCGGCCGCGAGCTGGCGGCGAGCCTCGAGACCGGAATGGTGTGGATCAACGCGGTGACCGGCAGTTCCGCCGAACTGCCCTTCGGCGGCGTGAAGCGCTCGGGTGTCGGTCGGGAACTGGGCAAGTACGGCATGAGCGAGTTCGCCAACAAGAAGCTCGTGCGGGTGCCGCAGCCGGCCTGACGACACGAATGCGGGCCCGATGCCCGGCGGGGAACCGCCGGGCATCGGTCCGTCCCGTCGTCGCTACCCATCGATACGTTCGGACAGCTCAAACCAGCGTTCCTCCAGGGTGGCGGTCTCCGCCTCGGCCTCGCGAAGCTCATCGTTCAGCCGGCCGATGCCTTCATAGTCGCTCTGATCGTGAACGGCCATGCGGTCGTGGATCATCGTGATCCGCCGCGAAAGGCGCTCGAGCCTTCTCTCCGTCGCACTCAGCTCTTTCTTCACGGCTCGCTCCGCGGCACCGGACAGCTGCCCGGTTCTGCGGTGAGTGACGGACTGGGACGCCTCAGTCCTGGGTGCGGCGGCCTCTGACTCGCGCAGTCGCAGATATTCGTCCATCCCACCCGGCAGGTGCCGCAGGCGGCCGCCGATGATCGCATACTGCTGGTCGGTGATCCGCTCCACGAGGTAACGGTCGTGGGAGACGACAAGGAGCGTTCCGGGCCAGGAATCGAACAGGTCCTCCATCGCGGCCAGCATGTCGGTGTCAACATCGTTGGAAGGCTCGTCCAGCACGATCACGTTGGGTTCCGACAGCAGGACGAGCAGCAGTTGCAGCCGCCGCTTCTGCCCCCCGGAGAGATCGCCGACGCGGGCGGAAAGGTGCTCGCGGGCGAAGCCGAGGCGTTCGAGGAGTTGGGCCGGGGTGAGCTCCTTGCCGTCTACGACATAGGTCGTCTTGGTGCGGGCGAGCACGTCGCGCACCCTGTCGTCGGCGATGTGCTCCAGTTCGCGGAACTGCTGGTCGAGCACGCCGAGCTTGACCGTTTTGCCGCGCTTGACTCGCCCGGATGTCGGCTCGACCGTCCCCGCGATGAGACCGAGCAGCGTGGACTTGCCGGCGCCGTTGGCGCCGAGGATCGCGGTGCGCTCACCGGGCGCGATGCGCCATTCGATGTCCCGCAGCACCTCCCGGCCGTCGAAGGAGACGCCCGCGCCGAGCAGGTCGATCACGTCCTTGCCGAGCCGAGCCACCGCCAGTCGGTTCAGTTCGATCCGGTCGCGCAGCGGAGGCACGTCCTCGATCAGCTGGTTAGCCGCCTCGACGCGGAACTTCGGCTTGCTCGTGCGCGCAGGCGCACCGCGGCGTAGCCACGCGAGCTCCTTCTTCATGAGGTTCTGCCGCTTCGCCTCGACCGCTGCCGCCTGCCGATCCCGCTCGACCCGCTGGAGCACGTAGGCCGCATAGCCGCCCTCGAACGGTTCCACGGTCCGGTCGTGGACCTCCCATGTGGATGTGGCGACCTCATCGAGGAACCAACGATCGTGCGTCACAATCAGCAGGCCGCCCGCATTCTTCGCCCAGCGCGAGCGCAGATGCCGGGCGAGCCATGTGATGCCTTCCACGTCGAGATGGTTGGTCGGCTCATCGAGGGCCACAATGTCCCACTCGCCGGTCAGCAATGCTGCGAGCGCCACCCGGCGGCGTTGGCCACCGGAGAGCGTTCCGATCCGGGCATCCCAGGAAAGGTCGGAGACGAGGCCGGTGATCACGTCTCTCACTTTCGCGTCACCGGCCCACTCGTGCTCGGGTCGGTCTCCCACGATCGCGTGGCCGACGGTTGACGAGTCATCCAGCGTGTCAGCCTGGTCGAGCACCGCCATGCGTACTCCGCTGCGTCGAGTGACCCGGCCGGAGTTGGGCTGGATGCGTCCCGACAGCATCCCCAACAGGCTTGACTTGCCGTCACCGTTGCGTCCGATGATCCCGATGCGATCGCCCTCGTTCACGCCGATCGTCACCGAGTCGAACACGACCCGGGTCGGGTACTCCAAGTGGAGCGATTCGGCCCCCAACAGATGCGCCATGTGCGTCAGTGCAGCGCGTATTCGAGCAGGATCAGCAGGACGCCGAGCATGGCCGTGCCTGCCCCGCCGAGGATCCGGATGGGGACGGACGCCCCCCGACGGCTGTATGCGCCGTACCCGAGAACGCCCAGTACGATCACCGCCGCCCACATCGACAGCGAGTACGCATCCTGCCCGGACATCCGGGTGAAGGTCCCCGCAACCAGGATCAGCACCGATGGCACAGCCGCGTACAGCATCCCGGCGGAGTGGCGCAGCGCGGTGCGCAGTGACCCGCGCAAGCCGTGCTCGCCGTGACCGGTGAGAGTGTGCGCGAACACGTGCGCGGCGTAGAAGATGATCAGCGCCGGGATCGCCTCCGCGAGGATCTCGCCGGCTTCCGGGAGGGAGTCCGACGCGATGGTCACGAAGGAGGTGAAGACAATGAGCCCGTAGATCGCGGTAGCCGACCCGAACCGCTCCGCGACCGCCCGCCGCAGCCGGGAGCCTCGGGACGCCTGTTCCGCCGGCGGAACCGGCGCACTCACGCGTCGAACCCCAGCGAGAGGGTGCGCAGCAGGTCCGCCAGCCGCGCCCGGTCCCGGGCCGGGATCCGCGCCAGCAGCCGCGCCTCTGCGTCCACCAGGCGCGTGATGGCCGCGTCCACCCGCATCCGACCATCGTCGGTCAGGATCACCAGGATGCTGCGCCCATCGCCGGGGTCCGCCTCTCTGCGCACCAGCCCGCGCGCGGCCAGACGGTCGATGCGGTTGGTCATCGTGCCACTGGAGACCAGCGTCTGCTGCAGCAGCTGTTTCGGGGTCAGGCGGTACGGGTCTCCCGCCCGCCGGAGTGCGGAGAGCACGTCCCATTCCCACGGCTCCAGGTCACTGCGGGTGAAGGCCTCCCGGCGCGCCCGGTCCAGATGCCGTGACAGCCGGTCCACGCGGGAGAGGACCTCCAGCGGTGAGAAGTCCAAGTCGGGGCGCTGGCGCTTCCACGCCTCCACGATCCGGTCCACCTCGTCGGACTCGCGCGCCATGATGCCATTATCGCTGGGGATCGGGGGCGCTCCGAGGCCGTGATGGCAGACTGGTGCGGCGGCGCCGCGAGCGCCGGTCCGCCGTGGTGTAGTGGCAGCACGACAGCCTTTGGAGCTGTGAGGTCCAGGTTCGAGTCCTGGCGGCGGAGCATGACCGAGAACACCAGTGATCTGGCCGTCGTGGTCCTCGCCGCCGGCGGCGGTACGAGGATGCGATCGCGTCGCCCGAAAGTACTGCACGAGATCGGTGGACGCTCGCTGCTCGGCCACGTGCTGGCGACGGCATCGGAACTGAGACCCTCCCGGGTGGTGGTAGTGGTGCGGTACGAGCGCGATCGCGTGGTCGCCGCGGTGACGGCCGCCGCCCCCGACGCCGTGGTGGTGGACCAGGACGAGATCCCGGGAACGGCGCGCGCCGCGGAGGCCGGGTTGGGCGCGCTCACCGGCTTCGATGGGGACGTGATCATCCTCAGCGGCGATGTGCCACTGCTGGACGCGCCGGTGCTGGTGGACATGGTGCGCACCCACCGTGAGCGCGCCGCCGCCGTCACGGTCCTCGGCACGGAGCTCGCCGACCCGGCCGGGTACGGCAGGATCGTGCGGGACAGCGCGGGCGACGTCGCCCGGATCGTGGAGGAGCGCGACGCCACCGCCGCGCAGTCCGCCATCACCGAGGTCAACGCGGGGGCGTACGTATTCCGTGCAAGCGACCTCCGGTCGCATCTTGCGCGGGTGGGAAGTGACAATGCGCAGCAGGAGAGGTACCTGACCGATGTGGTCGCGCTGGCCCGCATGGCGGGGCAGCGCGTGGCGGTGGTCACCGCGCCGGACGCCGCCATCGCACTGGGGGTGAACGACCGGGTGCAACTGGCCGAGGCCGCCCGGATCCTCAATGAGCGCACCGTGCAGCGGTGGCAGCGGGAGGGCGTGACGGTGCAGGACCCCCGCACCACCTGGATCGACGTGACGGCGACGCTCGCGCCCGACGTGACCCTGCTCCCCGGCACCCAGGTCCTCGGCGCCACGACGATCGCCGAAGGCGCGGTGATCGGCCCGGACACCAGCCTGACGGACTGCGAGGTCGGGCCGGACGCCACCGTCCGCCGCACCGACGCCACTCTCGCCGTGATCGGTGCGGCTGCGACGGTCGGACCGTTCTCCTTCCTGCGGCCCGGCACCGTCCTCGCCGAGCGCGGCAAAATCGGAACATTCGTGGAGACCAAGAACTCGACGATCGGTGCAGGCAGCAAGGTGCCGCACCTCTCGTACATCGGGGACACGACGATCGGCACAGGCGCGAATCTCGGTGCGGGCGCCATCACGGCCAACTACGACGATGTCGCGAAGCACCGCACGCAGATCGGGGACGAGGTCCACTCCGGCTCCCACACAGTGTTCGTCGCGCCCGTTAGGATCGGAGACGGCGCGAAGACCGGCGCCGGCGCGGTCGTCCGCAAGGATGTCCCCGCCGGAGCCCTCGCCTTGAGCGTCGCCCCTCAGCGCAACGTCGAGGGATGGGTCGAGAAGAACAGGCCGGGCTCCGCCGCCGCCGATGCGGCCGCGCGCGGCCGGGCGGCACAGGAAGCGGGCGATGTCGCGCAAGGAGAAGACCAGTGATCTCGACCGGGAGCGCAACCTCGCGCCAGGCCTGGTAGCCCGCACCAAGAAACGATTGGTCGTCGCCGGGGGCCGTTCGCACCTGGGGCTCGCCGCCCAGGTGGCGACGGCGCTGGGCACGGAGCTCGTGCCGACCGAGTACCGCACCTTCGCCTCCGGCGAGATCCTCACCCGGTTCGAGGTGTCCATCCGGGGATGTGACCTGTTCCTGGTTCAGTCGTTCGGGCCGCCGGTCAACGAGTGGCTCATGGAGCTGCTCATCATGCTCGACGCGGCGAAGCGAGCGTCGGCGAAACGGATCACCGTCGCGACGTCCGGCCTGTTCGCCTTTGTCGACGAAGATGTGCGCGCCGGCGGATGGAGCGATCCTCTGGCGACATTCGGAGCGTCGCTGCCGACGACGATCGCCACCTGCGTCGCGCCCCTCTGCGTCGCGGCGTTGATCGGCGAGATCGCCGGCGCACGCTCGCTCCTCTGGTATTCAGGCGCGAGCGCGACGCTCGCCGGCGCGTCGCCGTGGATCGCCCGCGCTGCAATGGGACTTGATCGCGCCCGCGAAGCGAGCCCGCTCGAATTAGAATTGCGCTGCTGTTTTTTCTGACCGGCGCTTTGGCGGGGGCGATTTACTGGTTGATCGCCGCGCGTCCGCCCGCGCGTCAGATGGCGCGTCCCAAACCGCCGCTTGG
>CAVOIT010000023.1:0-33332 GCA_963696115.1 uncultured Actinomycetota bacterium | reverse complement strand
CTGCGAACCCGGTGGCGCCGATCAGAAGCATCCGACGACGCCCGAACCGGTCGCCCAGCACCCCCATCGTCACCAGGAGCCCCGCCAGCACCAGCGGGTACGCGTCGATGATCCACAACTGCTGCGCGCTGCCCGGGTCGCAGCGCCACCGCGATCTGCGGCAGCGCGAAGCTCAGCACCGTGTTGTCCACCGACACCAGCAGCACCGGCAGCATCAGCACCGCCAGCGCGACCCAGCCGCGCACCCCGACCCGTGCGCCGTTCGCGTCCGCGAGGCGGATCTCTTCCGTTATCGTCACTTTTACTACACCGTCCGGCTGGTATAGTAACACCTCCGGCGAGTACGATCGGACCCGTGAGCCGACCGCCGCACGCCCGCGAACGGGTGCTCGACGCGTTCGCCGCGCTGCTGATCGACGAGGGCGAGCGCGCCGCGACGCTGGAGGCGACGGCGCGGGCCGCGGAGGTCTCCAAAGGGGGCCTGCTGTACCACTTCGCGTCGAAGGAGGCGCTCGAGGAGGGCCTGATCGCCCGGCTGCAGGGCCTGGTGGATGCCGACATCCACGAGATGGCGACCGCGCCGGACGGGCCGGTGTCGTACTTCCTGAGGACCTCGGTGATGAACGATTCGCCGCTGGATCGCGCGATCATCGCCGTTTCCCGACTCGCGCAGGGCGGAAGCGCCGCCGCGGCCGCGGCGCTGCGATCCACGCGCGCCCGATGGGCTGAGTCGCTGCGGCCGCACACCGTGGATCAGACCGCGCTGGATCTGGTGATGCTCGTCAGCGACGGCCTGTACTACAACAACTCCCTGGAGGGCGTGGGGGTGGCCGGTCCCGTACCCACGGGACAGGAGATGGCGGATCTCATCGCGCGCGTCGTCGCGGCCACCAGCGAGTGAGGCGGCTCACGTCTCGGCGATCGAGATCTGCCGGAACATGCTGGCGTCGATCTCGGACCCGATCTCCCCGATCAGGTCCTCCGGCACGGGCGAGTCCACCGTCAGCACCGACAGCGCCTGACCTCCGGCGCTGCGGCGGGCGATCTGCATCCCGGCGATGTTGATGCCCGCCTCCCCGAACCGCTGCCCGTAGACGGCGACGATGCCGGGGCGGTCGGTGTAGAGCATCACGATGTGGTGCTTCTCGATCGGCAGTTCCAGGGCGTAGCCGTTGATCCCCACGAGCTTCTCGATCTGGCGGGTGCCGGTGAGCGTGCCCGACACCGACAGCTGCGAGCCGTCCGAGAGCGCCCCGGCGATGGTGATGACGTTGCGGTACTCCTCGCTGACGCCGTCGACGATCAGCCGGACCTCCACACCGCGCTGCTCGGCGATCAGCGGGGCGTTCACATAGGAGACGGTCTCGCTCACGATGGCGCTGAACACGCCTTTGAGCGCGGCGAGCTTGAGCACGCTGACGTCGTAGTTCTGCAGCTCCCCGTGCACTTCCACGTCGATGCTCGTGATCGCGGAGGGGGCCAGGGCCGCGAAGATCTGCCCGAGCTTCTCGACCAGGGGGATGCCGGGACGCACGTACGGGTCGATCACGCCGCCGGCGACGTTCACCGCGTCGGGTACGAGCTCGCCCGACAGCGCCAGCCGTACCGAGCGGGCGACGGACACGCCTGCCTTCTCCTGGGCCTCGTCGGTGGAGGCTCCGAGATGCGGAGTTGCGACCACGGTCGGCAGCGCCACGAGCTGCGCGGCCGCGCTCCCCGGCGTCGGAGGCTCGGAGGTGAACACGTCCAGCCCGGCTCCGGCGATCGTGCCGGCCACGATCGCGTCGTGCAGCGCCTGCTCGTCGATGAGCCCGCCGCGGGCGACGTTGACGATCACCGCGGTGCGCTTCATCCGCCGCAGCTGGTCCGCACCGATCATGCCGCTGGTCTCGGGGGTCTTCGGCATGTGGATGGTGACCACGTCGCTGCGTTCGAGCAGCTCGTCCAGGGTGACCAGTTCCACGCCCAGCTGCTGGGCCCGGGCGCTGGTGACGTAGGGGTCGAACGCGATGGTGCGCATGTCGAACGCCTGCATCCTGGCGGCGATGAGCGCCCCGATCCGGCCCAGGCCGATGATCCCCAGGGTCTTGTCGTACAGCTCGGTGCCGGTGAACGCGCTGCGCTTCCACTCCCCCGCCATAAGCGACGCGCGCGCCGCCGGGATGCGGCGGGCGAGGCTCAGGATGTGGCCGATGGTCAGTTCCGCCGCCGACACGATGTTGGAGGTGGGGGCGTTGACGACCATCACGCCGGCGGTGGTGGCGGCCCTCACATCCACGTTGTCCAGGCCCACGCCGGCGCGCGCGATCACCTTCAGGCGGGGCGCGGCGGCGATCGCCTCGGCGTCCATCCGGGTGGCGGAGCGGATCAGCACCGCGGCGGCATCCGCCAGCGCCGGCAGGAGCGCTGCCCGGTCGGCGCCGTCGGCGCTGCGGATCTCGAAGTCCGGGCCGAGTGCGTCGACGGTGGCAGGTGAGAGCTGCTCGGCGAGCAGGACGACGGGCTTGGTCACAACGGATCCTCGGGACATGCGGGAGCCGTGGCGGGCACGGCCGGGGCGGTTGCGGTCCGCGGGTCGGTGCGCGCGGGCCACCGTTCAGCCTAGCGGTGACCGAGTGCGGCCCCGGTTCAGCCGCCGAGGAGGGCCGCCCCGTACGCGTATGCGTAGCCGAGCACGTTCAGCCAGAACACCGCGACCAGCGCGAGGCCCACCAGCAGGGTGAGTGCGAACCATCCGGCGCGGCGCCGCCAGCCCAGGGCGAACGCCCCTGCGAACACGGCGGCGGGGAACAGCACCGCCGCCAGCAGCACGAACCACCCCAGGCCGTTCAGGCCCAGGGGCCCGGTCGCCTGCGCGATCAGGAGTGTGACCGCGCTCCACACCGCGTACGCGTAGAACAGGCCGAAGCCGCCGGCGATCGCGACGATCGCCGGGACGGGCAGCGCCGAGGTGCGCGCGGGAGCGGTTCCGCTCATGCGCCAGTCACCCCCACCATAATGAACGGCCACGGCAGCAGCAGGAGCGCGCCGGCGGCCAGCAGCAACCACCGCAGCCACGACCGGGAACGGCGGGTTGCGAGCATCACCGTCGTGAACCAGAGCACGGGCGCGGCGACCGCCAGCCACACGGCGACGACGTTGCCGCCGCTCCACCCGGGCACGTCGCCGCCTCCGGGTGCGACCAGGAGCGGGGCGACCGCGGCCAGCCGAAGCCCGCCGATGACCCACCCGATGGCCAGGAGCACGTAGATGCCGGCGACCACGCCGGTCGCCACCAGTGCGACGTTGCCGGGCGCGGTCGCCGGCTGGTCGGACGGGGTCGCGGATTCCGCGGTGGCGGGTTCCTCGGAAACCTGGTCGCTCCCGCGCCCCACGGCCCGGTAGCCGGACGGCAGCGCAGACGCGGCACCCGGGGCCGCCGACTGCAGGGTCGGGTCGTCGTCGCCCCAGTCCAGGGCCTCGTCGTCGCCGCCGCTCATCGCGCTCCGGGTTCGGCCGCCGGTGTCAGCGGGCCGCCGAGCCCTCGGTGTAGTCGGCGTCCTGCTGGCTCCACGAGAACAGGGCCCGCAGTTCCTTGCCGACCGCCTCGATCGGGTGCTGCGCCTCCTTCTCGCGCAGCGCGAGGAACTCGGGAGCGCCGGCATCCTGGTCGGCGATGAAGCGCTGGGCGAACGCGCCGGACTGGATGTCGGCGAGGACGTCCTTCATGTGCTGCTTGACCTGGGGGTCGATCACGCGCGGGCCCGATACGTAGTCGCCGTACTCCGCCGTGTCGGACACGCTCCACCGCTGCTTGGCGATGCCGCCCTCCCACATCAGGTCCACGATCAGCTTCAGCTCGTGAAGCACCTCGAAGTACGCGATCTGCGGCTGGTAGCCCGCCTCGGTGAGCGTCTCGAAGCCGTACTGCACGAGATGGGAGACCCCGCCACACAGCACCGACTGCTCGCCGAACAGGTCCGTCTCGGTCTCCTCCGCGAACGTGGTCTTGATCACGCCCGCGCGCGTGCCTCCGATCGCCTTCGCGTACGCCTTCGCGACCTCCCACGCCTGCCCCGACGCGTCGGCCTCGACGGCGATGATGTCGGGGATGCCGCGGCCGGCGACGAACTCGCGACGCACGGTGTGGCCGGGGGCCTTCGGGGCGATGAGGATCACGTCCACACCGGGGGGCGGGGTGATGTAGCCGAACCGGATGTTGAAGCCGTGCGCGAACGCGAGCGTCTTGCCCGCGGTCAGGTGCGGCTCGATCTCCTCGCGGTACAGCCCCCGCTGGGTCTGGTCGGGCGCGAGGATCATGATGAGGTCCGCCCACGCCGCCGCATCCGCGGTGGACTTCACCTCGAATCCGTCCTCCTGCGCCTTCGGGATCGACTTAGACCCCTCGCGCAGGGCCACCACGACCTCCACGCCGGAGTCCCGCAGGTTCTGCGCGTGCGCGTGGCCCTGCGAGCCGTAGCCGACAACGGCCACCTTCTTGCCCTGGATCAGCGACAGGTCGGCGTCGTCGTCGTAGTACATCTCGGCCATGGTGTGTTCTCCTCGCACGTGTCGTCGGTGAATCTCGTGCCGCCTCTGACCCTAGCCGGGCGGCGCAGTGCGGTCAGCCCCGCAGGACCCGTTCGGTCATGGACTTGCCGCCGCGGCCCATCGCCAGCAGCCCCGACTGCGCCAGCTCCTTGACCCCGAAGGGCTCCAAGGCGCGCAGCAGCGCCTCGACCTTGCCCTTGTCTCCGGTGACCTCGACCACCACCGCGTCGGGCGCGTAGTCCACGATCTGCGCGCGGAACAGGCTGACCACCTCGAGCACGTGGGAACGGGTCTGGTTGTCGGCGCGCACCTTGATGAGCATGTGCTCGCGCTGCACGGACGAGGCCGGCTCGAGCTCCACGATCTTCAGGACGTTGATGAGCTTGTTCAGCTGCTTGGTGACCTGCTCCAGCGGCAGGTCCTCCACGTCGACGACCACGGTGATGCGGGACAGGCCCGGGATCTCGGTGACCCCGACGGCAAGGGACTCGATGTTGAAGCCACGCCGGGCGAACAGGCCGGCGACGCGGGTCAGCAGGCCGGGTTTGTTCTCCACCAGGAGGCTGAGCACGTGACTGGTCATCTCACCCCTCCTCGTCGAAGGCCGGAGCGTTATCGCGTGCGTACTGCACGTAGCTGTTGCTGACGCCCTGCGGCACCATCGGCCACACCATGGCGTCGGCGGACACGACGAAATCGATCACCACCGGACGGTCGTTGGTCTCCAAAGCGGTCAGGATCGCGGCGTCCACGTCCTCCTCGCGCTCGACCCGCAGAGCCAGAGCCCCGTACGCCTCGGCGAGCTTGACGAAGTCGGGAACCCGCGCCGTTCCGTGACCGGTCTCCAGGTCGGTGTGGGAGTAGCGGCCGTCGTAGAACAGCGTCTGCCACTGGCGCACCATCCCGAGCGACGAGTTGTTGATGACCGCGACTTTGATCGGGATGCGGTTGATGGTGCAGGTCGCGAGCTCCTGATTGGTCATCTGGAAGCATCCGTCGCCGTCGATCGCCCACACCACCCGGTCGGGCTGGGACACCTTCGCACCCATCGCGGCGGGCACTGCGTACCCCATGGTGCCCGCGCCGCCGGAGTTCAACCACGCGTGCGGACGTTCGTAGCGGATGAACTGCGCCGCCCACATCTGGTGCTGGCCCACGCCGGCCACGTACACGCCTTCGGGCCCGGTGAGCTCCCCGATGCGCTGGATCACGTACTGGGGCGCCAGCAGGCCATCGCTGGTGGGTGCGTAGCCGATGGGGAACTGCGCGCGCAGCCCGTCGAGGTAGCTCCACCAGTCGGTCAGGACCGGTGCGGCGCCGTCGGCGGCATCCTGGTAGGCCGCGATCAGGTCGATGAGCACCTCGCGCACGTCGCCGACGATGGGGACGTCGGCCGTGCGAATCTTGGAGATCTCCGCCGGGTCGATGTCCACGTGGATCACCTTCGCCTCCGGTGCGAACAGGGACGCTTTGCCGGTGACCC
The DNA here is from genome assembly GCA_963696115.1 of uncultured Actinomycetota bacterium. Taxonomy (GTDB): domain Bacteria; phylum Actinomycetota; class Actinomycetes; order Actinomycetales; family Microbacteriaceae; genus Microbacterium. The sequence continues at coordinate 27,319 of CAVOIT010000023.1, read as the reverse complement.
GATCATCGAACCGGGCGCCGAGGGCGACGAGCAGGTCGGCCTCCTGCATCGCGAGCACGGCAGGCACGGTGCCGTGCATGCCCGGCATCCCCAGGTGCTGCGGGTGGGAGTCGGGGAACGTCCCCCGCGCCATCAGCGTGGTGACCACCGGGGCACCGGTGACCTCCGCGAGCTCGCGCACCTGGTCGGACGCCTCGGCGCGCACCACCCCGCCTCCGACGTACAGCACGGGCTTGCGGGCCGCGGCCAGGAGCTGCGCGGCGGCCTGGATCTGCTTCCCGTGCGCCTTCGTGACCGGCCGGTAGCCGGGCAGGTCCACCTTCGGAGGCCACACGAACGGCACCTCGTCCTGCTGCGCGTCCTTCGTGATGTCCACCAGCACCGGCCCGGGCCGGCCGGTGCCGGCGATGTGGAAGGCCGCGGCGATCGCCTCCGGGATCTCCTCGGCGCGCTTGACGAGGAAGGAGTGCTTCGTGATCGGCATCGTGATGCCGACGATGTCGGCCTCCTGGAACGCGTCGGTGCCCATGAGGGTGGAGAACACCTGACCGGTGATGCACACGATCGGCACCGAGTCCATGTAGGCGTCCGCGATCGCGGTCACCAGGTTCGTCGCCCCGGGGCCGGACGTGGCGATCGCCACGCCGGTGCGGCCGGACGCGGCGGCATAGCCTTGCGCCGCGTGCCCGGCGCCCTGCTCGTGGCGCACGAGGATATGGCGGATCTCGGAGGTATCCATGAGCGGGTCGTAGACGGGCAGGATCGCGCCGCCAGGCAGCCCGAACACGTCGGTGACGCCGAGCAGCTCGAGCGAGCGGACTACCGCCTGGGCGCCGGAGAGCACGGGGGCGGACGCGGTGCGGGCCGGTGGCCGGGGCAAGGCTGAGGCGATGTCGGAGGACATGGCGGAAGAAACCTCTAGGTCGGAGCGAACGGGATGGGGATGACGGCTACCCGGTGACCGCGCCCTCCGCTGCGGAGTGCACGAGCTTGGAGTACTTGGCCAGAACGCCGCGGGTGTACCGCGGAGGAAGGGGTTCCCAGCCGATTCGGCGCGCTGCCAACTCAGAGTCGTCCACGAGCAGATTCAGCGACCGGGCCGCGATATCGACCCGTATCAGATCACCATCGCGCACGAACGCGATGGGACCGGCGTCCACCGCCTCGGGTGCTATGTGGCCGATGCACAGGCCGGTTGTGCCGCCCGAGAATCGTCCGTCGGTCAACAGTAATACATCGGCGCCGAGCCCGGCGCCCTTGATCGCGGCGGTGATGGCCAGCATCTCCCGCATCCCGGGGCCGCCCTTGGGGCCCTCATACCGGATGACGACCACGTCGCCGGCCTGGATCGCGCCGGCCTCCAGGGCGTCCATGGCGGCCCGCTCGCGTTCGAACACGCGCGCAGGCCCTTCGAACACTGCCGCGTCGAACCCGGCTGTCTTCACCACCGCGCCGTCGGGGGCGAACGAGCCGTGCAGGATGGTCAGTCCGCCGGTGGCGTGGATGGGGTCGTCGAAGCGGTGAATGACGGTGCCGTCCACCGGGTCCGGGTCGAGGTCGCGCAGGTTCTCGGCCAGGGTGCGCCCGGTGACCGTGAGGGCGTCGCCGTGCAGGAGACCTTCGTCCAGCATCGCCTTCATCACGACGGGGATGCCGCCCTGGCGGTCGACGTCGTTCATGACGAACCGGCCGAACGGTTTCATGTCAGCCACATGCGGCACCTTGTCGCCGATCCGGTTGAAGTCATGCAGAGACAGCTCGACCTCAGCCTCCCGCGCGATCGCCAGCAGGTGCAGCACGACGTTGGTGGATCCGCCGAGCGCCATCGCGAGGGCGATCGCGTTCTCGAACGCCTCCCGAGTGAGGATGTCGCGGGCGGTGATGCCCTGGCGCAGCAGGTTCACCACCGCTTCGCCCGAGCGGTGGGCGAACATGTCGCGACGGCGGTCCGCCGACGGCGGCGCGGCCGAGCCGGGCAGGCTCAGTCCCAGCGCTTCGGCGACGGAAGCCATCGTGTTCGCGGTGTACATGCCGCCGCACGCGCCTTCCCCCGGCGCGAATGAGCATTCGATCCGTTTCAGGTCGGCTTCGCTCATGCGGCCCGCCATGCACGCGCCCACCCCTTCGAAGGAGTCGATGATGGTGATCTCCTTCTCGGTGCCGTCGCTGAGCTTGACCCAGCCGGGTGCGATCGACCCGGCGTACAGGAACACGCTGGACAGGTTCAGCCGGGCCGCGGCCATCAGCATCCCGGGGATCGACTTGTCGCATCCGGCCAGCAGCACCGTGCCGTCCAGGCGCTCGGCCATCACGACGGTCTCGACCGAGTCGGCGATCACCTCACGGCTGACCAAGGAGAAGTGCATGCCCTCGTGGCCCATGGAGATGCCGTCGGAGACGGACACGGTGCCGAACTGCAGCGGATACCCGCCGCCGGCGTGCACGCCCTCCTTCGCGCCCTGCGCGAGCCGATCCAGACTGAGGTTGCAGGGGGTGATCTCGTTCCAGCTGGAGGCGATGCCGATCTGAGGCTTGTCCCAGTCGTCGTCGCCCATCCCGACGCCCCGCAGCATGCCCCGCGAGGTGGTGGCCTCGATGCCGTCGGTGACGACGCGGCTGCGGGGTTTGATGTCGACGGGCTGGCCGGGTTCGCTCACCGTTGCAGTCTATTCCCGAGCCCTGCCGAGCCGTCCCGCCCGGCGGCGGGCGAGGTCGGCGAGCATCCGCGCCACCGCGGACGGGTCGGGGACGGTGACGGCGGCGGCGGTGGGCCCGTCCCCCACCCGCACCCCCAGGTCGTCGCCGGCGAGGCTGGCCAGCGCATCCTCGTCGGTGACGTCGTCGCCGACGTACAGCACCGCCGTCGCCCCGACCCGGCGGCGGAGATCCGCCACGGCAGTGTCCTTGCCTTCAGGGCGGGCGGCGAACTCGAGGATGTCGTGGCCGGTGCGCCGTCGCCACGCGGGGGCGCGTTCGGCCATGAGGCGGTCGATGCGGTCGCGGGCGATGGCGGCGGCGTCCGCGCCGCTGGTGCGGGTATGCAGCGCGAACCCCATCCGCTTGGGCTCGATCCACGGGCCGGCGAGGTCCGCGATCGCTGCGCGCGCGGCATCCGTCGCTGCGGCCACGGCCGGGTCCGCTCGCTCGTCCGTGGGCACCGCCTCCCCGGGATGCCAGGACTCCGCCCCGTGCGAGGCCGCCAGGTGCAGTGGGGACGCGTCGTCGTGCTCGGCGATCACGCGCAGGTCGCGCAGGCTCCGCCCCGAAACGATCGCGACCTCCGTGTCAGGCAGCGCCGCCAGCGCCTGCACCGCGGCGCGCGCATCGGGGGTGATCCGCGCGGTCATGGGGTCATCCCGCAACGGTGCGAGGGTGCCGTCGAGATCGAGGGCGACCAGCAGCCGGGGCGTAGCCGCGATCCGTTCCAGAGCGTCGCCGTCAGCGTCGTCCACGCTCATGCGGGCTTTTCGCCGGCGGCTTCGGCCAGAGCGGCGAGGAACTCGCGGGACCAGTCCTCGACGTCGTGCTCGAGCACGCGTTTGCGCAGCGACCGCATCCGCCGCTGCTGCTCGGACGGCGGCATCCGGATCGCCGTCATGATGGCCTCCTTCACCCCGCCGATGTCGTGCGGGTTGATCAGGAGCGCCGCTCCGAGCTCGTCGGCGGCGCCGGCGAACTCGCTGAGCACGAGCACGCCGCGTTCGTCGATGCGGCTTGCCACGTACTCCTTGGCCACCAGATTCATGCCGTCCCGCAGCGCCGTGACCAGCAGCACGTCCGCTGCCAGGTACAGCGCCACCATCTCCTCGCGCGGGTAGGCCTGGTGCAGGTAGCGGATCGCGGTGTGGCCCATCGTGTCGAAGTCGCCGTTGATCCGCCCGACGGTCAGTTCGATCTCGTCGCGCAGTTGCACGTACGCGGCAACCCGTTCCCGGCTGGGGCTGGCGACCTGCACGAGGGTGACGTCCTCGACGCTGATCCGGCCGTCCTCGAGCAGCTCGCCGTACGCCTTGAGGCGGTGCTGGATGCCCTTCGTGTAGTCCAGCCGGTCCACTCCCAGCAGGATGCGGCGGGGATTGCCCAGCTCCTCGCGGATGGTGCGCGCGCGCTCCTGGACGTCGGGCCGGTGGGCTAACTCGATGTAGGCGTCCGTGTCGATGGAGATCGGGAACGCCCGAGCCTGCACGGTGCGTGAGCCGCCGCCCGCGGTGGGCACGCGGACGCTGCCCGCCTTCGTATCGAAGCGCAGCTGGCGGCGGACGGCGCGAGCGAAGTTGCTGGCGTCGGCGACGCGCTGGAAACCGATGACGTCGGCGCCGAGGAGGCCCTCGAGCACCTGTCGGCGCCACGGCAACTGCGAATACAGGCCGTATGCGGGGAAGGGAATGTGGTGGAAGTAGCCGATGGTGACATCGGGCCGGAGGTCGCGCAGCATCCGCGGGACCAGTTGCAGCTGATAGTCGTGCACCCAGATGGTCGCGCCCTGGGCGGCGACGGCCGCGGCGGCTGCGGCGAACCTCTCATTGACCCGCACGTAGGCCTCCCACCAGGCACGGCGGTAGCGGGGCGGAGAGATCACGTCGTGGTACAGCGGCCAGATGGTGTCGTTGGCGAAGCCCTCGTAGTACTGCTCGACCTCATCGGCCGACAAAGGGACCGGCACGAGCCGCATCCCGTCGACGTCGAACGGGTCCACCTCCAGGTCGGCGCTTCCCGGCCATCCGACCCATGCGCCGGTGCGCTTGCTCATGACCTGCTCGAGCGCCGTCACCAGCCCCCCGGGGGAACGCCGCCATCCGCCGGCGTCGTCACTGTCGACGGGCAGCCGATTGGCGACGACGACGAAGTCGGCTTGGGACACGCGCGAACCCCCCGGGGCTTGGGTCGGTGACCCCACGCTACCGCGCGGGCCGTCGCACGCCCCACTCTCGCTCGTCAAGACGCCGAAGGGGCTATCCTCGCGCGCGGTAGCGTCGAGGCATGCGCACGTACCTGTTCCGCACCGGCCTGTTCAGCGCCCTCCTCAGTCTCGGAACACTGCTCCGGGGCTCTGCGGGGCGGACAGCCGTTCACGTGGCGCACGGCGCTGGCGTGGCTGAGCTGGGGCATCACCCTGGCGCTGGCGATCGGGGCGATCGTGGACACGCGGCGGGCGTCCCGGGGCCGGCTCGTGGCGTCGGACTCGCCGGTCGCGGGCCGGGAGCAGAAGCTGCTGCGGCGGCGGCTGCGGGACTGACAGGCCTCAGGCCGGCCGTTCGATGAGCAGCAGTCCCTGCTTGGTGTCGGCGACCGCGATCCAGCCGTCGCCGAACTGGTAGGTCATCCCGAAACCGTTCTCGTCGGTGGCGACCGCGGTGGCGGGGTTCTCCGTGATGTACGTACCCGACGCATCCTCGGCCACCTGCCACCCCGAGGCGAGCAGGGATGCGCGCGCCTGGTCGATCTCGGCGGGCGTGGCCGCCGCCCAGCCGAAGATCAGGACGTGATCGCTGGCAACGCTGTAGTCGCCCCACACGCACTGCACTCCGTCGGTCAGGGTGAGGTCGCCCACACGGAACACATCGGCGCGGTAACTCCACCCCTGGGATGAGAACTGCTCCACGAGCGAGGCGGGGATGAGCTCCTCGCACGTGGGGACGCCGCCCTCCGCATCGGGCGTCGGCGTCACCGTCGGATCGGTCGTGGCGGGAGCGGACGATGCGGCGGTGGGCGTCGCAGGCGGCGCGCTCGGCGCGCACGCGGTCAGAGCCGCAATGAGGATCGCCGCCGCCGCAGCGGAGGGGGCGGTGCGTCTCATGCTGCCGCCTCCGGATCCGCGGGAGGCTGCAGGAGGCGCAGGAACGAGTCGTGCAGAGCCCCGTTGGTGGCCAGGACCGACCCGGTGGCGAGGGATGCTGACCCGTCCGTCGACGTGAGGCGGCCACCGGCCTCGGTGATGATGGCGGCGTGCGCCGCGATGTCGTACTCCTTCACCCCGAACTCCGCGACCATCTCGAGACGCCCCTCGGCGAGCATCATGTAGGGCCAGGCGTCGCCATAGCCGCGGTCGCGCCATACCGCGCGGGCCACGCGCAACAGGTCGTGCACCCGGCCGGCCTCGTCCCACTGGCCGATGCTCTGGAAGCTGATGCTGGCGTGTGCCAGCGCGTCCACGTCGGACACCCGGATGGGGCGCGGGCCATCCTCCCCGTTCGTCCACGCTCCCCCACCGGCGCCCGCCCACCAGCGGCGCCCGATCGCGGGCTGACTGACCACGCCGAGCTGCGGTGCGTCGTCCACGGCGAGCGCGATGAGCGTCGCCCACATCGGGATGCCGCGCAGGTAGTTGTGCGTGCCGTCGATGGGGTCGAGGATCCAGCGGCGCGCGGCCGTGCCCTGGGTGCCGAACTCCTCGCCCGACACCGCATCCGCGGGACGTTCCGACCCGATGAGGGTCCGCAGAGCACGCTCGGCGGCGAGGTCGGCGTCGGTGACGAACGTCGCGTCGTCCTTGACGTGGAGGTCGAGGTCGGTGGATCGGAATCGCGCCATCGTGACCGCGTCGGCGGCGTCGGCGAGCCGGAGCGCGAAGGCCAGGTCGGCGCCGTGCACAGGGGCGGGGGTCCGCGGCGAGGCCGGCACGCAGTCAGGATACCGTCCCGCGCGGTGGGGCCGCGGATCCCGCAGCACGGTTCGGCGCGTCGTCGCGCCGATGGTATCGTGGGCGATCGGTCGCTGCCCTGATGGGTCGGCACGCCGGCGCCTCTAGCTCAATGGCAGAGCAACTGACTCTTAATCAGTGGGTTCTGGGTTCGAGTCCCAGGGGGCGCACCGAAGGACGCCCGGTCTCGATGGCGGCCGGAGCGGCTCGGAACCGGGCTGCGGCCCGCGCCACCCGGTGCGCGCGACCCCGGGTTCGTCCGGTCGGCGCCGTCGCGGTGGCGGCGGTGCGGTAGAACCAGAACTTGGCGATCTCGACCAGCACGAGATAACCGACCAGCATCACCAGCAGCAGCAGGAAGAACGCGGCGGGCAGCGGAGTGAACCCGAGCGGGCCGGCCAGTGGCGTGAACGGGATCAGTACGGACAGCAGCACGACCCCGAGGACGGCCGCCGTCAGTGTCACCGATGGCCGACTCCGCAGGAAGGGCACGCGGCGGGTGCGGATGGCGAAAACGATCAGTGTCTGCGTCGCGATCGACTCGATGAACCACCCGGTGCGGAACTCCGGCGGGGTGGCGTGGAACACGCCGAGCATGAGCGCGAAGGTGGCGAAGTCGAACAAGGAGCTGATCGGCCCGAACACGAGCATGAACCGGCGGATCTGCCCGATGTTCCAGTGCGAGGGCGTGCGGAGCTGCTCCGGGTCGGCCCGGTCGGTGGGGATCGCGAGCTGGCCGGCGTCGTAGAGCAGATTGTTCAGGAGGATCTGGCCAGGCAGCATCGGCAGGAACGGCAGCACGAGCGAGGCGACGGCGGCGCTGAACATATTGCCGAAGTTGCTCGAGGTGCCCATGAACACGTACTTCATGGTGTTCGCGAAGATGTGCCGGCCCTCGACGACCCCGTCCGCGAGCACCCCGAGGTCCTTGTCGAGCAGCAGTACGTCGGCCGCATCCTTGGCGACGTCGACCGCGGAGTCGACCGACACCCCTACGTCGGCCTGGTGCAGCGCGAGCGCGTCGTTCACGCCGTCGCCGAGGAATCCGACCGATCTGCCGCGGGCTCGGAAGGCGGAGACGATCCGGCCCTTCTGCTCGGGCGAGACGCGCGCGAATACGGTGACGCTCTGCACCTGGTCGCGCAGCGCCGCGTCATCGAACTCGTCCACCTCGGCGCCGGTCATCACCCGTCCACCGGGCATCCCCAGCTCCTCACACACCCGCTGCGCGACCTGCCCGTTGTCGCCCGTGGCGATCCGCACGTCCACGCCGAGGGCCGCGAGCCGGGCCAGAGACTCCGACGCGCCCGTTTTGGGTGCGTCGACGAAGCAGACGAAGCCCACCAGCTGCAGCCCTGATTCGTCGGCGGGGCTCACGCGAGTCAGACCATCCGCGGGGCGCTGCGCGACGGCAATCACCCGAAGCCCGCGCCGGTACGCGTCGTCAAGGGCATCCCGGGCGGAGGGCGGGACCTGCGTGCACCGTTGCAGGACCGATTCCGGGGCACCCTTGCTGATCAGGCGGGTCGCTCCCGCGTGGTCCACCAGCATGCTCGCCATCCGGCGCACATGGTCGAACGGCAACAGGTCCACGGGCCGATCGCTGCCGGGGTCCCAATCCGTTCCCATCGCCAGCCACAGCGCAGTGTCCAGCGCATCGAGTCCTGCCGTGCCCGCATGCCGAGTCGTCCAGTCCGCTGCGGTCGCCAGCAACGCCGCCCGCGTCACGTCGTCCGTGGTGGCCCCAGGCGCGGTGATCACATGCGAGTACGTCACTCGCCCGTCGGTGAGCGTGCCGGTCTTGTCGGTGATCAGCAGATCGAGGTCGCCGAGGTCCTCGATGCACACCATCCGCATGACGAGCACGTGCCGCCGGGCCAGGGACCGCGCTCCGGCGGACAGGCTCGTGCTGACCACGGCGGGCAGCAGCTGCGGGGTGATCCCGACCGCGATGGCGAGCGAGAACAGCAGCGCCTCCACCCAGGAGCGGCCGAGCACGATGTTGGCCACGAGGATCGCCCCCGTGAGGATCAGAGCGATCACGAGCAGGAACGACGAGAACCGGGAGAGCCCGCGCTGGAACTCGGTCTGCGGCTCGCGACGGTCCAATCCCGCCGCGATGCGACCGAACTCGGTGTTGGCGCCGGTGGCGACGACGACTCCGCGTCCCTGCCCGGACTGGACGATCGTCCCCATGAGAGCGCAGCAGTCCAGGTCCCCCAGCCCCGGGGATCCTGGCATCGGCTCGGTCCGTTTGTCCACCGCGGCCGACTCGCCGGTAATGATGCTCTCGTCGCACCGGAGGTCCTCCGCCTCGAGCAGCCGAAGATCGGCCGGAACGATCGCACCCGGTGTCAGCAGGACGATGTCGGCGGGCACGAGCGCACCCACGTCGACGTCGGTGCGCTCACCGCCGCGGATGACGATCGCACGGCGGCGGATGCGATCATGCAGCGAGACGGCCGTGCGCGCGGCCCGGTACTCGTTCGCGAACCCGAGACCGATGCTGAGGACGAGAATTGTGGCGATCACGGTCGCGTTCAGCGCGTCGCCGATCGCCGCGGACACGGCGGCGGTGACGAACAGCAGCAGCAGGATAGGGCTGCGCACCTGGTTCAGCAATATGCGTCCAGCGTGCGTTCTGTTGGCCTGCACGAGGTTCGGCCCCAGTCGGGCGAGCCGCCGCGCGGCGTCCTCGGGCTCGAGCCCTGCGGGGTCCGCATCCAGTGCCCGCAGCACCGCAGGGATGTCCTGCGTCGCCGCGATGGCGATCGGACTGCGCCAGACCGGATGAGCGGGGTGGGCATCGGACCGGGACGCCGAACCTGATGCCATGGTTCTATCGTGCCCCCCAGTCGACTGTTCGTCGCAGTCGGGGTTGGCGACGGCTACGGCTTCTTGGCGGGCGGCATCGGCGGCGCCGCATCGGGGGCGAGGTACGCACCGATGAGCCGGAAGATGTGGTCACCGGCATTCGTGTACCCCGTCTCCGGATCAAAGGCTGCCTCCTCGAACGTCGTGGCCACCGAGATCGCGATCCGCTCCGATGGCAGGTAGGCCGTGACCGCGCTGTAGCCGGACAGCAACGGGTTCTGCAGCATCCAGTCCCCGGAGCGCACCACGCCCAGGCCGTAGTTGTAGCCAACCTGCTGGGTGAAGCAGGACGGCGCGCACGCTTCGAGCCGTTCGCCGAAGCCGATCAGCTTCGAGTCGGTCATCTCGTGGTAGCTGTCCTCCGTGAGCAGGGCGCCGGTGCCGATCGCGATGGCGGTGGTGTTCAGGTCGCCGATCGTGGTGGTCTGAGCCGCGCCGACCGGGGTCCCCCAGGACGGGTTCCAGCTCGTGGCCTCCTCCAGGAACGGCACGCCCGCCGGCACCTGCAGCGGGATGCGCCGTTCGGCGCTGTACGCGTGCAGCACCGGCTCCGGGATGACGGCGGTGCCGGACGCGGTGGTCTGGGTCAGCCCCATCGGCGTCAACACCTTCTCCTGCAGCAACTGGTCGAGCGGGGCGCCGCCGATCAGGGACAGAATGTGGCCAAGGACCATGAAGTTGGTGTGCGCGTAGCTCCAGTTCGTGCCCGGGGCGAACTGCATCGGCCGGGAGAACGCGTACTGGATCCGCTCGTCGTACGTGAAGTCGTGGAACGGGTCGGCGTAGTAGGCGGCGACCCAGTTCGGGTCGGTCTCGTAGTCCGGGTAGCCGGAGGTCTGGTTCGCCAGCATCCGCAGTGTCACCGTGTCGGACTCGGGCAGCTCCGGAACCCATGCGTCGATCGTGTCGTCGAGGGACACCTCGCCGGCGTCGACATACTGCAGCAGGAGGTTGCTCACGTACGCGAACGCGACGGCGCCGTTGCGGAAATGCATGTCGGTGGTGGCGGGAACGCCGGTGAGCGACTCCCCATACGCCCGACTGATCACCACCTCGTCACCGACCTGGACCTCGACCAGCGCGGCCTTCAGGTGCAGCGCATCCACGTTCTCCTGCACGATGGCATCGATCGCCTCGGCCTGCTCGGCGGACGCAGTTGCGGACGGGGTGGTATCAGCGACGGGAGCCGAGGGCGCGCACCCCGCAGCGACGAGAGCGGTCGCGGCGGCGACCGACAGAGTGGGCAGGATGCGGCGACGGACTCGGGCGATCACCCTCCATCTGTAGCAGACCCGCCGCGACACTCCGGCATGCGGCGGACCGGTCCTCCGTCGTGACAGCGGCAGTGGTGGAGATGGGGGGAATCGAACCCCCGTCCATCGCTGGGAACCTGCGTCTTCTCCGGGCGCAGTCTGTGAAGCGTTCTGCTCGGCCCCGACCTTCGGCACAGACACCCAGGTCGACGGGCCCAGCCTGGGAAAAGTCCCGCGCGGCGTCCAGGCGCCGCCGCGCAGCCAGATCCCTCAATGACGCCAGGGTCCGTGGCGGGATCACCCACGGTCTGACGGACTATCGGACTCGCTTAGGCAGCGAGGGCGAAGTCAGTGCGCTTTGCATTGGCACTTGTGTTTTTGCAGAGATCGTTAACGAGATAACCCTGCATCCTCGGCCCGCTTCTCGCAGACGCGCAGGCGATGTCGAAACCGATCATCCCCGTGTGTCCTTCGCGTGAAGGAAGCCGCTGTCACTCTGTGGAGTTGTCGACCGGACGCCGTGGCGACCGAGCCTGTCACTGTACAACGGATGCCGGGTCAGCACCATTCCCGCCCCGACAGCACCTCGGGTCACTCCCCAAGCCGGTTGCGGGTGCGGATGGCCCGCTCGGCCTCGCGCCGGTCCTGGCGCTCGCGCAGCGTCTGCCGCTTGTCGTATTCGCGCTTGCCCTTCGCAACGGCGATCTCCACCTTGGCGCGGCCGTCGGAGAAATACAGTCGGAGCGGCACGAGCGTGTAGCCGCCGGCGGAGATGGCGTGGGAGATCTTCACGATCTCGTCCTTGTGGAGCAGCAGCTTGCGAGTGCGCTTGGTGGCGTGGTTGGTCCAGTGCCCTTGCGAGTACTCGGGGATGAAGATCGCGTCGAGGAACGCCTCGCCGCCATCGATGTACGCGTACCCGTCGGTGAGGTTCGCGCGGCCCTGGCGGAGGGATTTCACCTCGGTGCCGGTCAGGACCAGACCCGCCTCGTAGGTCTTCTCGATCGTGTAGTCATGGCGGGCGCGGCGGTTGGTCGCGACGACCTTCTCCCCCCGCTCCCTGGGCATGGTCGGACTCCTCGTTCCAGCCGCATCCGGCCGCGGCAGCCTGCCAGTCTAGCAACCGGCCGGACCGGGGTGCCGGTCACGCCCGCAGCCACCGCCGGATCGCGAAGCCGGCAGACAGGGCGGCCAGCACCACGCCGATGACCACGAGCACGGGGATCACGAGCGCCAGGTCGGTGGCATCCACCCACGTCGTGACGAACGGGATGCGGGACTGCAGGTACCCGTCGACCCCGAACCGCACCCCCGCCCACACCGCAACGCTCGCCAGCGCCGACCCGATCAGCGCGGCGAACACCCCCTCGAGCACGAACGGGGTCTGGATGAACCGGTTGGACGCCCCCACCAGGCGCATGATCCCGAGTTCCTTGCGGCGAGCGAACGCGGACAATCGGATGGTGGTGGCGATCAGCAGCACTGCTGCGATCAGCATCAGGCCAGCGATGCCCACGGCCAGGTAGGTTGCGACGGTCAGGGCGGAGAACAGCGGCTCAAGGTACTGCATCTGGTCGGCCACCTCTTCGACGCCGTCCATCCCCCCGAACGCCTCGGCGATCACGTCCGACTGGGTCTGGTCGACCAGGTTGATGGAGAACGTCGCGTTGATCTGCTCCGGCGTGATGATCCCCTCGTACTCGGACCCGAGCTGCGCGAGCGCCTTCTGGTACGCCTCCTCGTTGGTCTCAAAGGTGTAGTCGCGGATCAGCGGCCCCAAGGTGGCACCGTCAAGCTGCGCGCGAACAGCCGCGATCTGGTCGTCGGTTGCCGCGGTGCCCGCCGCGCAGGTCGGTGCGGTCGACACGCTCGTGCACATGTACACGGCGACCTGGGCGCGATCCACCCAGAAGTCCTTCATCTTGCCGATCTGCATCTGCATGAGGATCGCGGCGCCGACGAACGTGAGCGAGACGAACGTGACCAGCACCACGGAGATGACCATGGAGGCGTTGCGGCGCAGCCCGCTGAACGCCTCACCGATCGTGAGGGAGAACCTCATCGCGTGGGACCGACTTCGTCGTCATCGCCATCCAAGCCCAGGCGCGCGGCGATCCCCAGCTCCTCGACCGGCACCTCCGGCAGCTCGGGCACCGGTGCCGGAGACGGTTCGGAGTCGAGCCGATCCGCGACGGGTTTCGCGGCAGGGATGGGCTCCACCTGGCCGGTCTCGGCGATCTCCCGCTGCAGCTGCATGACCGCGGCCAGCGCCGCGACGGATGCCGCGCCCCGCTCGGTCTCCGGCGCGAGCCGCGGGATGCCGGAGGTGTCACCGTATCCGCCGTGACGCTCGTCGCGCACGATCGCCCCGTCCCGCAGCTCGATCACGCGGCGTTGCATCTGGTCCACGAAGCCGGCCTCGTGGGTCGCCATCAGCACCGTGGTGCCGCTCGCGTTGATCCGGGCCAGCAGCTGCATGATGCCCACCGAAGTCCCGGGGTCGAGGTTCCCGGTGGGCTCATCGGCCAGAAGCACCTGGGGGCGGTTCACGATGGCGCGGGCGATCGCCACGCGCTGCTGCTCACCACCGCTCAGCTCGTGCGGCAGGCGCTTGTGCTTGCCCTCCAACCCCACCAGCGCCAGCGCCTCCGGCACCGCCTGCTGGATGAATCCGCGCGATGACCCGATCACCTGCAGCGAGAACGCGACGTTCTGGAACACCGTCTTGGTCGGGAGCAGGCGGAAATCCTGGAACACGGCGCCGATGTGTCGCCGGAAGTACGGCACCTTGCGGCTGGGGATAGCGCGCACGTCCCGCCCCAGCACCACCACTCGGCCGTCGCTGGCGATCTCCTCCCGCAGGATCAGCTGGAGACACGACGACTTGCCCGAGCCGGACGGACCGACCAGGAACACGAATTCCCCGCGCCGCACCTCGAAGTCGACGTCGTCGAGGGCGGGCCGGCCGGCGCCGCGGTAGCGCTTGGTGACGTTCTCGAACCGGATCATGGCCGTGCCAGCCTACGTTCGCCGCCCCGGGCGGCTCCGTGCGACACCCGCGCGCCGCCAGATCCACGTCAGTCGTCGGTCTTGCGCTTGCGCCAGCGGATGCCGGCGGCGATGAAGCCGTCCAGGTCGCCGTCGAACACGGCCTGCGGGTTGTTGACCTCGAATTCGGTGCGCAGATCCTTCACCATCTGGTACGGCGCGAGCACGTACGAGCGCATCTGGTCGCCCCAGCTGGCGGTGATGGTGCCGGCCAGCTCCTTCTTCGTGGCCGCCTCCTGCTCCTTCTGCAGCAGCAGCAGCCGCGCCTGCAGCACCCGCATCGCGGCGGCCCGGTTCTGGATCTGGCTCTTCTCGTTCTGCATCGAGACGACGATGCCGGTGGGCAGGTGGGTGATCCGCACCGCGGAGTCCGTGGTGTTGACCGACTGACCGCCCGGTCCGGACGAGCGGAACACGTCGACCCGGATGTCGGACTCCGGGATCTCCACCTCCTGCGCCTCCTCCATCAGCGGGATCACCTCGACCGCCGCGAACGAGGTCTGGCGCTTACCGGCGGAATTGAACGGGCTCATCCGCACCAGGCGGTGGGTGCCGGCCTCCACGCTGAGGGTGCCGAACGCGTACGGCGCGTCGACCTCGAAGGTGGCGGACTTGATCCCGGCCTCCTCCGCGTAAGAGGTGTCCATCACGGTCACGGGGTACTTGTGCTGCTCCGCCCACCGCAGGTACATCCGCAGCAGCATCTCCGCGAAGTCCGCAGCATCCACGCCGCCGGCTCCGGCCCGGATCGTGACCACCGCGGGACGTTCGTCGTACTCCCCGTCCAGCAGGGTCTGCACCTCCAGCTGCCCGATCATCTCGGTGAGCGAGGCCAGCTCGGCTCGCGCTTCGGCGGCAGAGTCGGCGTCCTGCATCTCGTTGGCCAGTTCCACGAGCACCGAAAGGTCGTCCAGCCGCTGCTGGATCTCCTCGATGCGGGCTAGCTCGGTCTGCCGGTGGCTGAGCGCGCTGGTGACCCGTTGGGCCCGCTCGGTGTCGTCCCACAGGTCGGGGGCGCCTGCCTGTTCGCTCAGGCGAGCGATCTCCGCGCGCAGCGCGTCCACGTCGACGACGGCCCGGATGTCATCGAACGTGGACCTCAGGGCCTGGATTTCGGCGGACAGGTCGAGCTCGAGCATGACACTCCAGACTACCGTGGATGCGGTGTCCGACCGTGCCTCCTCCGTGCTGGTGCGGTTCGCACCGATGGTGTACGGCCCGACCGCGCTGTTCGCGCTGGGCGAGGGTGCGGTCATCCCGCTGATCCCGATCCTCGCGTCGCAGCTCGGGGCGGACGTCGCCGGGGCGGCGCTGGTCGCATCGTTCCTGGTGGTGGGGCAGCTGTCGGGCAACATCCCCGCCGGATGGGCGGTGGCTCGGCTCGGTGAACGCCTCACCATGGTGGCCGGAGGGGCCGTCGCACTGGTGGCCGCGGCGGGGATGCTGCTGGCACCCACCACGGCGGTGCTGGCGGCGGCCGTGTTCCTGCTGGGATTCTGCGCAGCCGTGTTCGGACTGGCCCGCCACTCGTTCATGACCACGCGCGTTCCGCTGGCGTTCCGGGCGCGGTCACTGTCGCTGCTGGGCGGCTCGTTCCGCCTCGGAACGTTCGCCGGGCCTTTCGTGGCGGCCGGACTCGTCGCTACCACCGGTCAGGAGCGCAGCGCTATCGGGTTCCTCGCCGTGTGCCTGGTCGCGACGGTGCTGCTGGTCGCGTTCGGACCCGACCCCGAACGCGCCGATCCCGCCGCCGCCGGGGACTCGTCGGTGGCGGAGGACACCGGGGAGGCGGTCACGGGCGCGATCCCGACCGTGGAGCGGATTGGCGTCTTCCGCACGATGTGGGGCCACCGGCGAGTGCTGTCGCGTCTGGGGGTGGCGGCGGCGTCGCTGGCGGCGGTGCGCTCGGCCCGCCAGGTGGTACTGCCGCTGTGGGGCGTGTCCCTGGGGCTGGACTCCGGCACGATCGCGCTCGTGGTGGGCGTGGCCGGCGCGATCGACTTCGCGCTCTTCTACGCCAGCGGGCAGGTGATGGACCGGTTCGGGCGCCTGTGGGCCGCGCTGCCGGCGATGATCCTGATGGGGTCCGGTTTCCTCGCCCTCGGGTTCACGCATGACACCCCGCAGGCTGCGATGTGGTACGCGATGCTCGCGGCGGTGATCGGCGTGGGCAACGGCCTGTCCAGCGGCATCCTGCTCACTCTCGGAGCCGATGTCGCCCCGGCCGGAGACCCGGCGGCGTTCCTCGGATCGTGGCGCACGTTGACGGACGCGGGCGGGGCTGTCGCGCCGCTCCTGGTCTCCGGGATCACGGCGATCTCCTCGCTCGGGCTCGGAGCGGCGGCGATGGGGCTGCTGGGCCTGGCGGGGGCCGGCGCGTTCGCACGCTGGGTCCCGATGTTCGTGCCGCGCGCGCGCTGATCCCCTCCGAACGGACCCGACCCCAGCGATACCCGCGGGGGTACACTCGGTGCGGTGAGCACCCGCGAGATCACGATCGAATCCCTCCCCGAAGCCGTCGGCGCCGAGGGCATCGTCCTGCTGGACTTCTGGGCGTCATGGTGTGGACCGTGCCGCGTCTTCGCGCCGGTGTTCGAACAGGCGTCCGAGCAGCATCCCGACATCGTGTTCGGCAAGGTCGACACCGAGCAGGAGCAGCAGCTGGCCGCCGCGTTTCGCATCACGTCGATCCCGACGCTGATGGCCTTCCGCGACGGCGTCGTCGTGTTCGCCCAGCCGGGGGCGCTCGCGGCCCCGCAGCTGGAGCAGGTGATCACCGCCGTGCGCGGGCTCGACATGGATGAGGTGCGCTCGAGCCTGGCCGCGGCGACCCGCCACGCGGATGCCGCCAGCGCCGAGACTGCCGCGTCGGACCGGTGACCGGCGCCGACGGCGGCTGGCACGACGTCGCCCCGACCGACTTCTGGGAGGAACGGTACGCCGACGCCGGCCCGGTGTGGTCGGGGCGGGCGAACGAGGCTCTCGTCGCTGCGGTGACCCCGTTGCCACCGGGCCGGGCGCTGGATCTCGGATGCGGTGAGGGCGGCGATGCCCTGTGGCTGGCGGGCCGGGGCTGGCAGGTGCTGGGCGTGGACATCGCGCCGACCGCGGTGGCGCGCGCGCAGGATGCGGCCGCCGCTGCGGGGCTCGCACCCGACCGGGCACGGTTCGAGGTCGCGGATCTGTCCACGTGGGAGCCCGCGGAGGACTACGACCTGATCACGGCGAGCTTCCTGCACTCGCCGGTGGCGCTCCCCCGCGAGGAGATCCTGCGGGCGATGGCGCGGCGGGTCGCGCCGGGCGGGCACCTGCTCCTCATCACGCACGCCGCCCCGCCCCCGGGCAGCGCGCACGATCACGGTCACGAACGCTTCCCCGGCCCCGAGCAGGCTCTCGCCGACCTGGCACTGCCGGAGGCCGAGTGGGAGACCGTTCTCGCGCAGGTGCGGCCGCGGCAGCATCCGGCCCCGCCGGGCGCGCCAGCGTTCGCCGACGACGTGGTGCTGCTGCTGCGCCGGCGCTGACCTGGCGCGTGGCGCGCTCACCCGAAGGGGAACAGCGCGTCGAGCACACCCGGGTTGTGGGCGTGCACGAGCACGAGGAACACGGTCGCGTCGAACAGCAGGTGCCCGGTCACCACGAACGCCAGCGACCGGGTGACGGTGAAGATGAACCCCTGCATGAGCGCGAACGGCACCGTCAGGAGCGGGCCCCATGCCTGGTACCCCAGTTCCCACAGGAACGACACGAACACGACCGCCTGCAGCACGTTCGCCTGCCAATCGGGCAGGTGGCGGCGCAGCAGCGCGAAGACGACGCAGATGAAGAACAGCTCGTCCCAGATCCCGACGACGCCGACGCCGACGAACAGCCGGCCGATCAGGTCGGGCGTGTTCACGACCGGCCAGTTCTGGTACACACCCGATCCGATGAAGTAGGGCGGAAGCACCAGCCAGCCCGCGACCAGCGCCCCCACCAGCCACGCCCATTGCCATGCCCGCCATCGGCCGCCGCCGCGCCAGGGGAACCGGATGGCGCGGTCGCGGTACGCGAACCGCGACACCAGGTACGGCACCGCCACCGCGCCGCCGAGCGCCAGCCCGAACCGCACCATCGCGGCGTTGTCGAGCTCGGCCTTGAGGGGGATGGAGCTGACGATCAGCATCCCGGCGGCGATCAGCGACAGGTCGCGCAGCAGACTCGGCTCGCGCACCCCCTCCCCTGCCGTCGGGGACCGCTCCGCGCGCCGCTGCACGAGCCACGCACCGAGGAGCGCACCCGCCAGCAGCAGCCAGCCCGCCCAGGGGATGCGCGCGACGAAGAACGCCGGTGCCGCCAGGCACGCCAGGCCGGCAGGCACGAGCCGCCACGACCACGCCGGTCGTGCCCCGGGCGCGGGCGCGTGTGCGGATGCGGCGGCGTCGGTCACCCGCCCCACGCTACCCAGCGCCACCCGCGGGTCGCTTGCTCTGCCCCTTAGAGTGGACCGCGTGGCGCTGGGGCACGGGCACGGGCACGGGCACGGCGGGTCTGCGGCGACGAGCGTGCCGGTGACCACGTGGATCCGAGCCGTGCTGATCGCGGCGGTGGCCGCCAGCGGGGTCGCAGCGGTGATCGCCATCGCGGTGTGGTGGCCGGACGCCGAGCGCGTCGACGCCGTCCGAGGCGTGGTCCCGTTCGCGGTGGAGGGCGTCGAGGTCGTGCGCGGCGAACTGGTGGAGGTGCGCACCGCATGCACCGGCGGCTCCGAAGCGGCCGGCGACTGCGGCGACTCGACGGTGCGGATCATCGACGGTCCGAACGCCGGTGCCGTTGCGCCCCTGCCGCTGGGCCCGGAGATCACCGACACGGGGTTGCGTCCGGGCGATCGCATCCTGGTGTTCGATCAGACCGGACTGCTGAACTCGCCGACGCCGTCGTTCGCGTTCTACCGCGCCGACCGCGGCGGATCCCTGCTGTGGCTCGCGGTCGTCTTCGCGGTGGTCGTCGTCGCGGTCGCGCGGCTGCGGGGGCTGATGGCGCTGGTGAGTCTCGGGTTCGCCGGCGTCGTCGTCGTCGGCTATCTGGTGCCCGCTCTCCTGAGCGGACAGCCCGCGGTCGCAGTGACGGTGGCCGCGTCCACGCTGATCCTGATCGTGATGCTCTACGCCACCCACGGGCTGTCGATGCGGACGACCGTCGCGCTGGTCGGAGCTCTCATCGGAGTCGGCCTGTCGACGGGGTTCGCCACGCTGGCGGTGCAGGGAAGCCGCCTGGGCGGGTTCGGCAACGACGCAGCCGGGATCCTCGCGTTCAACGTGACGTGGGTGGACGTGCAGCAGATCGTGGTCGCCTCGGTGGTGCTCGCGGGGCTCGGAACGCTCAACGACGTCACGATCACGCAGGTGTCGGCGATCTGGGAGCTGCGCGCGGCTTCGCCGGCGGCATCCCGCTGGGATCTGTACCGCCACGCGATGCGGATCGGACGCGACCACGTCGCATCAACGGTCTACACCCTGGTGTTCGCCTACCTCGGCACGGCCCTGGTGCTGATCGTCGCGGTGCAGCTGCTGGCGAGCACCGCGTTCGACTTCGTGACCGCCGAGGACGTGGCCCTCGAAATCGTGCGTGCCCTGGTCGGCGGGATCGCTCTCGTGCTGGCCATGCCGATCACGACCGCGATCGGCGTGCTCGTGGCCACCGGCTCCGCGCCGGCGGAGGACGTCCCGCGCGTGGCCGCATCGGCCGCCGCCTGAGCGCCCGGCCGACGGGTGGAGCAGCGGTCAACGCAGCGCAGTGCGGCTGGTGCCTGTCGCCTGCAGCGGCACCCCGTCGGGCACGAAGGGCGTCACGAGCGGAGAATGCCAGAATCCGGCGATCGTGACGCGCGCGGACCGTCCGTCAGGGGATGATGCGAAGGTCACGACCACGTCGGGCGCGACCGCTGCGACGAGTTCCTCGGCCTGCTCGCGCACCTTCCGATCGCTCAGCTCCGCCCGCGGCACACCCGCCTCCACGGTGAGGACGAACCCGTCGGCGCCGGCGAGGGCGGCGGCATCCGCGAGTCCGTCCAGGCGCTTCTGCTCCAGATACAGACTCGTCGCGGCCGTGCACACCAGGATCGCCATCAGCGCGAGGAGCGCGTAGCCGATGACGAGCGGCAGGATGCTGCCCTCGTCGTCGGCGGTCCGCCGCATCCGCGCGCTCACCCCCCACCCCACACGCGCGACATCTTCTGCGCCGCGGCCGCCTCCACCGGAACCGCGGCGACGCGATCCAGACCCAGGACCGGCGGGACCAGCGGCAGAGGCACCACCACCCGCACCGTCACCGCGATCGTCGCACCGGCCGCCGGACACTCCGGCGGGGAACCCAGGCACGACAGGTCGGCGTTCATCCGTGCAGGGTCGATGCCGTACTCTCCGACGATCGCGGCGACCACCGCGTGCATCCTGGCGTCGGCCTGCTCGGGTCCGGGCGCGGTCGACACCGCGCGGGCCGCATGTCGTGCCGCCGTCTCGGCTCCGAGGGCCTGCCCCTGGATCATGCCCAGTGCGACCACGAGGTAGACCAGCGGCACCAGAAGCACCAACCCGGCGACGATGAACTCCAGGGCCGCCGACCCCGCATCATCCCGGAGACGCTGACCCACCGGGTCACTCCAGCGACTCGACCGGCGCATGCCCGGTCACCTTCACGCCCCGGGGGACGCCGGCCAAGCCCACCAGCGGCAGGGTGGCGTGCACAGTCACCAGCACCACAGGCTGGTCCCCGATCGTGCCCGACGCGACGGTCACGTCCTGCGCATACCCATCCCCCACCGTGCGGGCGATCACCTGTCGGGCGCGGTCCGCACCGGCGTTCAAGGGTGTGTCCGCGAGCGCCGCATGGTAAGCGCCGTCCACGGCGGCGTCGTACACCACGTTCCGCACGTAGACCGCGAACCCGAATTGGAGCACCGCGAGCGTCAGGAACGTCAGCATGGTCCCGACGAGCACGAACTCCACCGGCGCCGACCCCCGGTCATCGGACCGTCGCCCCTGCTGCATGGCTCGTCGTCTCGCTGCCCGCGATCACAGACCCGACACGCGGGAGATCGCCTGCTCGAACAGCCCGGACAGCGCCGGTCCGGCCATGGCCCAGATCACCACCACCAGCCCCGCGGTCATGAGCGTGATGAGAACCCAGCCCGGCACGTCGCCGCGGTCGTCGCCGAGCAGCCGCACCGCCATCCGTGCCCGCCACGCTCGCAGCGCGGCCATCCTCGTCGTCATCGTCGTCTCCTCTCCCGGACAGTCCGGATCAGATCCCCGTCTGCAGCATCACGACTCCGGGGAACACTGCGAACAGCACACTCAGCGGCAGGATGAGGAAGACCAGCGGCAACAGCATCAGGATCTCCCGTCGCCCGGCCTGCTCGATGAGGGTGCGCTGCGCGGCCTCGCGAGCGTCCGAGGCCTGCGCCTGCAGCACCTGGGCCAGCGGCGCGCCACGATCGAGCGCGGCGACGATGTGGTCGATGCTCCGTGTCAGCGCTGGAAGGGGCGCGTCCCGCCCCACGCGTGCGAGCGACTCGGACAGGGTGGATCCCGTACCGACCTCCAGGACGGCGCGACGAAGCGCGTCGACCACCTCCCCCGTTCCCACGGTCGTGACACGGCGCAGGGCGTCGAGCACCCCCTCGCCCGCGGTCAGGCACAGCGCCAGGAACTCCAGCACCGTCGGCAGTTCCTGCGCCATCCGTGCGCTGCGCCGGCGCCCGGCTCCTGTCAGCCGCACATCCAGCCACATCGCGCCTGCCACCGCTCCGATCACCGGCAGCACGAGCAGCGCCGCGGCCATCACCCCGCCCACCGCGAGCGCCAGTGCGAGCGCACCCCCGATCACGAGACCCGTGGTCGCCCACACGACCTGCCGGGCTCGGAAGGCTGCGGCATCCATCGACCACCCCGCCTGCGCGAGGCGCCGACCGACCGCGTGTGAACCACCGGCCAGCGCACCCAGGCGCAGCACCGCCGTGTGCCACCGCTCCCGGAACGGCGCCGCGGACAGGGGCGTCAGCCCGCGCGGGTCGGCGACATCCCGCAGATAGGGCGCGATGCGCCGCTCGAGGGATGCGGCGCGCCACCGCGGCGCGACCGCCCAGAGGATCAGGGTCGCGCCGACTCCCAGCGCGCCGCCGGCGAGGATCGCCGTCGCCGCAGCGGAGAGAGTCGCGCCGCTCATCCGAGCCACCTCTCCGGTTCGGGAAGCCGTCCGACGCGGAGCATCAGGCGGTACGCGATCACCGACACGGCGGCTCCTGACGTGATCAGCACCACGCCGCCCGCACCCGAGTATGCAGCCGCACCCTCCGGCCGCAGCGAGAGCAGCAGGAGGATCACCCAGGGTGCGACGACTCCCAGCACCGCTGCACCGCGGGTCCAGGACTGGCGGGCGTCCACCTCCGCACGCATCGCGGCATCCGACCGCACAGCGGTGGACAAGGAGCGGAGCACGGGGACGAGTTGGCCGCCCCCGACCTGCCGCGCCATTCTGAGCGTCTCGAGGATGCGGTCGGCGGTGGGGTCCGCGAGTGTCGTCTTCAGCCGCGTCGTGCTGCTGTCGAACTGGCCGGAGGCGGACAGGTCCGCCGCGTACGCACGGAACGCCGGTCGCAGCACCGGCGGAACGGATTCGGCGATGTGGGCGAGGGCATCCGGAACGGGCAGTCCCGACCGGATGGCGCCGATCAGCAGGTCGCAGACGTCTGGCCACATCGCCCGCCGCGCCTTCCGGCGACGGCCCGCTCGGGAGCGGAGCCAGAGAACGGGTGCTGCGGCCGCGGCGACACCGGCCATGACGCTCACCGAGGGCACGCCCAGGATCAGCCACGCAGCGGCCGCTGCCACCGCGCCGCCCGCCAGCATCGCGAGCGGCAGCGCAGCGGGCGAGGCCGACGGAAAACCCGCCTCGGCCAGCATCCGGCTGACCGCCCCCGGCCCCTGCGCAACTCGGGACAGGGACCGACCGGATCGTGCGGGCCACAGCCAGGGCGATGCGATCAGCAGAACCCCGGCGGCGAGCACCGCTCCCAGGAGCAGACTCATCCGACTCTCCGACGCAGCAGCGGACGGATCTGGAACCCGTCGCTCGTCACACGGTCCCCGACCTCCGCGATCTCGGCGACGGTGCGCCGCCCGTCCGGCAGGCGCTCGCAGTGCACCACCAGGTCGACGCCGGCCGCGACAGCGGGCAGCACGAATGCGCGGTCGATGTTCCGTCCCGCGAGCAGCGCCAGCGATGCGAGCTTTTCCAGCGCCTGCGATGCGGAATTCGCGTGGATCGTGGCTGCGCCGGGCACGCCGGTGTTCAGTGCCAGGAGCAGATCGAGGGCCTCGGCATCCCGCACCTCGCCGACGACGATGCGGTCGGGCCTCATGCGCAGCGCCTCCTTCACCAGTCGCCGGAGCGTCACCTCCCCGGTTCCTTCCAAGCTGGGCGGGCGCCCCTGCAGCGCGACGAGGTCGGGTGCGTCGACTGCCAGCTCGAACGTGTCCTCGACGGTGACGATCCGCTGGCGGTCCGCGCAGGCCGCCACCAGCGCGCCCAGGAGCGTGGTCTTGCCCGCGTGCGTTGCGCCCGAGACCAGGATGCTGCGCCCCGACACCATCGCCTCGGTGAGCAGGTCGGCCGCGCCCGGCGGCAACGAACCGGCGGCCACCAGCTGGGGCAGGGTCCGGCTGCCGGGGAGGAACTTGCGGATGTTCACGGCCCAGTGCCGGCGCGTGATGCCCGCGATCACCACATGGAGCCGACTCCCGTCCGGGAGGGACGCGTCCGCGAACGGCACGCTCAGGTCGACGCGGCGACCCGTCGCGTGCAGCATCCGTTCCACCAGCTCCTGCACCGCGGTCTCCGTCAGCGTGACGGGCGCCCGCTCCGTGCGTCCGTCACGAGCCAGGAACACCCGGTCGGGGGCGTTGATCCACACCTCCTCCACGGTCGGGTCGTCCAGGTACGGCTGCAGCGGGCCGTACCCCGCCAGGTGGGCGAGCACTTCCCGCGCGCATGCCGCCTCATCATCGATGAGCTGCTCGCCACGGGCGAGCGCGGCGTCGTTGTGTCGGCGGATCTCCCCGCGCGTCAGCCGGGTGGCGCGTTCCCGGTCGCGCGTCGGGTCGATGCCGTCAGCCCGGAGCCGCTCCCGCACCCGCGCCGCGAGGGCGGCGGTGGGCTGCGCGGTGGTCGGCATGCGCAGCATCCTGGCGCGGCATCCGGCGCCGCCCCGCGGATTATCCACAGCCGGGTGGTGCGGCCGGGAATGCGGAGGGGTCCCGCACCGTTGTGAGGTGCGTGTCCGACATCGTGGTCCGAGACGATTCGCTGAAGTCGATCCGTCCGGACGTCCCCATGGGGGCGTTCGACGCGTTCCTCCCCCGGGCGAAGGAGCGCTCGCGCGCTGCGCGACGCTGGGAGCCCTCTGACGGTCCCCTTCCGGCCCTGTTCCTGTCCCACGGAGCGCCGCCACTGCTCGACTCGCCGCAGTGGCTGCAGGCGCTGCTGGAATGGAGCCTGCGCATCCCGAAGCCTCGGGGGATCGTGATCGTGTCCGCGCATTGGGATAACGCCCCCGTCGCCCTGGGGGCCACCGATCCGCAGGTGCCGCTGTACTACGACTTCGGCGGGTTCCACCGTCGCTACTACCAGGCCGAGTACTGGACGCCCGACAGCCTCGGGCTGGCCCAGGAGGTGGCGCCACTGCTCGTGGAGCCCGGTGGCAGCGTTCACCAGTACGTCGACCGGCGGCTGGATCACGGTGCTTTCATCCCGCTCATGGCGATGTATCCGCTCGGCGACGTGCCGGTGCTGCAGGTGTCGATGCCCGACCTGTCCCCCGAAGCGAACCTGAAGCTCGGTCAGAAGCTGCGGCGTCTGCGGGACCAGGGGTATCTCGTGATCGGGTCCGGGTTCGCGACGCACGACATGTCCACGTTCCAACGCGACCCCGCCACGTGGGACGAGCTTCCCGGGTACAACCGGGACTTCGACGCGTGGCTGGCCGAGACGCTCGCGGCCGGTGCGGTCGACGAACTCGTCGACTTCCGCGCGAAGGGGCCCGGCAATCGCGGCGCGCACCGGACGAGCGACCACTACGTGCCGCTGCTGGTCGCGATCGGCGCCGCATCCGACCCGGCGTCAGGGCGCACCGCGTTCACCGGCGTGAACCTCGGGAACTCGATTCGCAGCGTCGAGTTCCGCTGACGGCCGAGAAGGGGCGGGGCGCGACCAGCGCCCCGCCCCTTCTGCGTGTCAGAACTGCGGGTTCATGTTGATCCCCGGCATTCCGAGGTGGCCTGCGTCGACGGGGAGGGTGATGCCGGTCACGGCGCGCGCCATGTCGGAGTTCAGCCACACAGCGGCGTTGGCGATCTCCATGGGGTCCAGCATCCCGACGCCCTTCAGGATGCCGAACGAGTACCCGCCGCGGACGAGGTCCTCGTGCGTGCCGCCGGGGTGGCCGGCGAACATGTCCCAGGCCATCTGGTTATCGGTCATGCCGGTGAGGATGGCGCCCGGGTTCACGGTGTTCACGCGGATGCCGTGCGGGCCCAGGTCGAGTGCGAGCGACTTCATCAGGCCGACCACGCCGAACTTCGCGGACGCGTAATGCGCGTAGCCCGGGCCACCCTCCAGGCCGTTGATGGAGGAGGTCAGCACCATGGAGCCCGTCTGGCGCTCGATCATGTGATCCACCACGGATTTGACGCTCTGGAACACGCCGGTCAGGTTGATGTCGATCATCTCCTGCCAGGTCTCCTTCGTCATCTCCGCGATCGGCGCGAGGGTCCAGATGCCGGCGTTGGCGATGAGCACGTCGATCTTGCCGAACTGCGCGATGCCCTGAGCGACCGCGTCGTCGAGAGCCGCCTGGTCGCGCACGTCCGCCTCGATCGAGAGCACCCGCCGATCCTGCTCCTCCACCAGGCGCACGGTCTCGGCCATGTCCTCGGCGGTCGTGTGCGGGTACGGCACGCTCGCGAACGGCTTCGTGGTGTCCACGAAGAGGATGTCCGCTCCCTCCCGTGCCGACGCGACGGCGTGCGCGCGACCCTGCCCGCGCCCTCCGCCGGTGATGAACACGGTCTTGCCTTCAAGCAGCCCCATGCTGGTGCCTTCCTGTTCGCCCCGCGAAGCGGGTGTTCGGTAGCGTCCCGCGGCGGGCCAGGAGCGCTCGTCGTCGAGACACCTCGGGATACCTCGATCGTTCCACGTTTCGGCATCCGGTGCCATAACCTCCGCGGCCGACCTCGGCGAGCGACAAGGGATGCGCACCGACCGACCCTAGACTGGACGCGCCGGCGGGAGTGGTGAAATCGGCAGACACGCAGGATTTAGGTTCCTGTGCCCTCGGGCGTGTGGGTTCAAGTCCCACCTTCCGCACCCCGCTGTTCCGCTGAACTTCATTCGACAGGATCCCGTTGCGCGCATCCGGTGTCATCCCCTGGCTCGATCCCGAGACCATCATCGCCGCGGCGGGACCGTGGGCGCTCCTCGTGGTGTGCGGCATCATCTTCGCCGAGACGGGACTCCTGCTCGGATTCCTGCTGCCCGGGGACACGCTGCTGATCATCGCGGGACTGCTGACGAACACCAGCCGCGTGTTCGTCATGGACGTGTGGCTGGTCGCGGTTCTGATCGGAGCAGCTGCCTTCCTGGGCGGAGAGCTGGGGTACTACATCGGCGCGAAGTCAGGTCCGGCGATCTTCGAACGCAAGGACACGGGCGTGCTCAGCCGCGCCAATGTGGCTCGCGCGAACGTCTTCTTCGAACGGTTCGGTCCACTGGCCGTGATCGGCGCCCGGTTCGTCCCGGTCGTGCGCACGGTACTGCCGGTGGCTGCGGGGGTCGCGCGCATGCGGTGGAGCCGGTATTCCCTCTACAACGCCGTCGGAGCGCTGGTGTGGTCGTTCGCGCTTACGCTCCTCGGATACGCCGTCGGCGCGATTCCGCCGGTCGCGGATCTGGTCACCCGCTACATCGACGTGATCCTCATCGGAGTGGTCGTGATCACCGCGGCGATCTCCGGCGGCCGGTACCTACTGGAACGCCGCCGCGCCCGCCGTTCCGCCGACCGCACCGGCCAGAAGGCTCCGGATCAGGTCTAGGAGGCCTTCGCGGGCCGGCGCTTCTTCGCCCGTGGCGTCGATTCCGGCTCGGCCGACGCGGCCTCGCTGTCGTCGTCCCGCGGCCGGCGGGTGCGTTCGACGCTTGCCCGCAGGGCGGCCATCAGGTCGATCACCTCACCCTCGGGCTCTCGGTCCTCTGTCGCACCGAACGTGTCCGCCGTCTCCAGCGCGTCACCCTTCTCCAGCTTCGCGGCGATCAGGGCGCGCAACTGCGTCTGGTAGTCATCCGTGAACCGTTCCGGCTCGAAGTCCGCGGAGTAGCTGTCCACGAGCGCCGCCGACAGTTCCAACTCCTTGTCGGAGATCGTCACGGGCTGATCCAGCCCCGCGAACCCGGCATCCCGCACCTCGTCGGC
>CAVOIT010000022.1:0-41263 GCA_963696115.1 uncultured Actinomycetota bacterium | reverse complement strand
CGTACACCCACACTCAAACGTATGCGTGCATAGCAATCCGCCCATATCCTGGGGATATGAGCCTGGCCGCGGTGACCGAAGACACGGACCCTCACGTCGAACCAGGTATGGACCCACATCGCCCACACCATCACGGACCATCCCGACGAGAGCCGCAACCCGCATAGGAGCGGCAAGAAGGGTGAGCGATTCAACCTCAGCGGCGTTTGCAGGGCGTCCCGGCGAGGTTGAGGTGTATCCCGGCGTGGGGCATAGGGACACATTCGGTGCGATCTCCACGCCCCTTCAGTTGCGGGATCAGCGCGAGTGCGCATATGAATGGTGAGTGACCCAGCACGCCCACGAGAGGCCAAAGCATGACGCCGTCGAGATCGTCACGGTTCTGGTGCTGTCGATCACCGCGGTATTGACAGCGTGGTGCGGTTTCGAGGCGTCGAAGTGGGGTGGAGAGATGTCTGTCGCGTTCAGCCAGGCATCAAGCGCACGAATCGAAGCCACCGACGCCGCGGGCGAGGCGAGGGATGACCGACAGTTGGATCTGACCATCTACGCGCAATGGGTGAACGCGGTGGCGGAAGGTAATACCGAGCTGGCAGAGTTCATAGAGGCGCGGTTCACACCCGAATTCCGTATCGCGTTCGACGCATGGAACGCAGACGGAAGGCAGGAAGCCGGACCATTCGCGATGCCCGAGTATGTCCCGGAGGGAACAGAGCGCGCGGCGGAGCTCTCGGCGCTCGCGAATGCGAAGTTCGACCAAGCGCTGGTCAACAATCAGCGCGGCGACAACTACTCGTTGCTCACGGTCCTGTTCGCGCTCGTCCTGTTCCTCGCAGCGATGTCTCAACGCGAAATCACGCGGTGGGCGACCCGGACCATGCTGGCGCTAGCGATCGGGGTCGCGGTTGCCGGCATCATCATCATGGCCACGTTCCCGATCAGGCTCTGACCCGTGACAAGTCGACTGACTTCCGTCCAGCCATGATGCGACCCTCTACACCGATCCCACCACTGGAGTCCGCCGCGGCCCCCACCCGACCGACGATGCTGAGCAGGCAGTCGCCCGCGAGGAAGCGACCCGGCTTGCCCGCAACATCTGTCCGGCCGGGTGGGTGCCGGCGCCGACCCTGCCCACTCCGATGGCTTGATCAGAAGCTTGCCCGACCGTTAGCGGCGGTCGTGGCCCATTACAGGCCTGCCTCGAAGTGACCTTCCCGGGTCGACGCCAGCAGTGACGTCAACCCAGTGGAAAGGATCACGGTCACCATGACCATCATGGGCACGAACGGCGGCTGCGTCGGGCTGGTCATAGACGGAGTGCAGCATCGCCTTCACGGCCGGCCACATGCTCTTGGGGCAGACAGACATCAGGTTCGCCGCGTCGTGGGTGCGGCATCGCTGGTGACGAGTCGGACGCCGGTCAGGCCGCGGGGAACGAGGTCGGCGAAGAAGGTGTTCCAGGCGGCCCCGGTCTCGCTGGTGGCGACGCGAATGCCGAGGACCTCGCGGTGCCCGTCGCCGTTGACCCCGGTTGCGACCATGACCATCGCGTTGATCACTCGGCCGCCTTCCCGGACCTTCATGGTGAGCGCGTCCGCTGCGACGAAGGTGAACGGGCCGGCGTCGCCGAGGGGCCGGTGCCGGAACTGGTCGACCTGCTCGTCGAGGTCGACCGCGATCCGGGACACCTGGGACTTGGACAGGCTGTTGATGCCGAGCTGCTTGACGAGCTTGTCCATCCGGCGGGTGGACTCTTCGCGGCCCTGCTAGCCTCCCAGAATCATCCCCCGTTGCGATGACTGCTGGAATACAAGGCGTCGCTTTGGCCGGAATCTCAACCGTCTCCGACACACCGTGCCGGCGCAGAAATGGGGAGTCAGCGCATGGGCAGTGTCATTGGTGATGTCCTCACTCCCGCACTCGGTGTCGCGATCAGCCCGATCCCGATCATTGCGGCGATCCTGATGCTCCTGTCATCCCGAGCCCGCGTGACCGGCCCCGGATTCCTGCTCGGCTGGGTGCTCGGCATCGTCGTCGCCGTGACGGTCTTCACAGTTCTGTCGTCGATCCTCCCGTCGGAGGATCCAGACGGCTCGCAACCGATCAAGGGTGTGATCCAGCTTGTTCTGGGAGCGCTGCTCCTGCTGCTGGCGGTGCGGCAGTGGCGTGGCCGACCGCGGGCGGGAGCTGAACCGGCGATGCCGAAGTGGATGCAGGCGATCGACTCGATCACCTTCCCGAAGGCTCTCGGTCTCGGCTTCCTGTTGTCAGCTGTCAACCCTAAGAACTTGCTGCTGGCGGCCAGTGCGGGTGTGACGATCGGCGCCTCGGGTCTTGAGGCCGCGGCAATGGTGCTCCCGATCGCGATCTTCACGGTGATTGCCGCATCCACGGTTCTTGTCCCGGTGGTCGGCTACCTGGTTGCAGCCGATAGGCTCCGCGGGCCGCTCGATGTGTTGCGGCAATGGCTTGCGAAGGAGAACGCCGTGATCATGGCGGTGCTCCTCTTGGTTATCAGCGTCGTGGTGATCGGCAAGGGAATCGGCAGCTTCTAGCAGGGACCCGGAGCAGGGGGGCGTGATCGTCGCCTGACCTCGTTTCAGCCCGCCGTCGATGCAGGGTCCTGGAGTGCTGCGACGGCCTCGCGGTTTGTGGTGAAGAACGTCTGACCTGACAGGAGCCCGAGATCCTCCAGGCGGGCTCTCGTCGCGGCGCATGCGGAGCTCACTCCGCGGGTACCGTTCGACGACGACGCGGACTTCGCTGCGGCCGGATCGCGCCGCGGTCGCGCACCGCGCAGATCACGTCGTGCTACGACCGGCATCGACAGGCGGACCATCGGTGTGCTGTGGCGCGTCCTCCCGACGGTCGGTGCGTCCCCTGAACACCTTCACCAGCTCGAACCAGAGCGCACCGAACAAACCCCCAGCGACCGCGATCGTCACCTCGAGCGCGGACATCGGACCCAGGCCGAACACGTCCCGGAGCGGGGGCACGGCGAGGAACAGGATCAGCAGCAGCGTCCCTCCGCCGAGCACCCAGAGCAGAGCCGGGTTCCGGCGCTGCCGGAACGCCTGCCACACCGAGAGCCGCCAGGACCGGTTCACGAGGATCAGCGAGAGGTTCCCGACCACGAGCGCGGTGAACGGGATCGAACGGGCCACGTCGTCCGGGCGGTCGGTCAGCACACTTCCCACATAGAGGGCGGCGACGACGATGAGCACCGAAGCGCCCTGCGCGACGGCCGCCGCGAGCACACGGCCCTCGAACATTGGTGCGCCGACCCGTCGCGGGGGACGATCCATGACCGTCCGATCGATCGGTTCGGACTCGAAGACGATCGAGCAGGCCGGATCGATGATGAGCTCCATGAACGCGATCTGGATCGGCAGCAGGACGAGCGGCCAACCGGGGATGAACACCGGGACCAGCGACATCCCGAAGATCGGGACATGGACGGCGACGACGTAGGCGAGCGCCGTCCGCAGGTTCTCGAAGATGCCGCGCCCCTGGCGGATCGCGTCCACGATCGACCCGAAGTCGTCGTCCGTGATGACGATGTCGGCGGCCTCCCGCGCGACATCGGTCCCGCGGCCACCCATCGCGATGCCGATGTCGGCCGCGCGGAGGGCCGGCGCGTCGTTGACGCCGTCCCCCGTCATGCCGACGACCTCGCCGTTCGCCTGCAGAGCGCGGATCAGCATCAGCTTCTGCTCGGGGACCATGCGGGCGAACACGTTGACGTCGCGAACGCGCCGGGCGAGCTCCTCGGGCCCCAGCGTCCGCAGCTCCGAACCGGTGAGAACCCCGGCCGAGGTGTCGAGCCCGGCGTCCCGCGCGATCGCGATCGCGGTCCCCGGATAGTCGCCCGTGATCATCAGGATGCGCACCCCGGCCCGCATGCAGTCAGCGACGGCCGCCGGGACCCCGGGGCGGAGGGGATCGGTCAGGCACACCAGTCCGAGCAGCCCGAACAGGATGTCGTGCTGATCGTCGGGGAGCTGCTGCGCCGCGTCCAGCTCGGCGCCCGCGACCGCCAGCACGCGCTCGCCGGACGCGCTCGCCAGCTCGACCTGCCGGAGCAGGGCGGTCCGGGCGGCATCGTCCAGTCGGCAGAGCTCGGCGATCGCCTCCGGGGCCCCCTTCGCCGCGATGATCAGGCGGCTCGAGACGGGGGAGCGCCAGGCGTGCGACATCGCCGGCAGCCGATCCGACAGCGGGTACTCCCTCACCAGCGACCACCCGGGGTTGCGCCGGAGTTCCGGGGGGAGTGAGCTCTCGGCCGCCTCGACTATGGCGCGGTCCATCGGGTCGAAGGAGTCGATCGGCGACGCCAGCATCCCGTATTCCGCGACCCGGTGGAACCGCTCGGGCAACGGTCCGTCGCCCATCGAGTGCGGCGCGCCGTCGACGATGTACTCGCGCACCGTCATCCGGTTCATGGTCAGGGTCCCGGTCTTGTCGACGCAGATGGCCGTCGCCGAGCCGAGCGTCTCGATGACCGCGGAATGCCGGGCGAGCACCCGGCGGCGCGACATCCGCCAGGCGCCCAGGGCCAGGAACAGCGTCAGCACGACGGGGAACTCCTCGGGCAGGAGACCCATGGCGGCCGCGATGCCCGCCAGCACCCCCTGCAGCCAGTTGCCACGAGTCAGCCCGTAGACGACCACGACCGTGACCGCCGCGACGAGGCTCAGCACGAAGACCACCCGCACCAGGCGGGAGATCTCCCGCTGCAGTCGGGTCGGCTCCTCCGGGATGGTCCGGAGCGCGGTGCCGATGCGACCGATCTCGGTGCTGGCCCCCGTGTGCTGCACGAGTGCCCTGCCGTGACCGGCCACCACGAGCGTCCCGGAGAACACCCACGGCGTGCCATCGCCTCCGGGTGGGCCCATCCTCAGAGGCTCCGCCCGCGCCTCCGCGGGTTCCGCGACCTTGTGGACCGGGACCGACTCCCCCGTCAGGGCCGACTCGTCGACGGACAGGTTGGCGCTTGCCAGGAGGACGGCATCACCCGGGACCCGGTCGCCCTCGGAGAGCAGAACGAGGTCGCCCCGCACCAGGTGGCGACCGGCGATCCGCTGCTGCACCCCGTCCCGGATGACGAGCGCCCGCGGCGCGGACAGGTCGCGCAGCGCGACGAGGGCGTTCTCGGTGCGGTTCTCCTGATACAGCGAGATCCCGATCACGACGAGGACGGACGCCATCAGCGCGATGCCGTCGATGACCTCTGAGAGGACGAAGTTCACGGTCCCCGCCAGCAGGAGCAGGAACAGCATCGGCTCGCGGATGACGTCCCAGGCCTGCCGGAGCAGGCTCCGCCTGCGCGCTGCGGGCAGCTCGTTCGGGCCGTCCGCGGCGAGTCGCGCAGCCGCCTCCGCAGAACTCAAGCCGCCCGGCCCGTCGACGACCGTCACCGGACCGCCCGAGGAGGGCACCTCCGCCGGATCCACCACTCGCATCCCCTCACCCCTGCACGGAGGCAGGGAACAGCACCAGTCTGGCGAAGTGCGCCCGGTCGTGACAGGTCCGAAGGTCATGCGCGCGGGGCGGAGGCGATGTTACGCGTCATCGCGCCGCCGCCTAAACTGCAACCAGCTGATCATCGCGACGGAACAAGAGACCACCACTCGAAGGGACGTGGCCCAAGGAGGTTCTCGTAGTGCGGTCGTCGAGCGCTCCTCCGGCGGGTATCCCGCCCTGGCGGATGATTGTCGGACTCGGCACCGTGAGCCTCACCATCGATATGGTCGCGGACGGCGCGATGTCCGTGAATGGCGCATTTCTCGCCCAGCTAGGGGCTTCGGCCCTGCTGGTCGGTCTGGTCACCGGCGGAGCCGATGCCGTGGCACTCCTTCTCAGACTGGTCAGCGGACCATGGGTTGACAGGACCGGCCGCTACTGGGCATTCACCATCATCGGCTACGCGCTCACCGCGGTGAGCGTTCCGCTGCTCGCCGTCGCGCCGTTCGCCGGTGGTGCCGGTCTCGCCCTTGCGAGCGTGCTCCTCATTCTGGAGCGAACCGGGAAAGCGATCAGAAGCCCGGCGAAGACCGTCTTGCTCGCCGATGCAGCAGAGGCCGTCGGGCCCGGCACGGGTTTCGGCGTGCATAAGGCGCTCGATCAGCTAGGCGCCTTCCTCGGCCCGCTGCTCGTCGCTGCGGTGG
This sequence comes from uncultured Actinomycetota bacterium, assembly GCA_963696115.1. Lineage (GTDB taxonomy): Bacteria > Actinomycetota > Actinomycetes > Actinomycetales > Microbacteriaceae > Microbacterium. The sequence continues at coordinate 35,096 of CAVOIT010000022.1, read as the reverse complement.
CTGCCGCGGTCGGAGCCTATTGGCCGGCGTTCCTCTGGCTTGTCATTCCTGGTGCGGCCGCGATGCTCATCCTGTTCTGGCTGCGCGCTCGGGTGCCCGATACCTCCGTGTTCCGACGGGAACCCGTGGTCCCGGAGCCGGAGTCGCCCGCCATGGCTGCCCGGGTCGATACGCCGCGAGTCACCTTCGTGCTGTTCGCCTCGTTCGCCGCGCTGACCACGTTCGGCCTGATCGGATTCGGCGTGATCACCTTTCATCTTGAGGATGCCGGCCTTGTGCCCTTGCCCGTTGTTCCGCTGGTTTACGGACTGGCCATGTTCGTCGCCGCATTCGCGGCACCCGCGACCGGGTGGGCCTACGACAGACTCGGTCCCCGCACGTTGCTGGTGGTTCCGTTCCTGACCGCGTTCGTGCCGGCGTTGTGCCTGTCCGGCGAGTTGCCACTTGTGCTGGTCGGGGTCTGTCTGTGGGGAGCGGCTACCGGGATTCAGGATTCGACAATCAAAGCGTTCGTGGCAAATCTCGTTCCCCCGGCGGGCCGGGGAGCCGCCTACGGTAGGTTCGCCGTGTTCCAAGGCGCTGCCGCACTCGCCGGGGGCACAGTGGCCGGCGCACTCTACGGCAACGTCGCGCTATTGAGTGCGCTCGTCGTCATCGCCCAGGCCGTCGCAGTCGTGCTGCTCATCCTCGTGCTCCGGCGGCGTGACGCGTATCTCTGACCGCGGCTCGTGTCCTGGGCCGTTGATTCGTTGCAAGGTTCAGCTCGTTCTCGCGCGCCGGCAGCGCGGAGAACCCTCAGGTGGGCGGGGCCCTACGGATGCGCGGCCCTACAGGGATGCGGCGGCGAAGTCCGCCGGAGCCATGTCGGCGAAGCGGGAGTAGTGGCCCTGGAAGGCGACGGTCACGGTGTCGGTGGGTCCGTTGCGGTGCTTGGCGACGATGAGGTCGGCCTCACCGGCCCGGGGGTTCTCCTTCTCGTACGCGGACTCGCGGTGCAGCAGGATCACCATGTCGGCATCCTGCTCGATCGATCCCGACTCACGCAGGTCGGCGAGCATCGGCTTCTTGTCGGCGCGCTGCTCCGGCCCGCGGTTCAGCTGAGAGAGGGCCACCACCGGCACGTCGAGCTCCTTGGCCAGCAGCTTCAGCGCGCGGGAGAACTCGCTGACCTCCTGCTGGCGGGACTCGACGCGCTTGCCGCTGGTCATCAGCTGCAGGTAGTCGATGACCACCATCTTCAGACCCACCCGCTGCTTCAGCCGCCGGCACTTGGCGCGGATCTCCACCAGGGTCATGTTCGGGCTGTCGTCGATGTACAGCGGCGCGTCGTTGATCCGGCCGCGGGTGGCGGCGATCGTCGTCCAATCGCGCTGGTCCAGAGTTCCCTTGCGCATGGCCTGCAGCGGGACGGCGGCCTCGGCGCTCATCAGTCGCATCGCGATCTCGCTGCGACCCATCTCCAGGGAGAACAGGATGGTGGGAAGCTGGTGTCGGATCGCGGCCGACCGCGCGAAATCCAGCGCCAGTGTCGACTTGCCCAGCGCCGGGCGTGCGGCGATCACGATCAGCTGACCGGGGTGCAGCCCGTTCGTCAGCTGGTCCAGCCCCTGGAAGCCGGTCGGGATGCCGGTCATCTGTCCATCGCGCCCGCGAGCGGCCTCGATCTCGTCCACCGCCGCGTCCACGGCGACCGTGAGCGGCACGTAGTCCTCGGCCGCATCCGTGGTGGTGACGGCGTAGATCTCCGCCTGGGCGGTGTTGACCAGGTCGACCGCCTCGCCCTGCGCGGCATACCCCATCTGCACGATCCGGGTTCCGGCCTCCACCAGCCGACGCAGGAGGGCCCGTTCGGCGACGATCGACGCGTAGTAGCCGGCGTTCGCCGCCGTCGGCACGATCGACGTCAGCGTGTGCAGGTAGTCCGCCCCGCCCGCGCGCTGCAGTTCGCCCGTCTTGATCAGCTCGTCGGTGACCGCGATGACGTCCGTGGGCTCGCCGTGCGAGTACAGCGAGAGCACCGCGTCGAAGATCAGCTCGTGCTTGGGGATGTAGAAGTCGCCGCCGCGCAGCGTCTCGACCACATCGGCGACGGCATCCTTCGACAGCAGCATCCCGCCCAGCGTCGACTGCTCGGCGAGCAGATCGTGCGGCGGCGTCCGCTCGGGGGGCCGGGGCCCCCCGAGCCGGTCCGGTGAAATGTCGGCAATCGACACCTGGTCCCGCTCTCTCTGTCGTATGCGCGTCGCCGCACGGATGCGCCGCGGGACGGGCGTTCCGCGGCCCGCCACGGTCTCTCGATGACAGCACGAACATCCGACACCATCGTCCCCACTCGTGCTCGCCGCGATGGTTCACTCACGCTAGGAGCGGGTGGCATCCGGCGCAAACGTGCCTGTGGACAACGATGTGGAGAAACAGCGGGACACGCCGTGCACGCTGTGCAGAAGAGGTGTGGATGAACGGCCGCATGGCCCGTCCGGGGTACTTTTTTCTTGCCGCTGACCAGGTGTTTCTCTCCGCACATGTTGTGGGATCGTCAGCATTCGAGTCCGGGTTGAGACTTGACAATCGCGGCCTGTGCGGGTGTGCACAAACACCGCCCGGAAACGCCGATGGCGCGGAGTCGTCGGGACTCCGCGCCATCGGCTCGGGATGTTACTTAGCCGCAACCACCTGCAGGGTGATGACGGCGGTGAGGTCGTCGTGCAGGCGCACGGTGGCCTCATGCTGACCGATCGACTTGATCGCCGAGGTGATGTGGATCGTCCGCTTGTCAAGCTCGCCCAGTCCGGCGTCGCGGACAGCCGCGGCCACGTCGTTGTTCTTGACGGACCCGAACAGGCGACCCTCGGCCCCGGCCCGAACGGCGAGGCGCACAGGGGCCGCCTCCAGTCGCTCCTTGAGCGCCACCGCCTCCTCGTGGCCGTGGATGGCGCGAGCCTGGCGAGCCGCGCGGATGGAGGCCACCTGCTTCTCGCCGCCACGGGTCCATGCCATCGCGAACCCCTGGGGAATCAGGTAGTTGCGGGCGTATCCGTCCTTGACCTCGATGACGTCGCCGGCGCTGCCGAGCCCGGCGACTTCGTTGGTGAGAATGAGCTTTGCCATCGCTGCTCCTTAGCGTCCGGCGCCGGAGTACGGCAGCAGCGCCATCTCGCGGGCGTTCTTGATCGCTCGGGCGATGAGCCGCTGCTCCTGCACCGAAACGCCGGTGATCCGACGGGCACGGATCTTGCCGCGCTCCGAGATGAACTTGCGAAGCGTGGCGACATCCTTGTAATCGATGACGCCCACGCGGATCGCTTTGGCGGGCGCGACGTTCTTCGCACCCTTGCGCGGCTTGCGGCGGTCGCCGCTGGACTTTCCAGCCATCGTGGCTCCTTCAGGTAGTGGTGGATCCCGCCAGCGGGATCAGAATGGGGTGTCGTCCGCGTAAGCCCCCGGCGCCCCCCACGCGTCGGTGCCTGCGGAGGATGCCGGCGTCGACCAGGGCTCATCGGCAACCTGACCGCGCCCGCCGCCGCCGGCAGCGCGGGTCACCTGAGCCGTGGCGTAGCGCAGGCTCGGTCCGATCTCGTCCACCTCCAGCTCGATCGAGGTGCGGTTGTTGCCCTCCCGATCCTGGTACGACCGCTGCTTGAGCCGTCCGGTCGCGATCACACGGCTGCCCTTGGTGAGCGAACCCGCGACGTGCTCCGCGAAGTCGCGCCAGACGCTGGCCCGCAGGAACAGCGCCTCGCCGTCCTTCCACTCCCCGGACGCGCGGTCGAAGGTGCGCGGCGTGGACGCGATGGTGAAGTTCGCCACCGGAAGTCCGTTCTGCGTGTACCGCAACTCCGGGTCGGCCGTGAGGTTGCCCACGACGGTGATGATGGTCTCCCCGGCCATGGCTCAGGCCTTCGCGACCCGGGCCGTCGCAGCGCGATGGGCCGCCTTCTGCGCGGCGCGCTCCGTCTCCACCGCCACCCGGGCGATCGCCTCCTCGGCGCGCAGCACCTTCGTGCGCATCACCGACTCGTTCAGCTTGAGCTGGCGGTCCAACTCCTGCGTCGCTTCGCTGGTGGCGGTGAAGTCAACCACCGCGTAGGTGCCCTCGGTCTTCTTCTGGATCTCGTACGCCAGTCGGCGCCGGCCCCACACGTCGACCTTGTCGATCGTGCCGCCGTCGGCGGTGATGACCGTGAGGAACCTGTCGAGCAAGGCGGGAACCTGGCGCTCGTCGATCCCGGGGTCGAGGATGACCATGAGTTCGTACTGGTGCGTGTGCGTCACTGACCCACCTCCTTCGGACTGAACGGCTGCCGGGCGTGTCCCAGCAGCAGGAGGGTTCGTGCACAGTCCAGGCCGACGGGATGCGCCGACCCGGATAACCTCCTCATCCTACCCGATCGAGCGGGCGCGCTGCCACGCGGCCCGGCGCTCAGCCTGGGCGGCGGGATCGGGAACCGGCAGGGAGAGCAGCAGGCGGCGCGTGTAGTCGTCGCGCGGTTCGAGCAATACCTGCCTGGTGCGCCCCTGCTCCCGGATCCGTCCCGCCTGAAGCACGATCACACGGTCGGCGACCGAATCGATCACCGCCAGATCGTGACTGACGAACAGCGCCGCGAACCCGAGATCGCGCTGCAGCTGAGCGAACAGCTCCAGCACCGTCGCCTGCACGGAGACGTCCAGCGCGCTCGTCGGCTCGTCGGCGATCAGCAGCGCAGGATCCAGCGCGAGGGCCCGGGCCAGTGAGGCGCGCTGACGCTGTCCGCCGCTGAGTTCGTGCGGGTAGCGGTCCCCCGTCGTCGTCGGGAGTCGCACCGCATCCAGCAGTTCGTTCACCCGGCGACGCGCCGCCCGCTGCCCCGTCGCCCGTCCGTGCACCACGAGCGGTTCGGCGATCCCCTCTGCGATCGTCAGGAGCGGGTTGAAGCTCGTCGCCGGGTCCTGGAACACGAATCCGACCCGCGGACGCAGGTCCCGCAGCCGTCGCGGCGATGCGCCGCGCAGCTGCGTGCCGAGCACCGTGAGCGAGCCGTCCACCACCTCGGTCAGTCCGACCAGCGCCCGGCTGATGGTGGTCTTGCCGGAGCCGGATTCGCCGACCAGCCCGACCACCTCGGCGGGGCCGATCCAGAAATCGACCCCGTATACGACCACGGTCGCGGAGCGGCCGAACCGGCCGGGGTAACCGACCTGAAGGCGATCGGCGACCACCACGCTCCCCGGGGGCGGGGACGACGGCGCCTCTGTGTCGTCCTGTCGGGCGGACTTGCCCCGCCCCACGTGCGGCACCGCTGCGAGAAGTTCCCGGGTGTAGGGATGCTGGGGACGCGAGAACAGGTCACGCACGGGCGCTTGCTCGACGATGCCGCCCTCGCGCATCACGATCACCCGGTCAGCGAGGTCCGCGACCACGCCCATATTGTGTGTGATCAGCACCACCGTTGCCCCGAACCGGTCCCGGCACTCTCGGAGCAGCTCCAGGATCTCGGCTTGCACGGTCACGTCCAGGGCGGTCGTCGGCTCATCCGCGATGATCAGTCCGGCGTTCAGCACCAGCGCCATCGCGATGACGATCCGCTGCTTCTGCCCGCCGGAGAACTGGTGGGGGTAGTCGTCCACCCGCGTGTCCGGGTCGGGGATGCCGACCTGGCGCAGCACCTCCACCGCCCGCCGACGCGCCTCGGCGCGCGAGATCTTCTCGTGAGCGCGCAGCCCCTCGGCGATCTGCCAGCCCACCGTGAACACCGGGTTCAGGGCCGTCGACGGCTCCTGGAACACCATGGCGGCGTCGCGGCCGCGCATTCGCCGCAGCTGTGCCGCGCTGGCGTGCACCACGTCGGTTTCTCCGCCCTCGCGCGCGCGGATCATCACCGCGCCGTCGACCGTCGCTGTTTCCGGTAGGAGGCCCAGCAGACTGTTCGCGGTGACCGTCTTGCCCGAGCCGGACTCGCCCACGATCGCAAGCACCTCACCGGCATGTGCGACCAGGTCGATCCCCGACACGGCCGTCACCGGGTCACCGTCGGTCGCGAACCTGACAGTCAGGCCTTCCACCCGGGCGATCTCCGTCATGACGCGCCTGCCGCCCGCCGCGTGCGCAGCCTCGGGTCGCTGAGGTCGTTCAGGCTCTCCCCCACCAGCGTGATGCCGAGCACGACGAGCACGATGGCCATGCCGGGTGGGATGGCGGTCCACCAGATCCCGCTGGTGACGTCGCTCATCGCCCGGTTCAGGTCGTAGCCCCATTCCGCGGCGGCGGTCGCCTCGATGCCGAAGCCGAGGAAGCCGAGGCCGGCGAGGGTCAGGAGCGCCTCGGACGCGTTCAGCGTGACGACGACGGGAAGGGTGCGAGTGGAGTTGCGCAGCACGTGCCGGGTGAGGATCCGGGCTGTGGGCACGCCGATCACCTGCGCGGATTCCACGAACGGCTCCGCCTTCACGCGGAGCACCTCGGCGCGGATGACGCGGAAGTACTGCGGCACGAACACCACCGTGATCGCGATCGCGGCCGCGAGGATGCCGCCCCACAGGGTCGATTGGCCGCGGCTGATGACGATCGACATCACGATCGCCAGCAGCAGCGACGGGAACGAGTAGATCGCGTCCGAGAGCACCACCAGGAGCCGGTCCGCCCACCCGCCGAAATACCCGCCCAGCAGGCCCACGAACACGCCGAGGAACAGGGAGAACGCGATGGCGCAGAGGATCGCCAGCAACGCCGTCTGCGCACCCCAGATGGTGCGCGAGAGCACGTCGAACCCGCTGACCGTCGTTCCCAGCAGGTTGACCGGGTTCGGCGGCTGCAGGGTGCCGAACTGCTGGCCGTCGACGGAACGCTGCGCGAAGCCGTACGGCGCGATCCACGGCGCCAGAGCCGCCACCGCCACGAACATCGTGGTCAGCCCGATGCCGACCACGAGCATCCCGCGCTGCAGCCCGACGCTGCGGCGCAGATGCGAGATGACCGGGACCCGGTCGACCCACCCTCGTTCGTCGGCGACGGCGCTGGTCACGTCAGTACCTGACCCGGGGGTCGATGAGGGCTGCCACGACGTCGACGATGAAGTTGATCACGGCGACGACGACCGCGATCATGACGACGATGCCCTGGACGGCCACGAAGTCGCGGGCCTTCAGGTATTCGGCGAGCATGAATCCGATGCCCTTCCACTCGAACGTCGTCTCGGTGAGCACCGCGCCTGACAGGAGAGTGGCGATCTGCAGTCCGATCACCGTGACGATGGGGATCAGCGCGGGCCGGTAGGCATGCTGCGTCAGCAGTCGGTATTCCGCGACCCCGCGCGAGCGGGCTGAGGTGACGTACTGCGATCCGAGGGTGCCGATGACGTTGGTGCGCACCAGGCGGAGGAAGATCCCGGCCGTCAGCACTCCCAGTGCGACCGCCGGCAGCACCGCATGCCACAGCACGTCGCCCACCGCCGCAGGGTTGCCCAGCCGGATCGCGTCGATCAGGTAGATCCCCGTCGGGTCCGGGATGGTCTGCAGCGCCAGCTCGGTGCGGGTGCCCGCGCGCCCCGCCACCGGCAGTACGCCGAGCCCGACGGAGAAGATCAGCTTCAACACCATGCCGAGGAAGAAGATCGGGGTGGCGTAGCCGAGGATGGCAGCTACCCGCAGCGCGGCGTCCTGCCACTTGTCCCGGCGGTAGGCGGCGACAAGGCCCAGCGGGATGCCGAGCGCGAACGCGACCAGCAACGCGTAGAACGCGAGTTCCAGGGTTGCCGAGCCGTACTGGAGCAGGATCTCACCGACGGGCCGGCCATCGGTCAGCGTGGTGCCGAAATCCCCGCGGAACACGCCCCCGATGTACTCGAGGTACTGGATCAGCAGGGGACGATCGTAGCCGGCCTCGTGAATGCGGGCGGCCAACTGGTCGGGGGGAGCCGGCCGCCCAGAGCGGCGGTGATCGGGTCGCCGGTCACCCGCATGAGCACGAAGACCACCGTCACGAGGATCACCACGGTCGGGATGATCAACAGCAGGCGGATCAGGATGTAGCGCCACAGGCCGCCGCGTCGCGGCGTGATCGGCGTAGCGATCTCGGCGGCATCGACCGCAGTGACCATGGATGAACCCTAGGGGACGGTCACGGGCCGGGAGACGCGCATCTCCCGGCCCGTGTTGCACGCCTACTTGTGCAGCGGCGCGTACCGGAACTTGAAGGAGCCGTCCAGCGTCGTCCCCTGCACGTCAGCTCCGACCACGGCGACCTGCGTGCCCTGCAGCAGTGGCAGTGTCGACAGGTCCTGCGCCACGAGGTCCTGGATCTGCCCGAGCTCCTCCTCCCGCGTGGCGGGGTCCGTCTCCGAAACCTGATCGGCGATCAACTGCTGCACCTGCGGGTTGTCGTAGTGGTTGGCCAGGAAGTTGTCGGCCGAGAAGAACGGCGTGAGGTAGTTGTCGGCGTCCGAGTAGTCCGGGAACCAGCCCAGCTGATAGATCGGGTACGCGTCAGCGGTGCGGTCCTTGGAGTACTGGACCCATTCGGTCTGGGCCAGGTTCACGGTGAACAGACCGCTCTCCTCGAGCTGCGACTTGATCGCCGCATACTCATCGCCCGACGACGGGCCGTAGTGGTCCCCGTTGTACTGGATGTTCAGGGTGATCGGGGTGGCGACTCCGGCAGCCTGGAGAGTGGCCGCGGCCTTCTCCGCGTCGGGTCCGCCCTGACCATCCCCGTACAACTCCTTGAGCGGCTCGATCGCTCCCGGCAGTCCCTGCGGCACGAACGAGTACAGCGGCGTGTAGGTGTCCTTGTACACGTCGGTGGAAATCGCCTGCCGGTCGATCACGTCGGCCATCGCCTGCCGCACCGCGAGCGCTTTGGCGGGATCGGCCTCCGGCGTCGTCGCACCGTAGGGCATGGTGTCGAAATTGAACACCATGTACCGGATCTCGCCACCCGGACCCTGCACCACCTGCACCGCGTCATTCGCCGACAGGTCGTCGACGTCGGTGGCCGACAGGCTCCGGTACGCCACGTCGATCGCGCCGTTCTCCACATCCAGCTTCATGTTGGAGGAGTCCGCGTAGTACTTCACCGTCACCCCGGCGTTCTCGGCCGCCGGAAGTTCACCCTTGTAGTCGGGATTCGGCACGTAGGAGATGAGCTGGTTGACCTGGTAGGAGTCGATCACGTACTGGCCGGCGAACGCCTTGCCCGCGACGATCTCATCATCGGGGGTGACCGCGTCGGCGGAGAAGACCTCCTCGTCCACGATCGGCGCGGCGGGGCTGGACAGGATCTGCTCCCACGTCTGGTCGTTGCCGCTCTTCAGGGTGAACACGACCGTGGTGTCGTCGGGAGCGGCGACGCTCTCGAGGTTTCCGAGCAGCGAGGACGGCCCGTTCGGGTCGGCGATGGCCAGTTGCCGGTCGAAGGTGAACTTCACGTCGGAGGACGTCAACTCGTTGCCGTTCGCGAACGTGAGCCCGTCCTTCAACGTCACCGTGTACTCGGTCGGGGATGTGAACTCGCCCGACTCGGCGATGTCCGGCGTGACCTCGGCGGTGCCGTACGGGCTGTTGAACAGGAACGGGTACACCTGATTCATCACCGCGAACGAACCGTTGTCATACGAGCCGGCCGGGTCGATGAAAGTGATCTTGTCCGTGGTTCCGACGATGATGGCGTCGCCGGAGCCGCTGGCGGACCCCGAACCGGACCCGGCGCATCCTGCCAGCAGGAGAGCCGAGGCGCCGAGCGCGCCCACGGCGAGGCCGACGCGACCGCGCGCAGTGCGATGCAATGACATAAGTGCTACCTCTACGGGAACGATCCGCGCGGCCGTCGCGCGGCTATCCGCTCATCCTCACCCCGCCGAGGGCGGATCACAAACCGCGTGCGGTTTTCGTGACGAGACCGCAACCATGAACGTCTGGCGAACAGGGGAATTCTCCCGACGCCGCCCGTTCCCTCCTCCAGGTTGGGGTGCCAGGCTGGCGGGAGGAGCCAGTTGCCCCGCCGGGGCCGAAGGGAGACGACGATGAAGGCTGTCCAGTACCGCGAGCTCGGCAAGGGTCCCGAACTCGTCGAGATAGACACTCCCGAACCCGGGCCCGGGCAGATCCGGCTGCGGGTGACGGCGGCCGGACTGTGCCACTCGGACTGGTTCGTGATGAACCTGCCTGCCGAGCAGTACGCGTACGGCCTGCCGCTGACACTGGGGCATGAGGGGGCAGGGGTGGTGGATGCCCTCGGAGCGGGGGTGGACGGCATCGAGATGGGCGCCTCCTATGCCGTGTACGGTCCTTGGGGATGCGGTCTGTGCCACGCATGCGCACAAGGCCAGGAGAACTACTGCCCGCATGCGGCGGAGCTCGGGATCGCGCCCCCCGGATTGGGTGCTCCGGGAGCGATGGCCGAGTACCTCATCGTCGATGACAAGCGCCATCTGGTGCCCCTGGGCGACCTCGATCCGGTGGAAGCGGTGTCGCTCACGGATGCGGGTCTGACCCCGTATCACGCGATCGTCTCCGCCCGCGAGCATCTGTTCCCGGGATCCACCGCGGTGGTGATCGGCGTCGGCGGGCTCGGCCACGTCGGGATCCAGGTCATCCGTGCTCTCAGCGACGCCCGCGTCATCGCCGTGGACGTGAGCCAGGACAAGCTCGATCTGGCCCGTGAGGTGGGAGCCGCCGAGACGGTGCTGTCGAACCCCGACGCCGCCGCACGCATCCGCGAGCTGACCGGAGGCCGGGGCGCGGAGGCCGTGTTCGACTTCGCGGGGATGCCGGCCACGCTCGAGATCGCGCGCGCCGTGGTGGCGGTCGCCGGCACCGTGCAGATCGTGGGGATCGGTGGCGGGATCCTTCCGACGGGCTTCTTCTCCACGCCATTCGGCGCTTCGGTGCGCGCCCCCTACTGGGGATCCCGGCCCGAGCTCATCGAAGTGCTGGACCTGGCCCGCACGGGCGCGATCGACGTGCACGTGGAACGGTACGGTTTCGACACCGCCGTGGAGGCGTACCACCGGCTGCACGAGGGGCAGGTCCGCGGTCGCGCGGTCGTCGCGCCGTGACAGGGCCGGCGGCCGTCACTCCGACTGCTCGGACCACCAGGCACGCAGGCGTGCCTCGGCCTCGGCCGGACCGAGGACACCCTCGTCCAGACGCAGATCCAGCAGGAATCGATACGCCCGTCCCACGGCCGGTCCCGGCGGGATCCCGAGCACTTCCTGGATGCGGTTCCCGTCCAGTTCCGGACGGATCGCGTCGAGTTCCTCCTGCGCGCGCAGCGACGTGATCCGGTCCTCGATGTCGTCGTAGGCCGCCCGCAACCGCGCGGCCTTGCGGCGATTGCGGGTGGTGACGTCGGCCCGGGTGAGGATGTGCAGCCGCTCGAGCTGGTCGCCCGCGTCCCTCACATAGCGGCGAACCGCGGAATCCGTCCACGTCCCGTCGGCGTACCCGAAGAACCGCAGGTGCAATTCGATCAGTCGGGCCACCGCGTCGACGGTGTCGGCGTCGAAGCGCAGGGCCCGCAGCCGCGCCCGTGCCATCCGCGCACCCGTCACGTCGTGGTGGTGGAACGTGACAGCTCCACCGGGTTCCAGTCGCCGGGTCGCCGGCTTGCCGATATCGTGCAGCAGCGCGGCCAGTCGCAGCGCCGCATCCGGTGGCGCCGACGGATGGCGTTCCCGCTCCAGGTCGATCGTCTGCGCGAGCACCGTCAGGGTGTGCTCGTACACGTCCTTGTGGTGGTGGTGCTCGTCGATCTCCAGTTGCAGCGCCGGCACCTCGGGGAGGATCTGCGCCATCACCCCGGTCTCGACCAGTAGCCGCACGCCGGGCCGCGGGTCCTCGGTGCACAGCAGCCGTACAAGCTCGGCCTGGATGCGCTCCGCGCTGACGATGCCGATGGTGCTGCTGCGGCGCGCCATCGCCTCCTGCGCGGCGGGGTCCACCCGGAATCCGAGTTGCGCTGCCAAGCGCGCGGCGCGCAGCATCCGCAGCGGGTCGTCGCCGAAGCTCTCCTCCGGGTCGATGGGAGTGCGCAGCATCCCCGCCAGCAGATCCTCGAGGCCTCCACTGGGGTCCACCAAGCGCGGCCCGGGCACGCGCAAGGCCATCGCGTTGACGGTGAAGTCCCGGCGGTACAGGTCCTGCTCCAGGGAGTTCCCGAACGCGACCTCGGGCTTGCGTGTGCGGCGGTCATACCTGTCGGCGCGATAGGTGGTGATCTCCACCTGATGGCCCGCGACCCGTGCCCCGATGGTTCCGAACGCGCGGCCGACATCCCACCGGGCCGAACTGACCGGCGAGACGATGCGGAGGATCTCCTCGGGCCGCGCGTCCGTGGTGAAATCCAGGTCGTGGGCCTGGACGCCCCGCAGGGCATCCCGCACGGGACCTCCCACGACGGCCAGTTCATGTCCTGATCGCTCGAACGCCTCGGCCAGCACCGCCACGGGCGAGGAGGATGCCAGCTCGGCCAGGCGGGACATGCCCTCGGCCACGCTCAGCATGCGCTCGAGCCTATCGGCCGCCCCCGGACGCCAGCAGGCCACCGTCGATGGTGAGCACCTGGCCTGTGATCCAGCCGGCGTCCTCCGACACGAGGAAGGCCACCGCTCCGGCCACATCCGCAGGGACACCCAGCCGTCCCAGCGGGTACCCGGCAGCGACCTGCTCCTCCCGGCCTTCGTACAGGCTGCGCGCGAACCGCGTCGTGATCACCGCGGGCGCGACCGCGTTGACGCGGATCTCAGGGGCCAGCTCCACCGCGAGCGACCGGGCGAGATGAGCGTTGGCGGCCTTACTCACCCCATACATCCCGAGACCGGGCGAGGCGTTCTGACCCCCGATCGACGAGATCAGCACCACGGATCCCCGCCGCCCGCGAAAGCCGAGCCTGGGGTCGCGCACCACGGCCTGCACCCAGGCGAGATTCGCCAGCAGGTTCACCTCCAGGATCTTGCGCGCGCTGGTCAGCTCCAGGTCCAGCAAGGGACCGTACACGGGGTTGATGCCGGCGTTCGGGATCAGGATGTCCAGTCCGCCGAACTCCCGGGCAGCTGTGTCGACCGCGGCCCGGATGTGCTCGGGGTCATCCGCTCGCCCCGCGACGGCGACCGCGGAGCCGGCCGGGAACCCGGCGAGCGCCTCGCGCAGCCCGTCCTCATGCCGGGCGGTCAGGAGCACGCGAGCACCCTCCGCGGCCAGCCGTTGCGCGATCGCCAACCCTATCCCGCGGCTCGCGCCTGTCACGATCGCGGATCTGCCGCTGAATCTTCGGTCATCGTCGACCATCCTCCGCACCTCCCACAGCGCCTCTACCCCCGACCGTAGACTCTCACACGGTGCTGCGGGCCGTCCTCCCCGACGCCAACTGTGAACGCATGACCGTGACTCTCATCCGCGACGGCGCCGCCCACCGGCGGAGCCGCCGCGTGCTCTCCGCCGTCATCGGCGGAGTCCTGGCGGTGTTCCTGTCGACGCCGGAGGCTGCGTATGCGTATGCGGATGCGACGGCGGCGCCCGCCGTAGAGGTCTCTCCCACGCTCGCGGTCGCGCCGCTGGGCGGAGCGGTTGCCGGGCGCGCCGCACCGGTGACCCTCGGCGTCACCGTGCGCAACCCCGGTGCTGTCCCGCTGCCGGCGACCACGGCGACCGTGCACCTGGCGGATGCCGCGCTCTCGGACCGCAGAGCCCTCACCGGCTGGCTGGACGGATCTTCCGGCACCCCAGGATCAGGCCGCGAGATCGCGCAGGTTCCCGTGGATGCCGTCCCGGAAGGCCAATCCCGCACCGCCACCGCCGTCCTCGCCGAATCCGACCCGGCCCTCGCCGGCCGCAGCCCCGGGGTGTTCCCGCTCTGGGCGGACACCGGCCCGCTGCACGCCCGGAGCGTGCTGGTGGTCCCCGGGGGAGACACCGGGTCGGTCGGGATCGTCGTCCCGATCACCGCCGGGCCGACCGGCGCGGCCCTGCTCACCGCCTCGGAATTGGCGGAACTGACCGCGCCCGACGGGGCGTTGACGCAGCAACTCGACGGCGTCGCCGGCGCGCCGGTGACCCTGGCCGTCGATCCGGCGATCGTCGCCGCGATCCGCGTGCTCGGCGACGGCGCGCCCGCCGGCGCGCGGGACTGGTTGGAACGGCTGATCCGAGCGCCGCAACCCCGAGTGTCACTGCAGTTCGGCGACGCCGACGTTTCCACCCAGCTGGCGGCAGGATTCAACCCCCCGCTGCAGCCGGACCCCGCGATGGGGATGGCCACCAGCGCCACTGCCTCCCCGCCCGGCGGGTCCGCCGCCGACGGAGGAACCCTGTTCGACGTCGGCGGACCCGCCTTCACGGCGTTCTGGCCGCCGACCGGGTCCACATCCCCAGCCATCGCGGATGCGCTCGCCGCCGCCGCTCCGGGTGCGGTGACCCTCACCGCCTCGACAGCCACCGCCGACGGCGCCGACGGCGGCACGGTGGCGGCCTCCGCATCGGCGGGCAGTGCACCGCTGCTGGTCTACGACACCGGGATCTCGGCGGCGCTGGCGGAAGCGGCCGATGCCGACGCCGCGGACCGGTCCCCCGCACTGGCCGCAGCGGCGGGTCAACTCGCCCTCGCCGTCGCGGAGGCCGGCGGCGCGCCGTTACTCGTCGCGCTCGACCGGCCGTCCACCCCCACCCGGGACGGTATCCGCGCCGCCATCGCCACCGTCACCGGAATGCCCGGCGTCGCCGCGATGGACGTCGCTGCCATCACGATGGCACCCGCCGCGTCGGTCGCGCTGACGGCGGCGGCGCCCGACCCCGCGCGGATCGCCGCCGCCCAGGAGCTGTCGGCGCAGGAACAGGCCGTCGCCGACTTCGCCACGGTGCTCGACGACCCGGCACCGCTGACCGCGCCGCAACGGGGGCAGACCCTGCAGCTCCTCGGCTGCGCGTGGCTCGCCCAGCCGCAGCGCTGGGACGATGCGCTCGCGGGTCACCGGAGCGAGGTCTCCTCCCTCCTCGCCTCCGTCTCGATCCTGCCGACTCCGACCGTCAACCTGCTCACCGCGGGCACCGACCTCCGCTTCTGGGTGCACAACGAGCTGCCCTACCCCGTGCAGGTGGTGCTGACTGCCACACCCGACGATCTGCGCCTGTCCGTCGATCGGACCACCGCCGTCACCGCATCCGCGGCCAGCAACACTCCGGTGTCCGTTCCGGTGCGCGCCCGCATCGCCACCGGCGAGGTCAAGCTCGCGGTGAGCCTGCACAGCCCGGAGGGCGTCGTCGTCGGCACTACCGAGGTCGTTCAGGTGAGCGTGCGGGCAGACTGGGAGGGGATCGGCGCAGTGATCCTCGGGGTTCTCGTGGCCGTGTTCGTGACCGCGGGAGTCATCCGCACCATCCGCCGCCGTCGTCGCAGCAGAACCGCGGACCCTCCGGGCGCCCAGGCATGAGCGGCGTCGGGCGGGCCAGCGTCGTCCTGGGGGCAGGCACCATCGTCTCCCGGCTCACGGGGTTGCTGCGCACCATCGTGCTGGTGGGCGTGCTGGGGTCCGTCGGTTCCCGGGCCGGAGACGCGTTCGCCCTCGCCAATCAGCTGCCGAACAACATCTACGCCGTCGTATCCGCCGGGATCCTCACGGCGGTGCTCGTCCCGCAGATCGTGCGCGCCAGCGCCCATGCCGACGGCGGGCGGGGCTTCATCTCGGCCTTGTTCACCGCCGGCATCGTGGTGCTGCTGGCCATCACGGCACTGGCGACGGTGTGCGCTCCACTCCTCGTGGATCTGTACGCGGCGGACTTCCCCCCCGACCAGCGCGCGCTGGCAACAGCTTTCGCCTACTGGTGCGTGCCGCAGATCTTCTTCTACGGCCTCTACGCGCTCCTGGGGGAGACGTTGAACGCGCGAAAGGTGTTCGGCCCGTTCACCTGGGCGCCCATCGTCAACAATCTCGTCTCCATCGTCGGATTCGTCGCGCTCCTGTTTCTGTTCGGCTCCGACCTCACCACAGTCTCGGACTGGACCGCCGGAATGATCGCGCTCCTCGGGGCCACGGCGACCGCGGGGATCGCGCTGCAGGCCGCGGTCCTCCTGCTGTTCTGGCACCGCACCGGTCTTGCGCTGCGTCCGGACTTCCACTGGCGCGGAATCGGCCTGGGCCAGGTGGTGCGGCTCGCCGGATGGACCACAGCGATGGTGATCGTGGGCCAGATCGCCGGACTCATCCAGACGCGCATCGTGTCGGAAGCCTCGGGGGTGGGCGCTTCCGTGTTCGCCATGCAGAATGCCTGGCTCATCTTCATGCTCCCGTACTCCGTCATCGTCCTGTCGATCGGGACGCCCTACTTCACGCGTCTCAGCGAGAACGCCGCGCAGGGCCGGCACCGCGCGGTACAGGACGACATCGAGCGCAGCATCCGGATCGTCGGGCTCCTCATCGTCGTCGCCGCGGCGGTTCTGGTGGTGGCCGCCGCCCCGGCCTCCCGGATCTTCGTCAACAGCGCGGGCGACGCCCTCACCGCCGCGCCGGTCCTGGTGTGCTACCTGGCCAGCCTGTTGCCGCTGTCCGTGCTGTTCATCCTCCAGCGCACGTTCTACGCGTATGACGACACCCGCACCCCGTTCGTGTTCACCACGATCCAGGGGGCGCTCGTGGTCGCCACGGCCGTCGCGGCATCATGGCTGCTGCCGTCGGCCGAGCTCGCCGCCGGAGTCGCCCTGGGCCAATCCGCCGCTATCACAGTGCAGGCGGCGCTCGCCGGCTGGATGCTGCATCGGCGGCTCGGCGGCATCCGGGTGCGCCAGTGGCTCGGGGCGCTCGGGCGGTTCGCGGTGGCTGCGGTTCCGGCGGCGGCCGCCGGCTGGGCGGTGTACCTGGCGATGGGCGGCCCGGACGGGTGGGCGCTCTCAGGGAAGCTGGCGGGAGCGATCACGACCGGCGTGATGGCCGTCGCGGGTCTGGCGGTGTATGTCGCGGTGCTCGCGCTGCTTCGCACGCCGGACCTGGTTCCCGCCGCCGACCTCGTGCGCCGCGTCGTCCGTCGGGGGTGACCGGGGGAATGCGCCGTCGATACGATGTGTTGACGACCACGTCATGGAGGAGCGAAACGTGCGTCAGTTGATCATCATCGGCTCGGGTCCGGCCGGGTACACGGCAGCCATCTACGCGGCCCGCGCGAACCTCGCACCGCTGGTGGTTGCCAGTTCTGTGGACGCCGGCGGGGAGTTGATGAACACCACAGACGTGGAGAACTTCCCCGGGTTCCCGGAGGGCATCCAGGGTCCGGACTTGATGGACCGACTGCGTCAGCAGGCGGAGCGGTTCGGTGCAGAGATCATCTACGACGACGTGACGGCCGTGGGGCTGTCCGGAGACGTCAAAACGGTCGCCCTCGGCAGCGGACGCCGCGAAGAGGCCGAAGCGGTCATCCTCGCCACCGGGTCGGCGTATCGCAGGCTCGGAGTCCCCGGAGAGGACCGCCTGTCCGGCCGGGGGGTCTCATGGTGCGCCACATGCGACGGCTTCTTCTTCCGGGAGCGCACCATTGCCGTGGTGGGCGGCGGGGACTCGGCGATGGAGGAGGCCACGTTCCTCACCCGGTTCGCATCCCGGGTGTACGTCATCCACCGCCGCGACCAGTTGCGCGCGTCCAAGATCATGCAGCAACGCGCAATGGCGAACGACAAGATCGAGTTCGTCTGGAACAGCGAGGTCGTCGAGATCCTCGGCGACTCCGCGGTGACCGGCGTCGTCCTGGCGTCAACCGTCGACGGGTCCCGGACGACCCTTCCCCTGGATGGCCTCTTCGTCGCGGTGGGGAATGATCCGCGCACCCAGCTGGTCCAGGGGCAGCTGGATCTCGCACCCCAGGGCACGATCCGCGTGGATGGGCGCACGTCCCGCACCAGCATCCCCGGCGTATTCGCGGCGGGGGACGTCATCGATCCGTTCTACCGGCAGGCCGTCACGGCCGCCGCCAGTGGCACCGTCGCCGCCCTCGACGCCGAGCACTATCTGGCTGCGCGCGCTGAAGCCGGCGCTCCCGAACCGGCAGCGGACCAGCTCGAGAACCTGACCCCGCTCTGACCCGGAACATCCTGCGTCGCTCCGGCGTTGGCGTGGGCATACCCAAACAGACCGAAGGAGAGACGGCCATGGGCACGAAAGACACCAGTTCCCGGACCTGGGACGAGGACGTCCTGCAGGCGGAGGGCACCATCCTCGTGGACTTCTGGGCCGCCTGGTGCGGCCCGTGCCGGATGGTTTCGCCGATCTTGGACCAGATCCAGGAGGAGAATCCCGACCGGATCACCGTCATGAAACTCAACGTGGACGACAACCCGGACCTCGCGATGCGCTACCAGATCACCTCGATCCCCGCGATGAAGGTGTTCCAGGGCGGCGAGGAGAAGACCACCATCATCGGCGCGAAGCCGAAGTTCGCTCTCGAAGAGGATCTTGCCCCGTACCTGGGCTGATTCCTACAGCGGTGGTTCCGCTGGGTCGATCCCCAGCAGCCGGACGATGCGGTGCAGATCCTGGACCGTCGAGAAATCGATGCTGATCTGGCCTTTTCTAGCGGTGAGCGCAATCCTCACGCGTGTGTCGAGATGATCTTCTAGCCGCTGCGCAAGGTCATCGAGACCGTCTCGGCGGCGCCCGGCGCGCACCGGCCTGGCGGCGGGTGCCCGTGCGCCCTGCGCCGCCGCCTCGGCCTCGCGGACCGACAGCCCTTCCTTGACGATACGGTCAGCCAGTCGCTGCATCCGTTCGGGATCCTCCACGGCGAGGATGGCGCGCGCGTGACCAGCGCTGAGAACCCCGGCCGCAACACGCTGCTGCACCGGAACCGGCAGGCGCAGAAGACGGATCGTATTGGAGATCTGCGGCCGTGACCGGCCGATCCGCGCCGCCAGTTCTTCCTGCGTGATTCCGAAGTCGTCCAGCAACTGCTGGTACGCCGAGGCCTCCTCCAACGGATTGAGCTGGGATCGATGCAGGTTTTCCAGCAGCGCGTCGCGGAGCATGTCCTCGTCGGCCGTGTCGCGGACGATCGCGGGGATCGTCGCCAACCCTGCCTCGCGAGCGGCGCGGGTCCGGCGCTCGCCCATGATGAGTTCGTACGACCCCGCACCGGCGGGTCGGACCACGACGGGCTGGAGCACTCCGAACTCGCGCACGCTGTGCACGAGTTCTGCGAGTTCATCGGCATCGAACGCCGTCCGCGGCTGACGTGGATTGGGAACGATCGCAGCGGGGTCGATCTCGACCAGACGGGCGCCGGGAACCTCGACGAGATCCTCGCTCCGCTCCGCCGGCGGTGGGGTGGCGCCCGGGAAGAACACATCCACCGGGCGGGAATGCTCCGGCTCACTCGTGGGGATGAGAGCGCCGATGCCGCGCCCCAGTCCGGTTCTCTTGGCCATCAGGAGTCCTCTCCCGGCGCGTCCGGGCGCGCCTCTCGCTGCAGCAGTTCCACCGCCGCCTCCCGGTATGCGATCGCACCGGCGGACTGGCCGTCGTATGCGATCACGGTCCGGCCATAGCTCGGGGCCTCTGACACCCGCACCGACCGAGGGATGATCGAACGCATAACCTCCGCTGGGAAGTGCTCGCGCACCTCCTGGGCGACCTGCTGCGCGAGGCGCGTGCGTCCGTCGTACATCGTCAGCAGGATGCTGGACACGCGCAACTCGGGGTTGAGGTGCTTCTGAATCATCCGGACACTCCCCAACAGCTGGGTGAGGCCTTCGAGGGCGTAGTACTCGCACTGAATGGGGATGAATACCTCGTGAGCGGCGGTGAACGCGTTGATGGTCAGCAGTCCCAGCGACGGCGGGCAATCGATGAGCACGATGTGCGGGGGTGTGGGACTCTCCGCCAGGTACTGCTGCACCGCCGTACGCAGCCGGTGCTCCCGAGCGACCTGCGAGACGAGCTCGATCTCTGCGCCCGCCAGGTGGATGGTGCTCGGCGCGCAGAGAAGTTGCTCCGACTCGGGACTGACCTGGACCACGTCAGCCAAGGGGAAGTCATCGATGAGGACGTCGTAGACGCTAGGCGTGTCAGCGGTGTGCGTCACTCCGAGCGCCGTGGAGGCATTGCCCTGGGGATCGAGATCAACGACCAGCACCCTCGCACCCAGAGCAGCGAGCGCCGCGGCGAGATTCACTGCCGTGGTGGTCTTGCCCACGCCGCCCTTCTGATTGGCGATGGTGATCACCCGGGTGCGGACGGGCAGCGTCACCTCCGCGCCCTCGAGCAACCGTCGGCGGGCAGTGAGATCAGCCAGTTCGCGGGCGAGCGGCGTGTCGTCGGCGTCCGGTCCGGGAACGGCGTGTTTCACGTGAAACATCCCGTCCTCGCGTCCGCCGGTCATCCCGTCCACTGTATCCGGCGGCGCGCCCTCACGCCGGAACGCGGGCGCGGAAAACCCACGTCGGATCGCGCGTCACGCCGGCTCCGAGCGTCTCGGCACGCACCTCGCTCAGTCCGGTCGCCGCGATCTGGCGCTCCGCTGCCGCGATCTCACGAGCAACGCCCTCCCCCTTGAGAAGGATCAGTTCACCACCGGGACGGGCTAGGCGGACCGCTAACGGGATGAGCGTGCGGAGAGCGCTCACCGCGCGCGCCGTGACGACATCGAATACACGGCCCTCGCGCCAGTCCTCCGCCCGCGAGCGCACCACCCGCACGTTGGGCAGCCCAAGGTCCGCGGCCTGCTGCCTCAGCCAGTCTGTGCGCCGCTGGATCGGCTCGATCAAAGTCCACTCGACATCGGGCCGCGCGATCGCGCAGACCAGGCCGGGCAGACCGGCGCCGGAACCGATGTCCACGGCGGCGCCGTGCGTCAGGGGCGCCACCAGGACAGAGTTCAGGATGTGGCGCGTCCACAGCCGGGCCGGCTCCGCCGGTCCGATGATCCCTCGCCGCTCACCCTCGTGGGACAGGTTCGCCGCGAACGCGCGGGCCTGATCGATGCCGGGGCCGAACAGGGCCGCTGCCTCCGGGGGCTCCGGTTCCAGGGGAGATGTTTCACGTGAAACGGTCATCACCGGGCGCGAAGGACGGTGTGGCGCTGCGGCCCCTCTCCGAAGGACTCGGACTCCAGCCCGCGTTCGCCGGCCAGGTCGTGTACCAGCTTCCGCTCGTAGCTCGACATCGGCGGAAGGGATGCCTGCCCGGCGCCTTCGGCGATCCGAGCTGCAGCGGCCGCCACCAGCGACTCGAGCTCACGCCGGCGCGCGTCGCGGGAATGCCCGATATCGAGGATGAGCCGAGAGAAACGCCTGGTTCGCGTGTGAACAGCCAGTCTTGTCAGCTCCTGGAGGGCTGCGACCGTCTCCGGATCAGCCAACGACGCGACCGCGTCGTCGTCGTCGGACTCGACCGTCACCAGCGCCCGGCCGTGATGCACGTCCAGCGCCAGATCCCCACCCACGTCCAGGATGTCGAGCAACCCCTCCAGATAGTCTGCGGCGATGTCGGCTTCCTGTTCGAGCTCGGACAGCGACGCGCTCTCGGCGGCGGCGCTCATCGCTGGCCGTCCTTCCCCTGTGGGCCGGAAGGTCGCGGCTGCTGCTTCTTCGCGCGCTGCTTGCCGACCGGCTGCTGGCGCTTCGGTGCAGCCGCGCGCTGGCGCTCGGCCTCCTCGAGCAGCCGTTGCTGCTCCGCCGCGTACTTCTGCTGCGAGACGATCCGTCCACTCGAGTCGAGGGCTTTGCCTCGGCGGGCGAGCCGCTCCTCGCGCTGCTTGGCAGCCTCCGACCCGGGCGTCGGCATGTTCCGGATCACGAGGAACTGCTGCACCATGGTCCAGATGTTGCTGGTGAACCAGTACATCACCACACCCAGCGGGAAGAAGACGCCAGAGAACACCATCCCCAGAGGGATGACGAACAGCATGATCCGCTGCATCTGGTATGCCTGGCCGGTCTTCGCCTCCGGAGATAGGTTCTTCGAGATGATCTGCAACTGGGTGTAGAACTGGGTGCCGATCATAAGCAGGACCAGCACCACCAGGATCGCGACCGTGGCCTCCCAGCCTGGCTGATGGTTGGCCAGCGAGTTCGCCAGCGTCTCGTGGAGCGAGGCCACCCCGAACAGCCGCGCGTTGTAGAACTCCGCTGTCAGGTCCGCGTCCAGCAGTCCGACGCCGCCGATCCCCTGCTGCGCGTGTTTCGCGACGTCGTTCAGCACGCTGTACAACGAGAAGAAGATCGGCATCTGGATGAGGAGCGGAAGGCACCCGGACACCGGTGATGTGCCGTGCTTCTTGTACAGATCCATGGTCTCGCGACTCATCGCCTCGCGCGAGAGTTGATCCCGCTTGCCACGGTACTTGTCCTGGATCTTGCGCAGTTGCGGGGCGATCTCCATCATCTTCCGCTGGCTCTTGATCTGCCGCACGAACAAGGGGATGAGCGCGGCCCGCACCACCACGACCAGTCCGACGATCGACAGCACCCACACGAGACCGGATGCCGGTGGTAGTCCGATCACGGTGAAGAGGGCGTGCCAGGCGACGAGGACCAGCTCGACCACCCACTTCAGGGGCCACAGGATGATGGAGAGCAGATCCAACGGATCAGTCCTTTCGGGGGGGCACGACGAATCCGCGCCGGGTCAGTGCGTATGGGAACGATGAGTTGGACGGTGGGTCGTCCACGCCGCCGGCTGCCCATGGATGGCATCGCAGGATCCGTGCGATCGCGAGCACCCCGCCCTTCGCCGCCCCGTGCTGTTGGACGGCGCCCACGGCGTACGCGGAGCACGAAGGATAGTACCGGCAGACGTCGCCGTAGACGTGCGAGATCGTCCCGCGGTACATGCGCAGCAGAACCAGTACGACGTTGCGCGGCAGCAGTGGCAGCATCCGGCGCCACGCGCCCGACTCGAGCGTCGCGTCGCCCGTCGACGCGGCGGGCAGGGGAGCGCTGCTCATGCCCGAACCCGTTCCAGACACCGGGCCAGGTCCGCGTGCAGCCGCGCGTACTCCGCTGCGGTCGCCGCCGGCAGCGCCCGGATCACCACATCCGTTCCGGGACGGACCCGGGGGAGGATATCCGCACACGCCGCGGAGATCCGGCGGCGCACTCGGTTGCGCACGACCGCCTTCCCGACACGACGACTGACGATCACCCCGAACCGCGGTGGCCCCTCGGTCCGAGCGGTCAGCAGATACGTGACCGTGACGCTCCCCCCGCACCGCGCGCCCGCACGCATGACGGACCGATAGTCGGCACCGTCCGTGATGCGATGGGCCCGCGGCAGCACCGGAGAGTCAGGCCGACAGCTCGGTGCGACCCTTGGCGCGCCGCGCCGAGAGAATCGCCCGGCCCGCACGGGTACGCATGCGGGCGCGGAAGCCGTGGTTCTTGGCTCGACGACGGTTGTTGGGCTGATAGGTGCGCTTGCTCATCGAATCACTCCGGGAAGAAGGGGGTGCCAGAACGCGGACACGGGCCAGACGTGCCGCGAAGGCAGAAGTCAACCGACTAAGGCTACGACGGGACGCGGAAGAACTCAAACGGCCCGTCGCCCATCCATTATCACGGTTGCGGAGGGATCCGAGTCGGACGCGCTGCGCGCCATACAGTGGATGTGGCGCGCACTGGGCGGCGTCGCTAACGTGACTCGAACACCGAGAGCAGCGCGACCGTCGCCCGCGCCTTCGGGGCGTCGCCGCATCCCGCCGGAGAGGAACCATGTCAGCGCACGAGACCCCCGACGTACCGGTGTGGTCCGCCGTGCTGCGCGTTCTCGCCACCGATGACCGGGTCTCACCCCAGATGCACGGGTTCGTGAACCTCGCCGTTCCGCAGGGAGTGATGAGCGGCACCCTCTACCTCGATGTTCCGAATGACCTCACCGCCGCGCAGATCAACAAGCGGCTGCGTGTGCCGATCATGGAGGCGCTCACAGTCGCATCAGAGGGCGCCGTGTCCGCCTTCCGCGTCGTCGTCAATCCCGAGGTGGCCGATGCCGCCGCCATCGTCCAGCCACTTCCGGCGCCGGCCGTGCCGGCGACTCGGGCAGTCGGAGAGCAGTCCGCCCCGTCGCCGTCGCGGGCCGACACCCGCCTGAACCCCAAGTACACCTTTGACCGATTCGTCATCGGCCAGTCCAATCGGTTCGCGCACGCCGCCGCCGTCGCGGTGGCCGAGGCGCCCGCCAAGGCGTACAACCCGTTGTTCGTCTACGGCGAGTCCGGGCTGGGAAAGACCCACCTGCTGCACGCCATCGGCGACTATGCCATCACGATGTACCCCGGCATCCGCGTGCGGTACGTCTCCAGTGAGGAGTTCACGAACGACTTCATCAACTCCATCGCGAACAATCGCGGCGCCGCATTCCAGGCGCGCTACCGCGACATCGACCTCCTGCTGATCGATGACATCCAGTTCCTGCAGGGACGCGCCGAGACCCAGGAGGCCTTCTTCCACACGTTCAACACACTGCATGATCACGACAAGCAGGTCGTCATCACCAGCGATGTCCCGCCGAAGCACCTCACGGGGTTCGAGGACCGGATGCGCAGCCGGTTCGAATGGGGGCTGATCACCGACGTGCAGGCCCCGGATCTGGAGACCCGCATCGCCATCCTGCGCAAGAAGGCACAGAACGAGCGGCTCCAAATCCCCGACGACGTGCTTGAGTACATCGCGAGCGTCGTGTCCACCAACATCCGGGAATTGGAGGGAGCGCTCATCCGGGTGTCAGCGTTCGCGAGTCTGAACCGTTCGACGCTCGACATGGCTCTCGCGCAGGTCGTGCTGCGGGACATCATCGATCAGGATGACGCCAACGCGGTCTCCCCGACGGACATCATCGCCGCCACCGCACAGTACTTCCATCTCTCCGTGGACGATCTCTACGGGTCCAGCCGCTCTCAGGCGGTGGCCCTGGCCCGCCAGATCGCGATGTATCTGTGCCGCGAGCGCACCAACCTCTCGCTTCCCAAGATCGGCCAGCTCTTCGGCAATCGCGATCACACCACCGTCATGTACGCGTACAAGAAGATCAGCGATCTCATGAAGGAGCGCCGATCCGTCTACACCCAGGTCTCCGAGATCACGGCCCAGCTGGGCCGCGCGGCGCGCTGACCTCGACCGCGGGTAACGGTCCGAGCGCGCTTCTGCACATGTGGACAGCATGTGGATAACCACGCCGATATGGGGAACGGCGATGTGCATGACCCGCGGCCAAACCCGTGCCGCCGATCGACTGAGGCGCGCCTGCGCGCCCGATCATCCTCGGCGATGCACATCTCACACCGATGTTGTTTCCAGCCGACGACCGGAGGGGGCGAGGTTGTCCACGGTTTCCACACGCGTGATGATGATGAATCAGTCCTTCGTCATATAGCCCTATTCGATCACCGTGGGGACACGGCGCACCCGCCGGGCGCTCTCGCGACCGGGCACTAGCATGGGACCGCCGGCCCGACGTGAGGGAGCGCCCGTGAGGTTCCAGATCAATCGCGACGTGTTCAGCGAAGCCGTGTCGTTCGTCGTGAAACTGCTGCCGCAGCGGAATCCCCAGCCGATTCTGGCCGGGGTGCTGATCGAAGCGGGACCGGTAGGACTGACGCTTTCTGCATTCGACTATGAGGCCTCCGCCCGCACGACGGTTGACTGCGACGTCCAGGATGCCGGCACGGTCCTCGTTCATGGGCGGCTGCTGTCCGAGATCGCCAGTCGGCTGCCTCAAGCGCCGGTGGAGATGGATTCGGACGCCGACGGTATCCGCCTGCGGTGCGGTTCGGCGCGATTCACCCTGGCCGCGATGCCGGTGGCCGAGTACCCGGCCATCCCGGAGGTGAGCGGAGCGACCGGGTCCGTCTCGGGAGAGTCATTCGCGACGGCAATCGCGCAGGTCGCCTTCGCCGCATCTCGGGACGATGTCACGCCCGTGCTGACCGGCGTGCAGCTGGAGGCCTCGGGGAACACCCTGACGCTGTTGGCCACCGACCGGTACCGCGTGGCGCTGCGCGATCTGGAGTGGGCTCCGACCGACCCGCGGGCGGAGGCCACCGCCGCTCTGGTTCCGGCCCGAACACTGCAGGAGGTGGGGAAGACCTTCGCGCACGGTGAGAGCATTGCGATCTCCTTCTCGGGAACGGGGGACCGCGAGATCGTCGCGTTCTCATCAGGCGATCGGACCGTGACCTCCCTCCTGATCAAGGGGAATTTCCCCCCCGTGCGACGCCTGTTCCCCGAGCAGACGGATCACTTCGCGGTGGTCGCGACCGCAGAGCTGATCGAGGCCGTGCGGCGAGTGTCTCTCGTGCTCGACCGGGCGGCTCCACTGCGCTTCACCTTCTCGTCGGACGGGGTGGGTATGGAAGCATCCGGGTCCGAACAGGCCCGGGCCAGCGAGACCGTGGATGCGGCGCTGACCGGTCCCGAAGTGACTCTCGGACTGAACCCGCAGTACCTCCTGGAGGCCCTGGGCGCGGTCCGGAGCGACTACACCCGCGTCACTTTCACATCCAGCGAGAACGCGAACAAGCTGAGCCCGATCCTGATCACGGCCCAGACGGCAGCCGACGCGTCCGACAGCGGCGCATTCCGGTACCTGCTCCAGCCCAACCTGCTCCTGCGCTGACGCCGTCCGGCGGTGACCGACGTGATGGTTGAGCGTCTCAGTCTCAGCGACTTCCGCAACTACGCCCATGCGAGTGTGCGGCTGGAGCGTGGAGCGACGGTCATCGTCGGTCGCAATGGCCAAGGGAAGACGAACCTGGTCGAGGCCTTCGCGTTCCTGGCGACCGGATCGTCCCATCGGGTGGCGACGGATGCGGCGCTGGTCCGGACAGGGCACGACCACGCGATCGTTCGGGCGCGTCTGGTCCACGGAGACCGGCGTTTGGACCTGGAGACGCGCATCGCGCGATCCGGCGCGAACCGCATCACAGCGGCCGGATCCCCGATTCGTGCCTCGGAACTGTCGCGTTACGCCCACGTGGTGCTGTTCGCACCCGAGGACTTGCAGATCGTACGAGGCGAACCCGCAGCGCGCCGCCGGTTCTCGGACGATCTGATCTCGCAGCGGTCGCCCCGCATGTCCGCTGTCCTCGTGGACTACGACCGGGTGCTGCGCCAGCGCAACGCGCTCCTGAAGTCATCGCGCGGCCTCGGCGAGGGGGGGCTGCGCACGCTCGAAGTCTGGGACGAGAAGCTGGTCGCTCTCGGGTCGCAGATCATCGACGCGCGCGCGGCTCTCGCCGATGAACTGCAGCCGATCGTCGCGCGGGCGTATTCCGCAATCGCGGGCGCCGACCACGGGCCCGCACTGACGTGGACCAGGACGGTCGACGGCGCCGATCCCGAGGAAGGCCAATCGGATGCCGTGGCTCATGCGAGCGGCGAATCGACGCCGGCCGCATTCCGGCGTGCTCTGGAGAGCCGCCGCCGGGCCGAGCGGGAGCGCGGGGTGACGTTGGTCGGGCCGCACCGCGACGATCTGCTCGTGAGCATCCGGGGGCTACCGGTACGGGGATACGCCTCGCACGGGGAATCGTGGTCGATGGCGCTCGCGCTGCGGCTGGCCTCGGCGGAGCTGCTCGCCGCGGAATCCGCGCTGGGAGATCCTGTGGTCATCCTGGACGATGTCTTCGCCGAACTGGACGCGGACCGGCGCGAACGATTGGCCGCGCTGGTGTCGCGGTTCGAACAGGTGCTGGTCACCGCGGCGGTGGAGGCGGACGTTCCGGAGAGCCTGCGGGGACGCATCCTCCATGTCGACGGCGGTCGGATCGACGGGGACGACGATGCCCGCTCATGACCTGCCGGCGGCGACCTACCTGCGCCTGAGGGCTCTGGACGCCGGGGCGCCGCCTCCCCGGCGCCGACGGGGGGGAGGCGATGATCGCGAGGAGGCGTTCGCACCGGGACGGGACCCGGTGCGCGCCGGAACCGTGTTATCGGAATGGACGCGGCAGGCCGGCTGGGCCGCTCCTCTCGCGGTGGAGGACCTCATGACGGGATGGCGCGAGATCGCCGGTGAGCAGACGGCTGAGCACACTCGCCCGCGCGGGGTGGAACGGGGAGTGCTGGTCATCCAGTGCGATTCCACCGCCTGGGCCGCGCAGCTGCGTCTCATGAGGACCCATGTCGTCACGCGCGTGATGGAACGATTCCCGGATGCCGGGGTCACCGACATCCGTTTCGTCGGTCCCGACGTACCGTCCTGGAAACATGGCCCCAGAACGGTTCCAGGGCGCGGTCCTAGAGATACTTACGGCTGACCCATATCCCGGGTACGTCTGGCGCGATAGAAAGCGCCACGCGGGCGCACAGCCCCGCGGGAAGGTCTCACGTTGGTAGGATGGGAACTTCCCACGACTTGGAGCGATCGAGACCTATGACGACCCGAAACCCTGCGACCGCTCCGAACGACGATGAACCGGCCGCCGGGTCCGGGTACGGTGCTGACGATATCCAGGTCCTGGAGGGTCTGGAGGCCGTCCGCAAACGTCCCGGGATGTACATCGGGTCGACCGGACCGCGCGGACTGCACCACCTGGTGTATGAGATCGTGGACAACTCCGTCGACGAGGCCCTGGCGGGATTCTGCGACCTGATCGCGGTGACCATTCTCGCTGACGGCGGCATCCGCGTCGCGGACAACGGCCGCGGCATCCCGGTGGACGTGCATCGCACGGAGGGCCGTTCGACCGTGGAGGTGGTGCTGACCGTCCTGCACGCCGGGGGGAAGTTCGGTGGCGGCGGCTACGCCGTGTCCGGTGGGCTGCACGGCGTGGGCTCCTCGGTGGTGAACGCCCTCTCGCGACGTCTGGATGTCGAGGTGCGGCGACAGGGACACGTGTGGCGCCAGTCCTATCGGTCCGGGGGCGTGCCGCAGGCCCCCCTGGAACGCGGAGAGGCCAGCACGGAGACCGGTACCACCATCACGTTCTGGCCGGACCCGGAGATCTTCGAGTCGGTGGACTTCGACTACGACACGCTGCGCACGCGCTTCCAGCAGATGGCGTTTCTCAACAAGGGGCTGCGGATCACACTGCGGGACGAGCGGGCCGATCGGGCGGTCGATGCCGAGCAGGACGGCCGGCTCGTAACGCAGCAGCCGACGGACGAGTTCCATTACGAGCGCGGGCTGGTCGACTACGTCGAGTACCTGAACCGGCTCCGGCGCAGCGAGCCCGTGCACCCGGAGATCATCGACTTCGAGGCCGAGGATCCCGACCGCGCGATCGCCCTGGAGATCGCCATGCAATGGACGGGCGCGTACACGGAGAACGTTTTCACGTACGCCAACACCATCAACACCCACGAGGGGGGAAGTCACGAGGAGGGGTTCCGGGCGGCTCTGACCACGTTGGTGAACAAGTACGCGCGGGCGCAGGGCCTGCTGAAGGACAAGGACGACAACCTGTCTGGTGAGGACATCCGGGAGGGCCTGACGGCGGTGGTGTCCGTGAAGCTGGCCGAGCCCCAGTTCGAGGGTCAGACCAAGACCAAGCTCGGCAACACCGAGGCGAAGGCGTTCGTGCAGAAGGTGGTCGGGGACCGCCTCGGTGACTGGTTCGACCGCAACCCGACTCAGGCCAGGAACGTGGTGCGCAAGGCGGTCGACGCGGCCACCGCGCGACTGGCGGCCCGGAAAGCCCGCGAAACGGCTCGGCGCAAGAGCGTTTTCGAGTCGGCATCCATGCCCGACAAGCTCAAGGATTGCACCAGCAAGGACCCCTCGATCAGCGAGATCTTCCTGGTGGAAGGGGATTCCGCCGGCGGGTCGGCGGTGCGCGGCCGGGACCCCCACACGCAGGCGATCCTGGCGCTACGGGGCAAGATCCTCAACGTGGAGCGGGCGCGACTGGACCGGGCCCTCGGCAACAATGAGATCCAGGCGATGATCCAGGCCTTCGGCACCGGCATCGGCGAGGACTTCGACATCGGGAAGGCGCGATACCACAAGATCGTGCTGATGGCCGACGCGGACGTGGACGGCCAGCACATCACGACACTGCTGCTGACGCTGCTCTTCCGGTACATGCGGGGCCTGATCGAGGCCGGCTACGTGTACCTCGCTCAGCCGCCGCTGTACCGGCTGAAGTGGTCGAACGCGCCACACGACTACGTCTACTCGGACCGCGAACGCGACGTCCTCCTGGCCGACGGCCTGGCCGGGGGCAAGCGGATCCCCAAGGAGAATGGCATCCAGCGATACAAGGGTCTGGGCGAGATGAACCCGCAGGAACTGTGGGAGACCACGATGGATGCGTCCACCCGCACGCTCCTGCAGGTGACGATCGACGATGCCGCCGCCGCCGACGAGATCTTCTCCACGCTGATGGGTGAGGACGTCGACTCGCGGCGGCAGTTCATTCAGCGCAACGCCAAGGACGTGCGCTTCCTCGACATCTGATCGAAGGCGCCGAAGGAGTGAGCACCGATGAGTGACCAGGGCGGCCCGGACGGGTCGGAAGAGCACAACCACGGCCGGATCGACCAGGTCGACCTCCAGTCGGAGATGCAGCGCAGCTACCTCGACTACGCGATGAGCGTGATCGTCGGGCGGGCGCTCCCCGACGTGCGTGACGGCCTCAAGCCCGTGCACCGCCGCGTGATCTACGGGATGTACGACGGCGGATTCCGCCCCGACAAGTCGTTCTCGAAATGCGCCCGCGTGGTCGGCGAAGTCATGGGGCAGTACCATCCGCACGGAGACACCGCCATCTACGACGCGCTCGTGCGTCTGGTGCAGCCGTGGTCGCTGCGTTACCCGCTCGCTCTGGGGCAGGGGAACTTCGGATCGCCCGGCAACCAGCCGGCGGCCGCCCCTCGTTACACGGAGACGAAGATGGCCCCGCTCGCGCTCGAGATGGTGCGGGACATCGAAGAGGGCACCGTCGACTTCCAAGACAATTACGACGGTCAGACCCGCGAGCCGGTGGTGCTGCCGTCGCGGTTCCCGAACCTGCTGGTGAACGGGTCTGTCGGCATCGCGGTCGGGATGGCCACCAACATCCCGCCTCACAACCTGCGCGAGGTGGCGGACGGGGCGATCTGGGCGCTGGACCACCCTGAGGCGAGCGCGGCCGAGCTCCAGGAGGCGCTGATCCAACGCATCAAGGGCCCCGACTTCCCGACCGGTGCGCAGATCCTCGGCACTCGCGGCATCCTGGACGCCTACCGCACCGGTCGCGGGTCGATCACGATGCGCTCGGTCGTGGACGTGGAGGAGATCCAAGGGCGCACGTGTCTGGTCGTCACGCAGTTGCCCTACCAGGTGAATCCCGACAATGTGGCGGTCAAGATCCGGGATCTGGCGCACGAGGGGCGGATCTCCGGCAT
Organism: uncultured Actinomycetota bacterium; assembly: GCA_963696115.1. Taxonomy (GTDB): domain Bacteria; phylum Actinomycetota; class Actinomycetes; order Actinomycetales; family Microbacteriaceae; genus Microbacterium. The sequence continues at coordinate 3,829 of CAVOIT010000022.1, read as the reverse complement.
CGCCGACATCCGCGACGAGAGCAGCGACCGCACCGGGCAGCGTCTGGTCATCGTGCTCAAGCGGGACGCAGTGGCCAAAGTGGTGCTGAACAACCTGTACAAGCACACGCAGTTGCAGGAGAACTTCGGCGCCAACATGCTCGCCATCGTTGACGGAGTGCCTCGCACGCTCCCGATCGAGGGTTTCATCCGCCACTGGATCGACCATCAGATCGACGTGATCGTGCGCCGCACTCGTTTCCGGCTGCGGCGGGCCGAAGAGCGCATGCACATCCTGCGCGCCTACGTGAAGGCGCTGGACGAGCTGGACGCCGTGGTGGCGCTGATCCGCAGTTCGCCCACGGTCGAGGATGCCCGCGCGGGCCTGAAGGACTTGCTCGCGATCGACGACGTGCAGGCGGACGCGATCCTGGCGATGCAGCTGCGTCGCCTGGCAGCACTGGAGCGTCAGAAGATCATCGATGAGGCTGCGGAGCTGGAGGAGCTGATCGGCCAGTACCGCGAGATCCTCGCGATGCCTGCGCGCCAGCGGACCCTCGTGCGCGACGAGCTCTCCGAGATCGTCGCGAAGTACGGCGACGAGCGTCGCACGGATATCGTGTACGGGTTCGACGGCGACATGTCGATGGAGGACCTCATTCCCGAGGAGGAGGTGGTGGTCACCGTCACCCGGGGCGGTTACCTCAAGCGCACCCGCAGCGATAGCTACCGCTCCCAGCACCGTGGCGGGAAAGGGGTGAAGGGCGCGCAGCTGCGCGCCGACGACGTCGTGGAGCACTTCTTCGTCACCACCACCCATCACTGGCTGCTGTTCTTCACCGACCGCGGTCGTGTCTATCGGGCGAAGGCGTACGAGTTGCCCGAGGCGGGCCGCGATGCGAAGGGGCAGCATGTGGCGAACCTGCTTGCTCTCGGTCCCGATGAGCAGATCGCGCAGATCCTCGACGTTCGCGACTATGGCGTGGCGACCTACCTCGTGCTGGCGACGCGGAAGGGTCTCATCAAGAAGACGCGGCTGGCTGAGTACGACACGAGCCGGCAGGGTGGCGTCATCGCCATCCGGCTGCGGGAGGACGACGCGGTTGTCGCCGCGATGCTCGTCGATCAGGACGACGATCTCCTTCTGATCAGCCGGCGCGGGATGTCGCTGCGCTTCGCAGCGACGGATGAGACGTTGCGGCCGATGGGGCGCGCCACCGAGGGTGTGAAGGGGATGGCCTTCCGCCCGGGTGACACGCTGCTGTCAGCCTCGGTGGCACGCAGCGACGGTTACGTGTTCGTGGTGACGGAGGGCGGGTACGCCAAGCGCACCGCGGTCGATCAGTACCGCCGTCAGGGTCGAGGGGGTCTGGGTGTCAAGGTGGCCAAGCTCAGTGGCGACCGGGGCGACCTCGCCGGCGGCCTGATCGTCGCCGAGGACGACGAGGTGCTCGTGGTTCTGGCCAGTGGCAAGGTGGTACGCTCGGCCGTGGCCGAGGTGCCCGCCAAGGGCCGGGACACGATGGGCGTCGTGTTCGCCCGTCCGGATGACGATGACCGCATCATCGCGATCGCCAGGAACGGAGAGCGGGGCATCGACGCGGTCACCGAGGCGTCGTCCGCAACCGGAGACGAGCCCGCATCGATCCCCGAGGAAAGTACCGAGGCATGAGCACCGTAGCCGACAAGCTGGCGAGGAAGTCCACCAACCGGTCCAACGGTAAACAGGTCCGGCTACGACTGGTGTATGTCGACTTCTGGTCCGCAGTGAAGCTGTCCTTCCTGGCCGCGGTAGCCATGGCCGTGGTCACCCTGGTCTCGTACTTCCTGGTGTACCTGATCGTGCTCACGACCGGGCTGATCGCTCAGGCGGACGAGTTCTTCCAATCCTTCTCGGACGGCAGCGTCTCCCTCACGCAGTTCATCGGTCTGCCACAGGTCATGGCGTTCGCGGCCGTGGTGGCGATCCTGAACCTCATCGTGATCACCGTGCTCGGCGCGGTGGTCGCCGGCCTGTACAACCTGGCCGTCAAGGTGACAGGCGGTCTGCTGGTCGGCTTCACCTCGAACTGATCCGGGGCGCGGTCACACCACCCCGGTCGTTCCGAGCAGCGCACCGATCGCCCACGTCACCGCGAGGGCCAATCCCCCTCCGACCACCAGGCGCCAGACCGCGGCGCCCTTCGACGCTCCGCCGAGTTGCGCGGAGATCGATCCGGTCAGGGCGAGCGCGGCGAGCACCGCCACCACCGTGACGGGGATCCGCCACTCAGGCGGCGGCAGCAGGATCGCCAGCAGCGGCAGAAGCGCACCCAGCGTGAAGGAGATCGCCGACGAGAACGCCGCGTGCCATGGATTGACCAGGTCATCGGCGGCGATGTGCAGCTCCACCTCCAGGTGCGCGGCGAGGGCATCGTGGGCGGTCAGCTCGTCGGCCACGGCGCGCGCGGTCTGCTCCGACAGCCCGCGTGCCCGGTAGAGCTGCGTCAGTTCGTTCAGCTCCTGCTCCGGCATCTCCGCCAGTTCCCGCGTCTCCTTGGCGATCAGGGCGCGCTCGCTGTCGCGCTGACTGCTGACAGACACGTACTCGCCGAGCGCCATCGAGATCGCGCCGCCGACCAGGCCCGCGACACCCGCGGCCAGCAGTGCCGCGCTGTCGACCGTCGCACCCGCCACGCCGACGACCAGCGAGGCGACCGAGACGATGCCATCGTTGGCCCCCAGGACGCCGGCGCGCAGCCAGTTCAGGCGCGCCGCGACCCGCTCGTGGTGGGACTCGCCGGGGTGCACGTCGGAGTCGGCGCTCATCCACCCAGTCAAGCAGCACGCGCGCGGACGGACAATGCAGGCGAGCCTTGGCTGAGCAGCGTCCGGGGATTCGTCAACCCCTGGGCGATCAGGTACAGTCGTGGAGGCTGCCGGGCGACCGGCGTCCTCCACGGGGCTATAGCTCAGGCGGTTAGAGCGCTTCACTGATAATGAAGAGGTCCCAGGTTCAAGTCCTGGTAGCCCCACCGCATCCTCCCCGGGGCCTTAGCTCAGTCGGTAGAGCGCCTGCTTTGCAAGCAGGATGTCAGGAGTTCGAATCTCCTAGGCTCCACGCGGTCGTTGCCTCTCCCTGACGCGCGAGAACGCGGGGCCCGGTGCGGGGCGCTGGGTAGAGTCGGGGCATGGATACGCGGGTGGCGGCGTACGGACTGATCGTCGACCGGGACGCCCGCATCCTCCTCGCCCACTGGAATCAGGGTCGCCACAGCGCCTGGACGCTGCCCGGAGGTGGGCTGGAGCCGGGCGAGGACCCGCGGCGTGCCGCACGCCGCGAGATCCGGGAGGAGACCGGCTACCGTGCCCAGATCGCGGAGATCCTGGGGGTGGACTCCCGCGTCATACCTTCGGGCCGCCGGATCGCAGCGTCTGACGACGACCTCCACACACTGCGGATCGTCTACCGCGCTGCTGTGACCGGCGGGCATCTTCGCGACGAGGTCGGCGGTAGCACAGACCGCGCGGCGTGGTTCCCGCTGTCCGAACTGAGCACCGTCAAGCGCGTACGGCTCGTGGACGTGGCCCTGACCTGGGCGGGGTTGAAGGAGTGATTCCGCCGGCGACGGCGCTTCACTCGTCGGGCGCGCGCAGCGGGTCGTCCGCCACCCACAGCTCGTCGTCGGCCCGGAGCGTCTGCCACGCGGCGTACAGCACTCCCGCCGCAGCCAGGCCGCCCAGAACGATCGCGATCACGGCGCCGGCGCTGATGCGCGAGCGCGGCTCGGGGACGGCGAAGCGGTCCGACAGCGCCTTCGTCGCGCGCGCTCCATACTTCTCCGCCCGCGCCCGGTACGTCGCCGCGTCC
>CAVOIT010000021.1:0-80048 GCA_963696115.1 uncultured Actinomycetota bacterium | reverse complement strand
CGAGCTCTTTACGCCCAATAATTCCGGATAACGCTTGCGCCCTACGTATTACCGCGGCTGCTGGCACGTAGTTAGCCGGCGCTTTTTCTGCAGGTACCGTCACTTTCGCTTCTTCCCTGCTAAAAGAGGTTTACAACCCGAAGGCCGTCGTCCCTCACGCGGCGTTGCTGCATCAGGCTTGCGCCCATTGTGCAATATTCCCCACTGCTGCCTCCCGTAGGAGTCTGGGCCGTGTCTCAGTCCCAGTGTGGCCGGTCACCCTCTCAGGCCGGCTACCCGTCGACGCCTTGGTGAGCCATTACCTCACCAACAAGCTGATAGGCCGCGAGCCCATCCCGGACCGAAATTCTTTCCAGCTGCTGAAGATGCCTTCGCAGCTCGTATCCGGTATTAGCAGCTGTTTCCAACTGTTATCCCAGAGTCCGGGGCAGGTTGCTCACGTGTTACTCACCCGTTCGCCACTGATCCGGAGAGCAAGCTCTCCTTCACCGTTCGACTTGCATGTGTTAAGCACGCCGCCAGCGTTCATCCTGAGCCAGGATCAAACTCTCCGTAAAGAAATGTTGCCGTCGAGACCGGAATAAGGTCGCGACAGCGAGTTTGATCTGACCAAAGGGATGTCATTGCTGACTATCCGTTGCCGACCATTGCTGATCGGTCTTTGATCCAAAGGAATCTCACGGCCGGCATGAGCCGACCGACGAGGTTTTTTGGCATTTGACAAGTGCACGCTGTTGAGTTCTCAAGGATCGGATGCTCCTGCAGCAGGTCTCTCGACTGCCGGCAGGGCAACTTCCCTAGTATACCCCTCGAGGTCGTTTCGCCGATCTCGTTTCCGCACCTGTGCCCGTCGATCCATCGGATGACGCGCACCGCGGTGCGGTTGGGGGTCCCCATCGTAGTCCTCACGGACCACGCTTCTCAAGTCACCGTTCGGTGCCTGTGAGGGGGGGTTCTCCGCTTGAGGGGGAGGGGCCGTGGGCCGCGCTCGCACCCTTTGGGGTGAACGGCTCCTACTGTACGCGGCAGCGCCGGCTCATGCCAAACGAGTTCGCAGCCCGGGCGTGTCGCGCGGGACACCTCACCGTTCGATGGTGACGCCGGCGAGAGTCTTCTTTCCGCGACGTAGGAGCGAGACCCCCCCGGGAAGGGTTCCTCTCACCGGCTGGTCGCCATCGACGACCGGTTCGCCGTCCAACGCCACTCCGCCCTGGGAGATCGCCCGGCGCGCTTCGGACAGACTGGAGACCAGACCCGTGCGCACCAGTGCCTGCACGACCGGGGTGCCCTGGGGCACCGCGGCGGTGGGGAGCTCCGCGAGCGCATCGCGCAAGGCCGCCTCGTCCAGCGAGCGCAGGTCTCCGCCGCCGAACAGTGCGTCGGATGCGTTGGCGACGGCGGCGGCGGCATCCGCCCCGTGGACGAGAGCCGTGACCTCCGTAGCCAGGCGGCGCTGAGCCGTTCGCCGGAAAGGCTCGGCCGTCACGAGCCGCTCGTACTCCTCGATCTCGTCGCGGGTCAGGAAGGTGAAGATCTTCAGACGCTCCACGACGTCCGCGTCATCCGTGTTCAGCCAGAACTGGTACATCCGGTACGGGCTGCACATCGCCGGGTCGAGCCAGATCGCGTTGCCCTCGCTCTTACCGAATTTCGTGCCATCGCTGTTCGTGATCAGAGGCGTCCCGATGGCGTGGACGAGAACGCCTTCGACGCGGTGGATGAGGTCGGTTCCGCTGGTGAGGTTGCCCCACTGGTCGCTGCCTCCGGTCTGGAGGATGCAGTCGTAGCGCCGGTAGAGCTCGAGGAAGTCGAGTCCCTGGAGCACCTGGTAGCTGAACTCGGTGTAGCTGATGCCCGGCGTCCGAGTGCAGTCGCGCCGCCACGGCGTCCTTCTTGAGCATGGTTCCGACGCGAAAGTGCCGACCGATGTCGCGAAGGAAGTCGATGGCCGACAGCGGCGCGGTCCACTCCAGGTTGTTCACGACCAGCGCGGCGTTCGGTCCGTCGAAACTCAGGTACTGCTCCACCTGGCCCCGCAGCTTCTCGACCCACTCGGCGACAGTCTCGCGGGTCTGGAGCGTGCGTTCGGCGGTCGGGCGCGGGTCGCCGATCAGACCGGTCGAGCCGCCGACGACCGCCACCGGCCGATGTCCGGCCAGTTGGATGCGGCGCAGCAGCAGCAGCTGCACGAGGTTGCCCAGGTGCAGGCTGGGCGCGGTCGGATCGAAGCCGCAATAGTAGGTGATCGGGGGTCCGGCCAGAACGGCGTGCAGAGCGGCCGGGTCAGTGGACACCTGCACGAGCCCGCGCCACCGCAACTCCTCCCACACGTCGGGGAAGGCGGGATCGTTGGCGGGGACGGTCGTGCTCACGGGATGCGCGGACACGCGAGCCAGCCTAGCAACGCGCGGCGGACGCACTCGGCCCGGTCAGAGACCCAGCGCCTGCGCGACGTGCTGGATGCGGGCGATCAGTTCCGCGCGCTGCTCGGCGACACGGACCGGCGCGGTCCCGCCGGCGCCGTCCCGGGCGGCGACCGATCCGGCCACGGTCAGGACCTCGCGGACAGCAGGGGTCAGCGCCGGCGAGATCTCTGCCAGGAGCGCGTCGGAGGCGTCCTCCAGACCAATCCCCGCGCCTTCGCACGCTCGCACCAGCGCTCCGGCCACCTCGTGGGCTTCGCGGAACGGCATCCCGGTGCGCACCAGCCACTCGGCCACATCGGTCGCCAGCGCGAAGCCTGCCGGCGCGAGCAGTGCCATCCGCTCCTCGTCGAACCGCATCGTCGCGACCATGCCGGCGAAGGCCGGCAGCACGGTTTCCAGGGTGCGCACCTGATCGAACACCGGCTCCTTGTCCTCCTGCAGGTCCCGGTTGTACGCCAGCGGCAGACCTTTCAGCGTGGTCATCAGCCCCGCGAGATCGCCGATCAGCCGCCCGGCTTTGCCGCGCGCGAGTTCGGCGATGTCGGGGTTCTTCTTCTGCGGCATGATGCTCGACCCGGTCGAGTATCGGTCGTCCAAGGTGACGAAGCCGAACTCGCGGGTGTTCCAGAGGATGATCTCCTCGGCCAGCCGCGACAGGTCCACGCCGATCATCGCGGCCACGAAAGCGAACTCCGCAACCACGTCCCGCGCCGAGGTAGCGTCGATCGAGTTCTCCGCGGGCCGGTCCAGACCCAGTTCGGCGGCCACGACGGCCGGGTCCAGTCCCAGGCCGGATCCGGCCAGCGCGCCGGAGCCGTACGGCGACACCCGGGCCCGGGCGGACCAGTCGCGCAACCGCTCCAGGTCGCGCACGAGGGGCCAGGCGTGCGCCTGCAGGTGGTGGGCCAGCAGGACCGGCTGCGCGTGCTGCAGGTGAGTCCGGCCGGGCATGACGGCGTCCCCGGCCGCCTCCGCCTGCGCCACGATCGCGTCCAGCAGCGCGACCACGCCGCGGCCGACGATCGCTGCGTGGTCCAGCAGATACAGCCTCACGAGGGTAGCGACCTGATCGTTGCGACTGCGGCCCGCCCGGAGCTTCCCCCCGAGTTCGCTCCCGACCTCGCGGATCAGGGCGGCTTCGAGCGCGCCGTGGACGTCCTCGTCCTCAGCACCCGGTTCCAGGGCGCCCTCGGCCAATGCCGCGCTCAGCGCGTCCAGGCCCGCGTGCATCCGCTCGGCCTCCGCCGAGCTCAGGTAACCCGCGCGCGCCAGGGCGGTCGCGTGCGCGTGGGAGCCGGCGATGTCGTACGGTGCGAGCACCCAGTCGATGTGGGTGGATCGGCTCAGCTCGGTCAATTCCGGTGCAGGTCCGGAACCGAACCGGGCCCCCCACAGCGCACCCGGGTTCGTCCGACGGGGGTGCGAGGCGTCCACCGCGCCAGCCTAGCCGCCGCGCCCGGCGTGCCCAGACATCGGTGCCACGGCCTGCAGCGCCCGGTTCATCACTGCCTCCAGCGGTCCCCGCCCGACGGTCAAGCCCCACGCGGTGCACGCCAGGATGAGGCCCGCGGTCATCGGAACGAAGGGATGGAGTGCGCGGAAGCCGGACAGGTCGCCGGTGTCGCCCAGCGCGACGAAGGCCCACACCGCCCAAGCCACGATCTGCGCGGTGTACGCCGTCAGCGGCATGCTGCCGGTGGCTCGCAGCGGCAGCAGCATCCGTCCGGGGATGCCGCGGCACACCAGCATGCAGGCCGCCACCACCGCGACCGCGAACCCGGTCGAGCCCACCACCTCGGGCACGCCGCCGGAGTGCGGCGCAGCGCTGGCGACCACGTCGAGGTAGTGGGTCGGCTCGGGACCCGGGTCCCGGCCGATCACCGCGGCGGCGCCGTACCCGATCACCGCGGCGAGCGCGCCGGCACCGAGCAGCAGAGCCTGGGTCCGGGTGCGGCGGATCGGGAGTCGACCCACGCCCATTCCGATGACGACGAACACCCACCACAGCGGGAAGGGATAGGCCCATCCGATCAGAAGCGCTGCGGCCTCGCCGCCAGGGGATTCCCACCAGGGGAGCAGTCCGATCCACGCCTGCAGCCAGGGCGCGGCGAGCGCGCCCGCCGCGCCGGCCAGGAGCAGCGCGCGTGCCGACCAGGTCACGACGGCGGCGGCGACGAGGAAGAGGATCGCGTAGGCCGGCAGGATGACGTACACCGGAACGCCTGTCAGCATGAGGGCGATCCCGAGCATCCACAGGAGTCCCGCGCGCGCCGCCAGCCGTTGCCGCGCCGTGCGCGCCGCGCCGCCCGAGACGGGCGTTCGGGCACCGGTGGTGAGCGCTATCGAGATCCCCGCCAGCACAGCGAACAAGATCGATGAGCGGCCGTTGACCACTCCCGCCCACGTCCCCGGGTCATCCCAGCGCAGGGGCGGGGTCACCAGCAGGTGCGCGGCCACCATGCCGATCACGGCGAGCCCCCGCGCGAGGTCGATCCCGCCGAGACGATCGGCGGCCAGCAGTCGCCGCGAGGGCTGCGCCGTCCCGTCGGTCGGGGTCACGCCTGCCGGAGCAGCCACACCAGCAGGGCCTTCTGAGCGTGGAGTCGGTTCTCCGCCTCATCCCACACGACGCTCTGGGGGCCGTCGATCACCTCAGCGTCGACCTCGAAGCCCCGGTCCGCCGGCAGACAGTGGATGAAGATGGCGGCCGGATCGGCGCGTGCCATGGTCTCAGCGGTCACCTTGAACGCGGTCAGGTCCCGCAGCCTCGCGGTCTTCTCCTCCTCCTTGCCCATGGAGACCCAGGTGTCGGTGACCACAACGTCCGCGCCCGCCGCGGCCCGGGCCGGATCGGCGACGACCGACACGGAGCCCCCGGTGTCCGCCGCCCGCCGCTGCGCGTCCGCGAGGATGTCGGAGCGCGGCGCGTAGGCGGCTGGTGAGGCGATCCGCACGTGCATGCCGGCGGTCGCGCCCGCCAACGCGTAGGAGTGCGCCATGTTCGAGCGGCCATCCCCGAAGAAGGCCAGGGTCAGACCGGCCAGATCGCCCTTGTGCTCGCGGATGGTGAGCAGGTCGGCGAGCAGTTGGCAGGGGTGGAAATCGTCGCTGAGTGCATTCACGACAGGGACGCGGGTGCCTCGCGCCATCTCCTCCAGCCCCGCCTGGGCGTAGGTGCGCCACACGATCGCAGCCACTTGCCGCTCCAGCACCCGGGCGGTGTCGGCGGGTGTTTCCTTCCCCCCCAGCTGACTGTTGGCGGTGGAGATGATCAGCGGGGATCCTCCCAGGTCGGCGATGCCGACGGCGAACGACACCCGGGTGCGCGTGGACGACTTGTCGAAGATGACGGCGACCGTCTGGGGCCCGGCCAGCGGCGTCAGCTTCCACCGGTCCGCCTTCAGCGCCACCGCCAGGTCGAGGATCTCCGCCTGCTCGGATGCGGTCAGGTCGTCGTCGCGCAGCAGATGGCGGGTCATGCCGGCCGTCCCGCCGTCGGGGCTGCCGCGGTCGGTTCGGCGACGAGCCGCAGGGCCGCGGCGAACAGCTCCGCGAACTCGTCGACCTCGGCGTCACCGATGATCAGGGGCGGCGCGAGGCGGATGGTCGAGTCGTTGGCGGCGTTCACGACCAGGCCCCTCTCGAGGGCGGCCGCGGCGACCTCCGCCGCGACCGGTCGGGTCAGCGCGACGCCGAGCAGCAGGCCCCGGCCCCGCACGCCGTCGACCAGTGGCGAGCCGATCGCGGCGACCACGGCGCGCAGCTGATCGCCCCGTTCGGCGGCGGCGCGCACCAGGTCCGCCCGTTCGATCTCCGTGAGGACCGCGTCGGCGACGGCGGTGGCCAGGGCGTTGCCGCCGAAGGTCGAACCGTGCGTGCCCGGGGAGAACAGGTCCCCGGCGGCCCCGAAGGTGATGAGCGCGCCGATCGGGAATCCGCCACCGATGCCCTTGGCAACCGTGATCGCGTCAGGGACGATCCCGTCGTGCTGGAAGGCGAACCATTCCCCGGTGCGGCCGGCTCCGGTCTGGATCTCGTCGACGATGAGAAGCGCGCCGTGACGGCGGGTGAGATCCCGGGCGCCGGGCAGGTATCCCTCGGGCAGTTCGAGCACGCCGGCCTCGCCCTTGATCGGCTCCACGAACAGCGCTGCGACGCGATCGTCGAGCGCGTCGGCGAGCGCGTCCAGCGTGGAGTCGATGAACTCCACGCCCGGCACCATCGGCTCGAACGGCTCCCGCAGGGACGGTTTCCCTGTCAGGGCGAGGGTGCCCATGGTCCGCCCGTGGAAGGCGCCACGAAGCGCCAGGATCCGGGGCCGGGCTGCGCCGCCGTGCAATCTCGCCAGCTTGAAGGCAGCCTCGTTGGCTTCGGCGCCGGAATTGGCGAAGTACACCCGTCCGTCCGGCCCCGTTCCGGCCAGGTGCTTCAGCCGGGCGGCCAGGGCGAGCTGCGGCGGCGTGGCGAAATAGTTCGACACGTGAGCGAGGGTCGCCGCCTGAGTGGTGACCGCGGCGACGAAAGCGGGATGAGCGTGGCCCAGGGAGTCCACCGCGATGCCCGCCAGGAAGTCGAGGTATCTGCGCCCGTCGACGTCCCACAGGTGGGCGCCCTCGCCGCGCACGAACAGTGCGGCGCGCTCCCCCGTGTTCCGCATCAGATCCCGCGCAGCATCCGCCCGCCATCCGCTGGTCCCGGTCATCCGGCCACCACCTCCGTGCCGATTCCCTTCTGGGTGAACAGTTCCACGAGCACCGAATGCGGGATGCGGCCGTCGATGATGGCAGCGCTGGGCACCCCCCCTTCGACCGCGTCCAGGCAGGCCTGCATCTTCGGGACCATCCCTGATTCCAGACGCGGCATCATCGCCCGCAGCTCCTGCGTCGTCAGGCTCGAGACCAGCGAATCGCGTCGCGGCCAGTCCGCGTACAGGCCCGGGACGTCCGTCAGCACCACCAGCTTCCCGGCCTGCAGCGCCACCGCCAGGGCTGCCGCCGCCGCATCGGCGTTCACGTTCAGCGAGCTTCCGGGCCGGTCGGCGTCCGGTGCGATCGAGGAGACCACCGGTATGCGACCGGCCTTGATCTGATCCAGCACCGGCCGCGGATCCACCGCCACCACGTCGCCGACCCGGCCCAGATCGTGCTCCACCCCGTCGACCGTGACGCCGCGGCGGCGACCGGAGAACAGACCTGCATCCTCCCCTGACAAGCCGACGGCGACCGGCCCGTGCGCGTTGATCTTCGCGACCAGCTGTGGGTTGATCTGCCCGGTGAGCACCATCCGCACCACCCCGATCGCCTCGGTGGAGGTCACGCGGTATCCGCCCTTGAACTCGCTGGGGATGTGGAGCCGCTCCAGCATGGAGGAGATCTGCGGCCCTCCGCCGTGCACGACCACAGGTTTGACTCCGACGTAGCGGAGGTAGGCGACGTCGGCGGCGAACGCGTCCTGCAGCTCCTCGGACACCATCGCGTTCCCGCCGTACTTGACCACCACGATCTGGTCGTGGAATCGGCGCAGCCACGGCAGTGACTCGATGAGGGCCGTGGCCTTGGCGGCCGCCTCGTCGGGGTCGGTGTCCTGCAGGTCGATGCCGGTCATGAGGAGTAGGCGCTGTTCTCGTGCACGTACGCGTGGGTGAGATCGTTCGTGAGGATGGTGGCGGAGGCCTCACCGGCCTTCAGGTCGATGATCACATGCGTGGCTCGGGGCGTCAGATCCACCTCGTCGCGAGGCCGGTCGGGTTCGCCTCCGGAGCACACCCGAACGCCGTTCATCCACACGTCGACCTCGTAGGGATCGAAACGGGCCCGGGTGGTGCCGATCGCCGCGAGCACCCGCCCCCAGTTCGGGTCGTTCCCGAACACGGCTGTCTTGAACAGGGCGTTGCGGGCCACGGCGCGTCCCACGTCGACGGCGTCGTCCTCGTCGACGGCTCGTTCGACCACGATCGCGATGTCGTGGCTGGCGCCCTCGGCGTCGGCTTGAAGCTGGCGGGCCAGGTCCCCGCACACCTCGGTCAGAGCATCCTGGAACTCCTCAAGCCGGGGGCGGATGCCGGAGGCGCCGCTGGCCATCAGCGTGACCTGGTCGTTCGTGGACATGCAGCCGTCGGAATCGAGCCGGTCGAAGGTCGTCCGCGTGGCAGCGCGTAGTGCGGCGTCGGCGTCGGCGGGCTCCAGCACCGCGTCCGTCGTGATGACCACGAGCATCGTCGCCAGTCCCGGCGCGAGCATCCCGGCGCCCTTCGCCATGCCGCCGACGGTCCAGCCGCGGCGCCGGGCCTCGGCTCGCTTGGGCACCGTGTCGGTGGTCATGATCGCTTCGGCGGCGGCGTCACCGCCCGCGCGGGACAGCGCGGGAACGGCTTCCTCCACGCCCCGCAGCACCGCGTCGCGGAACGACTGGTCGCCGGTGCCGATCAGTCCCGTGGAGCACACGAGCACGTCGCCGGGGCTCACGCCCAGCAGTTCCGCCGCGCGCTCGGCCGTCCGATGCGCGGTCTGGAACCCGAACGCTCCGGTGAAGCAGTTGGCCCCGCCGGAGTTCAGCACCACCGCCTCGACGACTCCGTCCCGGACCGCCCGTTCCGACCACAGCACCGGGTTCGCCTTGGCACGGTTGCTGGTGAAGACGGCCGCGGCAACCTTCCTGGGTCCTCGGTTGACCACCAGCGCCACGTCCCGGCCGCCGCGGGATTTCAGGCCGGCCGCGACTCCGGCGGCCTCGAATCCCTCCGCCGCCGTCACGCTCACGGCGCCACTCCGTCCACGCTCAACCCCCGGTCTTCCGGAAGCCCTAGGGCGATGTTCATGGACTGGATCGCGGCGCCGGCGGTGCCCTTGACGAGGTTGTCGACGGCGGCGACCGTTACGACGCGGCCGGCGGCGCGATCGATCGCCAGGCCGATCAGGGCCGTGTTGGCGCCCAGCACATCCGCCGCCCGCGGGAACGTGCCCGGTTCCAGGACCTGGACGAACGTCTCGCCCTCGTACGCCTGGTCCCAGGCGGCGAGGATGTCCTCGTCAGATGCTTCCGGGCGGATCGGAGCGGTGGTGGTCGCCAGGATCCCCCGGGCCATCGGGACGATCACGGGCGTGAAGGAGATGCGGACCTCCCCGGTCGCTCCCGCCGCACGCAGCGCCTGGCGGATCTCGGGGATGTGGCGGTGGGTCCCCCCGACCGCATAGGGATTGGCGCTGCCCAGGATCTCCGCGGCCAGCAGGTGCGGCTTCGCAGACTTCCCCGCGCCGGACGGTCCCACCGCGAGCACGCTGACGATATCGGATGGGTCGATCACGCCGGCCGCCACACCCGGCGCGATGCTCAGGCTGACGGTGGACGCATTGCATCCGGGAGCGGCGATGCGGGTCGCGCCGACGAGGGCATCCCGCTGCTTGCCCTTCCCGACGGGCAGTTCCGGAACGCCGTAGGTCCACGTCTCCGCGAACGGGCCGCCGTAGAACGCGTCCCAGTCCGCGTGGTCGACCAGGCGGTGGTCGGCTCCGGCATCCACCACGAGCGGTGTGGCCGCGAGCACGTCCGTGTACCGCGCCGACTCGCCGTGCGGGAGGGCGAGGATGACGACGTCATGCCCCGCGAGTGTCTCGGGTGAGGTCTCGACCAGCGTCCGGTCGCGCAGGGAGCGCAGCTGCGGCTGGTGCACGATCAAGGGATCACCGACGTGGGTGTGCGCGGTGACGGTGGTCACCGCGACATCCGGGTGACCGGACAGCAGCCGCAGCAACTCGCCTCCGGCATAGCCGGAGGCGCCCGCGACGGCGACCGAGTAGGTCATGGATCCACCTTAGAGTCTGGGTCCCGGTGCGCCGACGGCGGCCGCCCGAGCCCGTTACCGGGGCGCCAACGGTTCAGGGCAGCGGGCGATCGATCACTCCCGCACACCGGCACCCACGCGCGCCGCGGCCTCCGACACGCCGGCGAGCTTCGCCTCCGTCGCCTCCGCGGCGGTAAGCGTGCGGTCGGGCGCACGGAACCGCAGGGCGAAGGTGAGGCTCTTGCTCCCGTCGGGCACGCCTGGCCCCCGGTAGTCGTCCACGAGTCGGATCGATTCCAGCAACGGTCCGGCCCCGTCGCGGAAGGCGGCCTCGGCCTCGGCCGCCGGTATGGCGGCGGGCACCACCAGCGACACGTCCTGTGTCGCGGCCGGGTAGTCCGAGATCGCGACGGCCGCGACCGGGTCGCCCGGCAGGCTCAGCAGGAGGTCCAGGTCCACCTCTGCTACGGTCACCCGGCCAGGCAGGTCGGCCGCCGCCGTGACGTCGGGATGCAGTTCCCCCAAGTACCCCACGTCGACCCCGTCAACGGCCACCACGCCGGCGCGCCCGGGGTGCAGTGCCGAGCTTTGCGTCTGGCGAACACCGACTCGCCGTCCCGCCGCCGCGGCGATGACCTCCACCGCAGCACGCACGTCGGGCAGTCCAGCCGGTTGAGCGGCACTGCCGGGACGGCGCGGTGCGGATGCGCCCGTCACCAGGACCGCGACGTACCGACGCTGCGGCGGGATCGCGGCATCCAGCCGGTCGAGGGCGGCGCGGTCGGGCCGCTCGGCCGGCGGCGGCACGTCCGCCGTGCCATAGGCCACGCCCGCCTCGGGGAGGAACACCTCCCCTATCTCGAACAGCGCGAGATCGGTGAGCCCGCGCGCTGCGTTGCGGTGCGCCACCTGCAGCATCCCGGGGATGAGTGATCGTCGCAGAGCAGGCGCGTGCGAGTCCAGCGGGTTCGCCAGCATCACCGATGGCACGGGATCCCCGGAGGGGGAACCGAATCGCACGTTCTCGTCGGGAGAGACGAACGGGAATGAGGGGGTTTCGACATATCCAGCGGCGGCCAGCGCGTTGGCGACGCGCCGTCGCCCCCGCTGCAGCGCCGTCCAGCCGTGGCCGGGTGGGGGGTCGGGCAGCACGGACGGGATCCGGTCGTATCCGGTGATCCGGGCGACCTCCTCGGCGAGGCTCCAGCTGTCGACGAGGTCGGGCCGCCAGGTCGGCGGCTGCACCTGCCACGCGTTGCCGGCGTCGGACACGGAGCATCCGATCGTCTCCAGCGCACCCCGGATCTGATCGGGCGTGTAGTCCACGCCGATCAAGGCCGGCACGAAGCCCGGGGACAGCCGGATAGGAGCGACCACCTCGGGCGCGCCGATGACGGCGCCGAGCGGATCCGGTCGCCCGCCCGCGTAGCGGGTCATCAGGTCGACCACCCGCTCGGCGGCGACGGCGGACACGGCGGGGTCGACACCGCGTTCGAAGCGCCGGGAGGCCTCGGACGGCAGTTTGTGCCGTCGGGCGGTGCGGGCGATGCTGGCGGGATCGAAGACCGCCGCCTCCACCAGGACGTCTCTGGTGTCTGCAGACATCTCCGTGCTGGCCCCGCCCATCACTCCGGCGAGTCCGATCGCTCCCGTGTCGTCGGCGATGACGAGATCCTCGGGGTGGAGGCGACGCACCTGCCCGTCGAGCGTCGTGAGCGACTCGCCGGGATGGGCCCGGCGCACGACGATGCCGCCGTGCACCCGGGCGAGATCGTAACCGTGGATCGGGTTGCCCAACTCGAGCATCACGTAGTTCGTGATGTCGACGAGGATGCCGAGCGATCTCATGCCTGCCAGACGCAGCCGGGCGACCATCCAGGGCGGTGTGGGTCGGGCCGGGTCCACCCCGCGCACCACGCGCAGCACCACGAGTGAGGCGCCTGGCCGGCCGCGGATGGGCGCGGAGTCCTCGATCGCCAGCGGGAACCCGGTCGGCTGCGCCAGCGCCCCCGACGCGGGGATGCCGGGATCTCGGAAGACCGCGCCGGTTGCGTGGGAGTACTCACGGGCGATTCCACGCATCGACAGCGCGTACCCCCGGTCGGGGGTCACGTTGACCTCCGCGGCCACATCATCCAGGCCGAGGAGTGCGATCGCGTCGTCCCCCTCTGCGGCTTGGACACCCCACTCGGCGAGCCGGAGGATGCCGGAGTGGTCCTCGCCGATGCCCAGTTCCCGCGCCGACGCGATCATGCCGTCGGAGACGTGACCGTAGGTCCGCCGGGCCGAGATCGGGAACGGGCCGGGGAGCACCGAGCCGGGCAGGGCGACGACGACCTGATCGCCGGGCGAGAAGTTCCGCGCGCCGCACACGATGCCGCGCACGCCACCCGCCGCCTCGCCCACATCGACCTGGCACCACCGGATGGTCTTGCCGTTGGAGTGCGACTCCTCCTCGTAGGAGAGGACCCGACCCACCACGACCGGGCCCGTGACCTCGAAGCGGTGCACGTCCTCCTCTTCGAAGCCGACCGAGACCAGTGAGGCCAGGACGTCGTCGACGGTCGCGGCGTCGGGCACGTCGACGTAGTCGCGCAACCAGGACAACGGGATGCGCATCAGACCACCATCCCGAACTGCTCACTGAACCGGACATCGCCCTCGGCCATGTCCCGCATGTCCCGCACGCCGTTGCGGAACATCAAGGTCCGCTCGATTCCCATTCCGAAGGCGAAACCGGAGTACACCTCCGGGTCGATCCCGGCGGCCCGGAGCACATTGGGGTTGACCATCCCGCATCCGCCCCACTCGATCCACCGCGGGCCGCCCGAGAACGTCGGGTGCCACAGGTCGAGTTCCGCGCTGGGCTCGGTGAAGGGGAAGTAGTTGGCGCGGAAACGCGTGCGGGCCTGATCTCCGAACAACTGCCGTGCGATGTGGTCGAGGGTGCCCTTGAGGTGCGCCATCGTGATACCCCGATCCACGACCAGCCCCTCGAACTGGCTGAACACCGGAAGATGAGTGGCGTCGTACTCGTCGGTGCGGTACACGCGGCCCGGGGAGATGATGTAGATCGGCAGGTCGCGCGTGAGCATGGAGCGCATCTGCACGGGGCTGGTCTGGGTGCGCAGGACCAGATGACGGTCGGCGGGCGCCACGTAGAACGTGTCCTGCATCTGGCGGGCCGGATGGTCGGGGCCGATGTTGAGGGCGTCGAAGTTGAACCACTCGTGCTCGAGCTCAGGACCTTCCGCCACCTCCCATCCCATCCCGACGAACATGTCGCCGATCTCCTCCTGCATCAGTGTCAGGGGATGGCGGGCGCCGACCCGGGTACGGGCGGGTATCGCGGTGATGTCCAGCCGCTCGGCCTCGAGCCGTGCGGCCAGTTCGAGTTCGGTCAGCTCGGCCTCCCGGGACGCGATCGCCTCGTTCACACGGGCGCGCGCCTGACCGACGAGCCTGCCCAGTTCCGCCTTGCGGTCCGCAGGAACCGAGCGCAGCGACGCGTTCATCCGGGCGAGCACAGAGCCCTCGCCGGCGTGCTCGGAACGCACCGACCGCAGTCGTGCCGAGTCGCTCGCCATGGTGACCGCCGCCAGGGCGGCGGTCACAGCCGCATCGACCGCTTCCTGCGTGATCGTGATCCCGGACACGAGAGTGAAGTCTATCCAGGGGAGTCGCACCGCCCCTGCGGGGTCAGCGCTGGGCCGCGATCAGAGCCGTGTCCGTGACGTCCTGGGTGGGCTGGTGCGCCGACGCGACGCCGGGTGTGGTCCGTCGCAGGCGCCGCTCCACGGTCGTCGCCACGGTGGACAGAGCCAGGCACATCGCGATGTACACCGCCCCCGCGACGATGGTGGCGGGGATGATGGGCGAATCCAGGGTCGACTGGGTGCCCAGGTATTTCGCGTAGAACAGGAGTTCCGGGTACGTGATGATGAAGCCCAGCGCCGTGTCCTTGAGGGTGACGACGAGCTGAGCGATGATCACCGGCATCATCGCCCGGATCGCCTGCGGCAGCAGGACGAGCCTCATCAGAGCTGCTTTGCGCAGCCCGATGGCGTACCCCGCCTCGCTCTGGCCGCGCGGCAGCGCCTGCACCCCGGTGCGGATCACCTCCGCGAGAACGGACCCGTTGTAGGCGATGAGCGCGATCACGACGGCCCAGTACGGGGACATCCGCACTCCGAGCACCGGCAGACCGTAGTACAGCAAGAACATGAAGATCAGCACGGGCACCGCGCGCAGCAGCTCGACGGCTACCCCGGCGGGTACCCGCAGCCACGGATGCTCGGAGAGGCGCCCGAGCGCGAGCACGAACCCCAGTGCGACTGCGCCGACCGCCGCGACTGCGAACGCGCCGAGAGTGCGCAGCGTGGCCAGCCCGAAATCGATCCACACCTGGGTGAAGGTGAACGCCGCCCACTTCTCCGCGGTGAACTGGCCCGTCGCGGCGAGCCGCCACAGCACGAACCCGATGGCCGCTGCGCCGACGAGCGCGGTGAGGATGCTGAGGACTCTGTTGCGCGCGTTCGCCCGCGGCCCGGGGGCGTCGTACAGGACGGTGCTCATCGCGCCACCCGCCAGCGCCTCTCCAGCGCGCGCTGCACCCACGACAGCGCGAGCACGAGCACGATGAAGACGGCCATCACCCACAGGATGACGATGAACTGGTTCTCGCCTCGCTCGCTCAGGTACGCGCGCAGCGAGCCGAGGTTCACGACCGAGAACCCGGCAGCGACCGTCGTGTTCTTCAGGAGCGCGATGAAGACGCTCACCATCGGCGGGATCACCGACCGGAAGGCCTGCGGGAGAACGACCAGCCCCATGACCTGACCGAACGTCAGCCCGAGCGCCCGCGCCGCCTCGGCCTGACCGATCGGCACCGTGTTGACCCCCGAGCGGATGGTCTCAGCCACGTAGGTGGCCGTGTACACGCCCAGTGCGCATATCGCGAGCGTCACCGACACCCCCGCGGTCAGGCGCAGTCCCAGCAGCGGCGGCAATGCGAACGCGAACCCGAAGAACACGAGTGTCAGCGGCGTGTTGCGGATCGTGTTGACGTACGCCGTCCCCACCGCCCGTGCCACCGGCACCGGCGACACCCGCATCGCGCCCACGAGCGTGCCCAGCACCAGCGCCAGCGCGCCGCCGCCGGCGAACAGCGCGAGCGTACCGAGCAGGGTCTGCGCCCACAGATCCAGGTTCGCGCTGATCACTCCCATGCCCGTCGAGCCTTCCGCTAGCGGCGGCGGCCGGCGGCAACGGGAGTGTGCCGCCGGAGCCCGGTCACTGCTCGACGGGCGGTTGCTCGCCCGAGATCCCGGCGGGCGCGAGGTGGGTCTCGAACAGAGCTGTCCACACGTCGCCGCCCTCGGTGAACAGGTCGTTGATCCACGTCTTCAAGGCGGTGTCGCCCTGGGCGAGCCCGACCCCGTACCGCTCCTCGCTGAAGGGCTCTCCGGCGATCTTCAGCCCCTCGGGGTCCTGCGCGACGTATCCGGCGAGGATCGCCTCGTCGGTGGTGATGGCGTCGACCGCGCCGGCCTTCAGCTGCTCCACGCACTGCGAGTAGGTGTCGTATTCGACCGTGTCTCCGGGGCTGTACTGGTCCCGGATGCGCTGCAGCGGCGTGGACCCGGTCACGGAGCACACGATCTTGCCGGCGAGGTCCTCAGGCCCCTCGATGTCGGTGGTGTCGGCCGCTACCAGGAGCCCTTGCCCCGTGATGAAGTACGGTCCCGCGAAGTCGATCTGCTGCTCGCGAGCGTCCGTGATGGAGTAGGTGCCCACGTAGTAGTCGATGTCGCCGTTGACGATCGCCTGCTCGCGGTTGGCGGAGGGAATGGTCCGGAACTCGATCTGGCTCTCCTCGAAACCGAGCGAGGCCGCGATCCATCGGGCGATGTCCACATCGAAACCCGTCCGCTCTCCCGTCGCTGCGTCCTGATATCCGAGACCGGGCTGGTCGTTCTTCACGCCGACGATCACGCCGTCGCGGGCCACCATGGCGTCGTAGGTGGGGCTGCCCTGGAGGTCGACCTCGGTCGCGACCTCCCATGGCCGCTCACCGGCGGCCGTTCCGGTGCCTTCTCCGGTGCCGGGAGCACCGCTGTTGCACGCGGTCAGCGCGAGCGCGGCGACCGCAGCGGTCGCGGCCGCGGCCAGCATCCTCGTTGTTCTCATCGTTCCTCCTCGTGGCCGGCGGCCGGTTCAGTGGGTCAGGAGCTTGGACAGGAAGTCCACCGCGCGGGGGCTGCGCGGGTGCGCGAAGAACTCCTCGGGCGGAGCCTGCTCGACGATCCTGCCGTCCGCCATGAACACCACCCGGTCGGCCGCCCTGCGGGCGAAGCCCATCTCATGCGTCACGACGATCATCGTCATGCCGTCGCGCGCCAGTCCCACCATGACATCCAGGACCTCGGTGATCATCTCCGGGTCCAGGGCGCTGGTCGGTTCGTCGAAGAGCATCACCTTCGGGTCCATCGCGAGCGCCCGAGCGATGGCGACGCGCTGCTGCTGGCCGCCGGACAGTTGTGCGGGGAGCTTGTCAGCCTGCTCCGCCACTCCCACCCGTTCCAGCAGGGCGCGGGCGCGCGACTCCGCCTGGGATCGCGATTGCCGTCGCACGCGGATCGGGCCCAGCGTCACGTTCTGGAGCACCGTCAAGTGCGCGAACAGATTGAACGCCTGAAAGACCATTCCCACATCGGCTCGGAGGGCGGCGAGCGCCCTGCCCTCCTGAGGCAGAGCCCGGCCGTCCACCGTGATGGTGCCGCTCGTGATCGTCTCCAGCCGATTGATGGTGCGGCACAGGGTCGACTTCCCGGACCCCGATGGTCCGATGATGACGACCACTTCGCCCCGATCGACAGTGAGGTCGATGTCGGTCAACGCCGGGAAGTCCCCATAGTGCTTGTGCACCCCCGACATCACGACCAGAGGGTCAGCGGCCCGCGTCGGCACGCTCTGCCCGCGGGCTTCGGCTGTCGTCATCCCCTCACATTAGGAACCCGGGGCCGCGGCTCCCAGGGTCCGCCCGGATCGTGACCGAACTCTCACGTTCCGCCGCCTCCGCTCGGGGGCGCCCATCAGGGGAAGCGCTGCGCGAACGCAGAGGCGTACAGGCACACCCCGGCGGCGATCGCGAGGTTGAGCGACTCGGCTGCGCCGTAGATGGGCAGCCGCACAGCGGTGTCGGCGCGCGCGAGTGCGTCGTCGTCGAGCCCGTGCGCTTCGTTTCCGAACAGCCACGCCGTCGGCGCGCGCAACTCCGCGCGCGCCGACGGCAGGTCCCGTCCCTTGATGTCGGCGGCCACCACCCGCAATCCGGCGCCGCGCAGCTGATCGATCACGACGTGGAGGTCCGCGCCTCGGCTGATCGGCACGTGGAACAACGACCCGGTGGTGGCCCGCACCACCTTGGGGTTGAACGGGTCGACCGTGCGACCGGTGAGCACGACGGCGTCAGCTCCGACCGCGTCAGCGGCGCGGATGATGGTGCCGAGGTTGCCGGGATCCCGGACCTGGTCGCACACGGCCACCAGTCGGGGGCCGTGTGCGAGCACCTCGGCCAGCTCGGCCGGGAACTGCTTCGCGATGGCGACGACGCCCTGTGGGGCCACGGTGTCGGCCATGGCATCGAGCACCTGCTCGCTGGCGAGGTGCACGGGCACGCCCGCGGAGCGGGCGGCATCCTCGATGTCGCCGTGCCGGTCGAACGCGGCGGGCGTGCCGTACACCTCGGCCACCCAGTCGGGTCGGGCCGCCAGTGCCTCGCGGACGGCCTGGGGACCCTCGAGGAGGAACAGTCCGGTCTCCTCGCGGGCCTGTCGCTTGGCGAGCTTGGCGACCGCGCGCACTCGCGGAGAGCGCGGGTTCTCCAACACGGGGTCAGTCTAGGGCGCGGCGACCGTCCGGTCCGTCTCGGTCAGACCGTCGCCTTGGCGGCGTTGACATCCGCGGGCAACGCTTGCTTGGCCGTGGCGATCAAGGCGGCGAAGGTGGCCGGATCGTTCACGGCGAGGTCCGCCAGCATCCTGCGGTCCACCGTCACCCCGGCCAGCCCCAGTCCCTGGATGAACCTGTTGTAGGTCATACCGTTCTGACGCGCTGCCGCGTTGATGCGCTGGATCCAGAGCCGGCGGAAGTCGCCTTTGCGACGCCGGCGGTCGCGGTACGCGTACACCAGCGAGTGGGTGACCTGCTCCTTCGCCTTGCGATACAGCCGCGAGCGCTGTCCCCGGTAGCCGGAGGCGCGGTCGAGGACGACGCGGCGTTTCTTGTGGGCGTTGACGGCCCGCTTCACTCGTGCCATGGTTCGTGCTTCCTTCCGTCGGGGCCGTTCAGCGTCCCAGTAGCTTCTTGACCGTGCGCAGGTCGTTGCCCGACACCACCTGATCCTGCGCCAGTCGCCGGGTGCGCCGGGTGGACTTGCCCTCGAAGTTGTGACGCAGGTTCGCCTGCTGTTTCATGACCTTGCCACTGCCGGTCACCGTGAATCGCTTCTTGCTGCCCGAGTGGGTCTTCTGCTTCGGCATCTGTCTTCCTTCGTATCAGGCCGGTGCTCCGGCCGGGTCGTCAGCGGCGAACTCGCCCGACCGGGCCGCTCTGGCGGCTTCTTTTGTCGCAGCCCGCTGAGCGTTCTGCTCGGCCTTGGCCTCGGACTTGTTCTTGTGCGGTGCGATCACCATGGTCATGTTGCGTCCGTCGATCGTGGGACTCGACTCGACGTTGCCGAACTCAGCCACGTCCTCGGCGAATCGTCGCAGCAATCGCACACCCTGCTCGGGCCGTGACTGCTCGCGACCCCGGAACAGGATCATCGCCTTCACCTTGTCGCCGGCCTGCAGAAACCCCTCCGCGCGCTTGCGCTTCGTCTCGTAGTCGTGCGGCTCGATCTTCAGGCGGAACCGTACCTCTTTGAGGACCGTGTTCGCCTGATTGCGGCGGGCTTCCTTCGCCTTCTGCGCAGCCTCGTACTTGAACTTGCCGTAGTCCATGATCTTGACCACGGGCGGCTTCGAGTTGGGTGCGACCTCGACCAGGTCGAGGTCGGCTTCCTGGGCCAGCTTCTGGGCGACTTCGATGCGGACGACGCCGACCTGTTCCCCGTTGGGGCCGACGAGTCGAACCTCGGGAACGCGGATGCGCTCGTTGGTACGCGGATCGCTGATGCGGAACTCCTCTGACGCGTGTGGTGGGCTGACCGTGGCACGGTGTGTGTCACGGCGGAAGAGGGTCAAGCCACCCGCACGGCGTCCGGCGCCGGCATCGCGCACCCGACGGCCTCCCCTGAGGCTCGATGCGCTGGACCCGGTAGCCTAAGGCGGCATGCGCGGGTGGGATGCAATCCTCTTTCCCTCGGAGCAGACGCTCCGGTGCGATCCAAGTCTACCAGAATGGATGCCGTGACCTCTGTTCCCGCCGCCCAGCCCGCAGACTCGGACGCGACAGGGGCGGCGCGCGACATCGCCCAGGTTCCCGCGGTCGAAGTGATCACCGTGACGGCGGTCCATCTCATGAGCGCCGCCGCGGTGAAAGTCGGGCTCGCCGACGATCCCGAGACGCAGATGGATCTGGATGAGGCACGCAAGCTCATCGGCGCACTCGCAGGCCTGGTCACAGCGGCCGCCCCAGAAGTGGGCGACATCCACGCGCGGTCGTTGCGCGACGGTCTGCGATCCCTGCAGCTGGCCTTCCGGGAGGCCTCGCCGATCCCCGATCCGATCGGGCGGGGACCCGGCGAGCGCTGGACCGGACCGGTCACCTGACCGCGGGTCCAGATCCTCCGGTCAGGAGCGGACCAGCCGCACGCTCAGCGAATCCACCAGGGTCGCGATCCGGTCGTCAGCGGCCCACCGACGAGCGAGCCGCTGGAGCACGGCATCCAGGTCCTCCGTCCCCAGCCCCGCCGTCAGTTCCAGTTCCACCGTCAGTTCCGGGGTCCGGCCGCGCGCGGCGGGGTCTCCCGCGAGAAGCCGCACGTCCAGAACCGCCAACTCGGTCGCGATGCTGTCGCGGAACCCGGTCACCACGTCCACCCGTCGAGCCGGCGGCTCCCACGGCTCGTCCCGAGCGATCGCCCACACCGCGGGCCGCCGGATCAGGAACTCGGTGGCGGCACCGGGGTCGATGACGATCAGATCCGTGTCGTCCCCCACCGCGGCCACCGCCGTGCGCACACCGTCGGCGGGCACGGGTCGGGCCGTCCCGTCCCAGGCGGCGAGGCTGCTCACCGAGGTGAACACCGGTAGGACGCGCCGCCCGTCGGCAGCGGCCACGGTCACGATGGACAACTCCTGGGACGCCTCTCCCGGCCCGCGTGCGGCACCGGGGCCCGCCGCGGTCACCAGTGGGATCAGCAGCCGCGCCCGACGGTAGGCATCGACGACGGCTTCCGGTCCGGACGCGCCGGACCGGAACGCCATCAGGGCGCCCAGCAGACCCGGATCAGCCGACCCGTCATCGGCGGCGAACGGGTTCGGTTGGAATCGCCGGCCCGTCCACGGCACGCCTGCCGAGTCGGCGGGTCCGCCGGGTTCAGCCACGGGCGACGTCCAAGGCCTCGGCTAGCGTGAACGCACCGGAATACAGCGCCTTGCCGACGATCGCACCTTCGACGCCGACGGGGACGAGTTCTCGCAGCGCGGCGATGTCATCGAGCGTGGCGATCCCGCCGGACGCCACGACGGGCTTGTCCGTGGCGCCGGCGACCTGGGCGAGCAGATCGAGGTTCGGGCCCCGCAGCGTGCCGTCCTTGGTGACGTCGGTGACAACGTAGCGACTGCACCCGGCCTGTTCCAGCCGGTCCAGGACCGTCCACAGGTCGCCACCCGGACGGGTCCATCCGCGGGCAGCGAGGGTCGTGCCGCGCACATCCAGGCCCACGGCGATGGCGTCGCCGTATCGCCCGATCACGTCCGCAGCCCACTCCGGGTTCTCGAGGGCGGCGGTGCCGAGGTTGATCCGGGTCGCGCCCGATTCCAGAGCCGCCTGCAGGGAGGAGTCGTCCCGGATGCCGCCGGACAGCTCGATCCGCACGCCGCGCACCTGCCTGATGACCTTGCGCAGCAGTGGGGCGTTGCTGCCCCGACCGAACGCGGCGTCCAGGTCGACCAGGTGGATCCACTGGGCACCCTGCCGCGCCCATGTCAGCGCCGCCTCGACGGGGTCTCCGTACTGCGTCTCACTGCCGGCCTCACCACGGGTCAGCCGCACGGCGCGACCGGCCGCGACATCCACTGCGGGAAGCAACACCAACTCCGGGACCGTTGTGAACTCGTTCATGATTCCTCGCGCAGTCCGATGCGCCAGCGGCGTGCGGCACGAGCACTGACACTACTGCCGCCCAAGCGTCCCCAGCCAGTTCGCCAGCAGCCGGATGCCCGCTCGGCCGGACTTCTCCGGATGGAATTGGGTGCCGCTGAGGGGTCCGTTCTCCACGGCGGCGAGGAATGGCTGGCCGTAGGTGGCCCACGTCAGGTGCGAGGGCGGGAACGGAGGGCGGTGCGGGACCTCCCACCGGGATGCCGCGAACGAGTGCACGAAGTAGAAGCGCTCGCCCTCGAGCCCCTCGAACAGGCGGGATGTCGGCGGCGGCTCAACCGTGTTCCAGCCGATGTGCGGCAGGATCTCGGCGTCCAGTCGCGTGACCTCTCCGGGCCACTGTCCGAGCCCCTCGCTGTCCTCACCACGTTCCAAGCCCCGGGCGAACAGGACCTGCATGCCCACGCAGATCCCGAGCACCGGACGCCCGCCCGCGAGGCGATGATCGATGAGTTGATCCCCCCGGGTGGCGCGCAGCGCGGTCATCACCGCCCGGAACGATCCGACGCCGGGGACGACCAGGCCGTCCGCCTCCTGGATCAGGCCCCGGTCCGCGCTCAGACTCACGTCCGCGCCGGCTGCGGCGAGAGCCTTCACGGCGGAGTGGACGTTGCCGGACCCGTAATCGAGCACGACGACGGTGGGTCGACTCACAGAGCGCCCTTGGTGCTCGGAACTCCCCGCACCAGCGGATCGCCGGCTTTGGCGGCGCGGAACGCACGTGCCAGCGCCTTGAACTCCGCTTCGGCGATGTGGTGCGGGTCACGGCCGTGCAGCACGGTCACGTGCACCGTCATGGCGGCGCCCACCACCATGGATTCCAGGCTGTGCCGCACCAGGGATCCGGTGAAGTGTCCGCCGACCAGGTGATATGCGAACCCGTCCGGCTCTCCGGAGTGCACGAGATAGGGCCGGCCGCTGAGGTCCACGACCGCCTGCGCGAGCGCTTCATCCAGCGGCACGAGCGCGTCGCCGAATCGGGCGATGCCCGCCTTGTCCCCCAGTGCCTGGCCGATGGCCCGGCCCAGGACGATCGAGACGTCCTCCACCGTATGGTGCACGTCGATGTGGGTGTCTCCCGAGGCGTTGACGCGCAGGTCGGTGAGGGAGTGCTTGGCGAAGGCGGTCAGGAGGTGATCGAAGAACGGCACCGTGGTGGCCACGGATGCCTCGCCCGTCCCGTCAAGGTCCAGCTCCAGCTCCACCACAGACTCGCTCGTCGTGCGCCGCAGCGCGGCGACGCGGTGCTGCGCCGATGAGCCGCTCATGCGGCCGATTCTATCGACGCGATCGCCGCCAGGAACGCGTCGGTCTCCGCCGCCGTGCCGGCGCTGACGCGCAGGTGGCCGGGCATGCCGATGTCGCGGACCAGGACACCGCGCTCCGACAGGCGCTGCCACGTCCCCCGCGGGTCGGACACCCCGCCGAACAGCACGAAGTTCGCCCAGGTCGGATGCGGCGCATACCCCAGTTCCGCCAGCGCCACGACCATGCGGTCGCGCTGCCGGACGATGTCCGCCACCGTCCGCAGCATCAAGGGCGCGTGAGCGAGTGCCGCGCGCGCGGCCGCCTGGGTGAGAGAACTCAGGTGGTAGGGGAGTCGCACCAGCCGCAGCGCGTCGATCAGAGCCGGATCCGCGGCGAGGTACCCCACGCGCGCTCCGGCGAACGCGAACGCCTTGCTCATGGTGCGCGAGACGACGAGCCGTTCCCGCCCCGGGAGCAGTGAGGTGGCGGACCGGGTGCCCGGAGGGGTGAACTCGTGATACGCCTCGTCGACGATGACGATGCCGGCGGTCGCCTCATAGACCTCGCTGACCACCTCCAGATCCAGCGGGGTCCCGGTCGGATTGTTCGGCGAGCAGAGGATCACGACATCGGGCCGGGCCCGTTCCACCTGCGCCGCCGCATCCGCCGCCATCAAGGTGAAGTCGGGCTCTCTGGTCCCTGTCATCCACCGCGCCCCGGTCGTTCGGGTCAGCAACGGATACATCGAGTAGGTCGGCGCGAACCCCATGGCGGTCCGGCCCGGGCCCGCGAACGCCTGCAGCAGCTGCTGCAGGACTTCGTTCGACCCGTTCGCCGCCCAGACCTGGTCGGCGGTCACGCCGTCGCCGAGGTATCGGGCGAAGTCGGCGCGCAGTTCTGAGAACTCGCGGTCCGGGTAGCGGTTGACGGTGGCGAGTGCACCCCGCACAGCCTGGACGATGTCCTCGATCACCTCGGGCGGCACCGGGTGAGTGTTCTCGTTGACGTTCAGCGCCACCGGAGCGGCGATCTGAGGCGCACCGTAGGGTGTCAGGTCGCGCAGATCGTCACGAACGGGCAGGCTCTGCCAGCGAGAGGTCACCTGGACATGCTAGAGCCGCGCCTCCGTCACCGGCCGTCGTACTCGGCCGGCACCGCCAGCGTCTGACCGGCGGCCACAGCCCCATCCCCCAACGCGTTGAGCCGCACGATCGCGGAGACCACGTCCCGAGGGTCCGCCGCCGGGGCGATGTCCTCGGCGATGGACCACAACGACTGACCCGGCATCACGGTGACGGTCAGGAAGTCGCCCCCGCCAGCGGCTTGTCCCGCGACGGCCGCGCCGCCGTACAGGACCAGGACCGCCACTGCGGCCGCGACCGGGACCGCGGTCAGGGATGCCGCTACGCGACGACCGCGGGGCGTGACCCGAAGGCGAGTGCGGATGGCCGGGGTGGTGATGGTGGTCATGCGCTGTCCTCTCTGCTTCACCGCGGATGCTGCCGCGCGACACATTCCGAAGATATCTTCTACTCCCGACATAGTCCAGGACCATGTTTCTCGAACGCGGAGATGCCGACACGCGGGTGCGGGCCGCCGGATCCGTCGCTGCGCTCGGATACGGTTTCGATGTCAGCAGCGAACCACCCACCTCCGACATTCGAACGGGGTGCGCCGGAAGGGGACCGAGCATGAGCGCAGCGGAGAAGCCGCAGACGCGGCGGCGGACCAGTCTCAGTGACAAGCAGATCTCGATCCTGGAGGTGATCCAGCAGTCGATCAGCCGTTACGGTTACCCCCCGACGATGAGGGAGATCGGCGACGCGGTCGGCCTGAAGTCGCTCTCCAGCGTGACCCATCAGCTCAACCAGCTGGAGCTCAGCGGCTACCTGCGCCGGGATCCCGGCAAGACCCGCGCCATGGAGGTCCTGATCGACCTTCCCGGCGCCGCCGCGGAGAACCCGGCCGACACGGCGCCCGCGCTCGCGGACGCGACGCTCGTGCCGATGGTCGGCAGGATCGCGGCCGGCATCCCGATCACGGCGGACCAGCAGGTGGAGGAGGTCTTCCCACTCCCCCGGCGCCTGGTCGGGAACGGGGACCTCTTCATGGTGAAGGTCGTGGGCGATTCGATGATCGATGCGGCGATCTGCGACGGCGACTGGGTGGTCGTGCGCAGTCAGCCCGTGGCCGACAACGGCGACATCGTCGCGGCGATGCTCGACGGCGAGGCGACCGTGAAGACCCTGCGCCAACGCGACGGACACACCTGGCTGCTGCCCCGCAATTCGGCCTTCGAGCCGATCCTCGGCGATCATGCCACCGTGCTCGGCAAGGTGGTCGCGGTGCTGCGCGCCATCTGAGACGCGCGTCCGGCAGCCGCGCACCGGTAGCCTCCCGGGAGGTAGTGGCCATCGACCCGAGGAGCATCGTGTCCGAGACGACCGCGGCGGACGACGACGACCTGCGTGCGGAGATCGCGCGGCTGCGCGCCGAGAACGCCGTCCTCCGCGACACCGGCTCACGGGCGACATCCGCCGCCTCCATCCCCTCCCGCGCCGGCCGCTGGCGCGCCGTCGTGTCGGCGGTGTGCATTGTGCTGGCGGGCGTGGTGGTCCCGGTGTCGATCATGGCGGCCTGGGCACGCACCGAACTGGTCGACGAGAACGCCTTCGTCAGCACGTTCGCGCCCCTCGCGGAGGATCCCGGCGTGCAGCAGGTCGTGATCGACCAGGCATCGATCGCAGTGCGGTCTGCGGTCGACATCCAGAGCATCACCGACGCCGTCTTCGACGGAGTGCAGACCCTGGGCCTGCCGCCCGCCGCGCTCTCGGCGATCGACCTGCTGCGAGGCCCGGCGGCCAACGGCCTGGAGAGCCTCATCGACGGGGCGGTCGCCGGGGTCGTCCGGTCCGACGTGTTCGGGCAGGCCTGGCAGCAGGCTCTCGTCTCCACGCACCGCTCGCTCGTCGCCATCGCCACGGGATCGGGTGAGGGCGCCGTGTCCCTGGATGCGCAGGGCCGCCTGGGGATTCAGTTGGCGCCCATCATCGAGCAGGTGAAGGCGACGCTGACAGCGCAGGGATTCGGTCTGGCGCAGTCCATCCCGGTCGTCGACCA
Source organism: uncultured Actinomycetota bacterium (assembly GCA_963696115.1). Classification (GTDB taxonomy): domain Bacteria; phylum Actinomycetota; class Actinomycetes; order Actinomycetales; family Microbacteriaceae; genus Microbacterium. The sequence continues at coordinate 54,143 of CAVOIT010000021.1, read as the reverse complement.
GACGATCGTGATCGCACAGTCGGATGCGCTGCCGCTCATCGCGAGCGGGTACCGCGTGGCGGTCGCGGCCGGAGCATGGCTGCCGCTGGCTGCCGCAGCGCTGTTCCTGGGAGGTGTGCTCACCGCGCGGCGCCGCACGACCGCGCTCCTGGGCGCCGGCATCGCTCTGACCGCGGGTGCGCTCGCAACCGCTGCGGCGGTGGCAGTCGGAGGGGTGGTCCTCGCCTCGCAGGCGGGATCACTGGGCCTTCCCGCACCGGTGCTCGGGACCGTCTACGGCACCGTCACGGGTGGGATGGCGGATACTGCCGTGGTGTTCGCCCTGCTGGGCGTGGTCGTCGCCGGATCCGCCTGGCTGTCGGGTCGGTGGTCCGCCGCCGTCCGGGTGCGCTTGGTCGCCGCCTCGATGGTGGCCCGCGCGCGCCGCGCTCTGCGCAGCAGCGGTCTTCGGACGGGACGGTTCGGTACGTGGCTGTACGCGCAGCGTCTGCTGGTGCGGATCGGGCTGCTGGCCGCGGCAGTCCTCCTGTTGCTGGCGCTGCGACCTCTGTCGCTGTCCGACGTCGTCGGTACGGCCGCCGGGGGGCTGCTGCTGTGGCTGGTCGCCGAACTGCTCGCGTCCCCGCCGGAGGAGACGACCGAGCATCCGTATGTCGTCTCGCCCGGCGCGGCTGCGCCCACCGGCGGCTGAGTCAGGCCGTCACGGGGTGCGCGGCGCGCACCCTCTCGGTCGCCGCGACCAGGTTCCGCAATGACGCCTCCGTCTCGTCATAACCGCGCGTCTTCAACCCACAGTCCGGGTTCACCCACACCTGGTCCAACGGCAACTCAGCCGCGGCCCGCTCCAGCAGCGCGGCGATCTCGTCGACAGACGGCACCCGCGGCGAATGGATGTCGTAGACACCCGGTCCCACCCCGTGAGAGAACCCCGAGCGGGCGATGTCCCCGATCACCTCCCCGCGGCTTCGGGCCGCCTCGATGGAGGTGACATCGGCATCCAGGGCTGCGATGGCGTCGATCACGACGTTGAACTCCGAGTAGCACAGGTGGGTGTGCACCTGCGTCGCGGGCGCCGCGCCTGCCGTGGCCAGACGGAATGCGCCGACGGACCAATCGAGGTAGCCGGGCTGGTCGGCCTTCTTCAGCGGCAGGAGCTCGCGGAGCGCAGGCTCATCCACTTGCACGACCCGGATGCCGGCGGCTTCGAGGTCGGCGATCTCGTCCCGCAGTGCGAGTGCCACCTGGTCGGCGGTCTCACCCAGCGGCTGATCGTCTCGGACGAACGACCAGGCGAGGATCGTCACCGGGCCGGTCAGCATCCCCTTCATGGGCTTGCTGGTCAGCGACTGGGCGTACGCGGACCAGGCCACGGTCATCGGCGCCGGTCGCGCGACATCGCCCCACAGGATCGACGGACGCGTCGCCCGCGAGCCGTAGGACTGCACCCAGCCGTTGCGGGTCACGGCGAAGCCGTCCATCAGCTCCGCGAAGTACTGCACCATGTCGTTGCGCTCGGGTTCGCCGTGCACGAGCACGTCCAGGCCGAGGGCCTCCTGCAGCCGGACCACCCGCTCGATCTCCGCTCGCAGGAACTGCTCGTACTGACGGTCGTCGATCTCGCCCTTCGCGTGGCGCGCGCGGGCCCGGCGAATATCACCGGTCTGCGGGAAGGAGCCGATCGTGGTGGTCGGCAGCGCCGGCAGGTTCAGCGCGTGCTTCTGCGCGCGCATCCGTTCGGCATAGTCGCCGCGCTCGTAGTCGCCGGCGTTCAGTCCCGAAAGGCGCCGGCGGACCGCCCCATCCCGCACCCCGGGAGCCGATCGCCGATCCGCCAGTGCCGTGGACGCCGCCTCCAAGTCCACGGCGATCGCGTCGCGACCCTCCTCCAGCCCGCGCGCCAGCAAAACCACCTGCTGCACCTTCTGGTCCGCGAATGCGAGCCAGGACGCCAGGCGCGGATCCAGGTCCGGCTCGTCGGACACGTCGTGGGGGACGTGCTGCAGCGACGTCGACGTGCCCGCCGACACCTGCGCCGCGCCGAGCGCAGACAAGCCCTCCAATGTGCGCAGGGCGCCGTCCAGGTCGCCGCGCCAGATGTTCCGGCCATCCACGACGCCGCCGACGACGACCTTCCCGGCAAGCCCCGGGGCCGGCGCGGGTACTGATCCCCGCACCAGGTCGATCGCGATGCCCTCGATGGGCGAAGCCGCAAGCGCCCGCCAAGCCTGGTCCGACAACGCCGCGTACCCGGCGGCGACGAGGATGGCGGGCCGGTCGGTCGCGGCGCCGAGCTCGGCGTACGCGTGCGCAGCCGAATCCGCCAGGCGAGCAGGGTCGGCCGGCAGGGTCTCGCTGACCAGGGCGGGTTCGTCCAGCTGCACCCAGTCGGCGCCGGCGGCGCGGAGCGCGGCGAGCAGCTCCCGGTACACCGGCAGCAGGTCGTCCAGGCGGCTCAGCGGGTCGAAGCCCGCGGGAGATCCGGGGGCGGCTTTCGCGAGCGCCAGCAGCGTCACGGGGCCGACCACGACGGGTCGGACCACGATGCCGTCGGCTCGCGCCTCGGCGACCTGATCGGCGAGGCGGTCGCTGGAGAGAGCGAAGCGGGTGTCGGGGCCGATCTCCGGAACCAGATAGTGATAGTTCGTGTCGAACCACTTCGTCATCTCGAGGGGCGGCACGTCCGCGAGCCCGCGCGCTGCGGCGAAGTAGGCGTCGAGCCCGATCCGTCCGTCCGACTCCCGTAGATCCGCGAACCGCTCGGGCAGCGCGCCGACGGCGACCGCCGCATCCAGCACCTGGTCGTAGTAGGAGAACGATTCGGGGATGGCACTGTCCTCGCGTCCCAGGCCCAGTTCCGCCAGCCGCTCCCGGGTCCGGCGGCGCAGGCGCGCGGCTTCGTGCTCCAGGCTGTCCCGGTCGGCGGCGCCCGACCAGTAGGACTCGACGGCGCGCTTCAGCTCGCGCCGCGGTCCGATCCTCGGGTAGCCGAGGATCGTTCCATGGGGGAAGTCAGGGTGGTCGACGGTCATCGCGGTGCCTCCAGATGTTCGGCTGATGGGAGCACTCCCGCCTCCCGCAACACGGCGAGGACAGGGGCGTGGTCGTTGAACGCATACAGGTGCAGACCGGGCGCTCCCCCGGCCAGGACCGCCCGCGACAGGGCCGCAGCGTATGCGACACCGGCGTCGCGCTGACCTTCGGGAGTGGACTGCGCGGTGAGCGCGGTGGCGAGCGCTTCGGGCATCGCCTCGCCGCTGAGTTCGAGCACCCGGCGCAGGCGTGCCGGCGAGGTCACAGGCATGATGCCGGGCAGGATCGGGATCGTGACGCCGGCCGCGCGAGCGCGCTCCACGAAGACGAGGTAGTCCTCGGCGTGGAAGAACACCTGGGTGATCGCGAGGGTCGCTCCGGCGGCCTGTTTTGCCAGCAGCGCCTCGATGTGCTCGGAGGGATGACGGGATCGCGGGTGCCCGTTGGGGAATGCTGCGACTGCGATGTCGACCCCCGGCCCGGGAACGATCCGCGCCGCGCCCGGATGTCCCGGAATCGGATCCTCCGCATAGGGCGCGCGCTCGGCCTGTACCCGCGCGATCAGCTGGGCCAGTTCGGCGGCGCTGTCGAGATCTCCGAGGAACACGTCGTCCTCGCTCATGCCGGCCGGCGGATCACCGCGGAGGGCGAGGAAGCTCGAGATCCCCGCGTCGAGGAACTCGCGGATCAGGTCAACGGCACCGGCGTAGGTGGTGCCCACGCAGGTCAGGTGGGCCAGCGGCAGCACGGAGGTCTCGGCCAGGATGTAACGCAGCACATCCAGGGACGGTCCACCCGTCGACCCTCCCGCGCCATAGGTCACCGAGATGAAACGGGGATCGAGATCGGCGAGTCTGCGAATCGTCTCCTGCAGCGCGGGCATGCCCTCGGGCCGCCGCGGGGGGTACACCTCGAACGAGATCGGCACCGGTGGTGCGCTCAGGTCGATGGCCATGCTGTTCCCGGGTGAGGGTTCGGTCCGTGGACGTGCCCGATGCGGGCGCGTCGTCGCGGGCGGGTGCCGGGCTCGGCTGTCGCTCCCGGCCCGGGCCGGGGCCGGTACGCCGGCCGCCGCAGCGACCGGGCGACGACGGATCCCATGCTAGTGCAGGGATCCGTCGCGCGCGTCGTGTGACCGACTGTGAAGGCAGGGCCCGGCGCTGTCGGTAACGTGGCGATGGTGGTCCCCATGATCCCGTTCGGCGCGTGGCCGACGCCGATCACACCCGCGGCGGCCGCGATGGCCGTGCCGCGGATCGAAGGCGCACGCTGGGTGAACGGACACCCGTGGTGGGGCGAGACGGTGCCGTCCGAAGACGGTCGGACCTCCGTGCGACGGTTCCGGCCGGATGGCACGATCGAGGACGTGCTGCCCGCCCCGTGGAGCGCCCGTTCGCGCGTCCACGAGTACGGTGGCGGGGCGTGGACGATCGCTCCCGGGCCCCATCTCGTGTTCGTCGATCATCGGGATCAGCGGGTGCGGCGGATCACCTCGCGCGCCGCGGTGGCGCTCACGCCCGCGGATCCTGAGGCCCGGTACGGGGGACTGTCGTGTCAGGGCGGGTGGCTCCTCGCCGTGCGGGAACGGATCCCCGGCGACGGAGGGTCCGGTATCCGGGAGGTCGTCCGGATCCCCCTGGATGGGTCCGCGGCGACGAGTCCGGCGGCGATCATCGTGCTGGCTCGAACGGGCGACTTCGTGGCGCAGCCGGCGCTGTCGGCGGACCGATCGGCGCTGGCGTGGGTCTCCTGGCGGCATCCTTCGATGCCGTGGGATGACGCGGCCGTGCACGTAGCCCGGCTGCGGCACGGTTCCGCGTCGGGCGTGCGGACCGTCGGGGGGTCCGGAAGCGCGGCCCTGCAGCCGACCTGGCTCAGTGACGGCACGCTCGCGTTCTGCGATGATCCGGACGGGCGCTGGAACATCTGGATCAGCCAGCGCGGTGCCCCGCCCCGGCCGCTGGCGCGGTACGACGCGGATACGGGTGGACCGCTGTGGTCACTGGGCTCCCGATGGTTCGCGGAACTCGCCGGCGGCGACGTGATCGCGGTGCGCACCCAGGGCAGGGACGATCTGGCGGTGATCTCACCGGGCGGCGCGGTGCGCGTACTCGAGACTCCGATCCTCGGGGAGGCTCTGATCGAGGACGTCTCGGGCCGGCGCGCACTGGTGTCTGGGGCAGGGCTGGAAGGTCCGGGACTGTGGTGTGTGGACGTGGACTCCGGGGAGGCGCAGGCCGTCCGCGGGGGCCGTTCGGCGTGGGGACCGGCGTGGATGCCTGTCGCTGTGCCGATGACCTTTCCCGGGACGGACGGACCCGTGCACGCTTTCCGCTTCCCCCCGACCAATCCGCGCGCGCGGGGACCGGCTGCCGCGCGCCCGCCCTATGTCGTGTCGGTCCACGGCGGCCCGACCGGGCATGCCTCCCCTGCGCCGTCTGTCAAGACGGCGGCGCTGACCAGCCGAGGCATCGGCGTGCTCGAGGTGAACTACGCCGGATCGTCGGGATACGGCCGCGCGTACCGGGAGCGACTGCGCGGACGCTGGGGGCAGGTCGACGTCGCCGATGTCCTCGCCGCCGCCCGGGGATTGATCCGCCAGGGAGTGGCCGAGGCCGGCTCTCTGGCGATCGCGGGCGGGTCGGCCGGCGGCTGGACGGTGCTGTGCGCGCTGGTAGCCGACGACCTGTTCGCTGCCGGCATCGCACGCTACGCCGTCGCTGATCTGCGCGACCTCGCCGCGTCGGGACCGGAGTTCGAGTCGCATTACACCGAGGCCCTGGTGGGCGCCACCGCCGACCGCGCGGACGTGTACCGGGAGCGCTCGCCCCTGAGCCGACTCGACAGGATCCGGGCCCCGCTCCTGATCGAACAGGGCCTAGCGGACCGGATCGTGCCGCCCGCGCAGTCGGAGGCGATCCGCGACGAACTGGCCCGGCGCGGCGTGCCCCACATCTACCTCGCGTTCGACGGCGAAGGGCACGGGTTCCGACGCGCCGACACGGTGATCCGCCAGCTCGAGACCGAGATCGGCTTCCTGGGGCGCACCCTCGGGTTCGAGCCGGATGGAGTGCCGCCGGTCAGCCTGCAGCACGGCTGAAGGGTGCCAGGCGCGAGGCGAGGGCAGGCGGGACATGCGCGTGCAGGCGCGTCCCGCCTTCGTCATGCCGCTGCGAGACCACCACTCCCTGGTCATGGACGGCGGCGACCAGGTCTCCCCGGTCGTACGGGACCACGGCGTGCACATCGACGGCGGGCACCGGCAACGCCGCCGCGATCGCGTCACGGAGGCGTTCGATCCCCTCCCCCGTCCGCGCGGACACGAACACGGCGTCCCGGTCCAGCCCCCGCAGCACCAGCCGGGCGTCGTCGCCAACGAGGTCGGCCTTGTTGAACACCATGATCTCGCGCGCCTCGCGAACCCCGACCTCCGCCAGCACCTGCCGGACCGTGCGCACCTGGGCGGCCGGGTCCGGATGCGACGCGTCCACCACATGGACGATGACGTCCGCCTGCGCGGCCTCCTCGAGCGTCGAGCGGAAGGCCTCGACCAGCTGATGCGGCAGGTTGCGGACGAACCCCACCGTGTCGGCGAGCGTATACGAGCGGCCTTCGGAGGTCGTGACATGGCGCACGGTCGCGTCGAGAGTAGCGAACAGGGCGTTCTCGACGAGCACGCCGGCACCGGTCAGGCGGTTGAGCAGGCTGGACTTGCCCGCATTGGTGTATCCGGCGATCACCACGGACGGCACCTCGCGGCGACGACGCTGAGCCCGATTCGCGGCCCGAGCGGGTCCATAACCGCGCAGTTGGCGGCGCAGCGCCGCCATCCGGGTGCGGATCCGCCGACGGTCCAACTCGATCTTCGTCTCACCTGGGCCGCGGGATCCCATCCCGGCCCCGCCGGCGGCAACCTGCCCGCCCGCCTGCCGGCTCATCGACTCGCCCCAGCCGCGCAGCCTCGGCAGCAGATACTCGAGCTGCGCCAGCTCCACCTGTGCCTTGCCTTCCCGACTCTTGGCATGCTGGCTGAAGATGTCCAGGATCACCGCTGTCCGGTCGATCACCTTGACGCGCACCACGTCCTCGAGCGCCCGCCGTGCACTCGGGGTGAGTTCGGTGTCGGCGACCACGGTGTCGGCTCCGACGGCCGCGACAAGCGCACGCAGCTCCTCGGCCTTGCCGCGCCCGACATAGGTAGCGGGATCAGGATGCGGACGACGCTGGAGCACGCCGTCGAGCACCACCGCGCCGGCGCTCTCGGCCAGCGCCGCCAGTTCCCGCAGCGAGTTCTCGCCGTCCTGGTGAGCACCGGGCGCGTACACGCCGACGAGGACGACCTTCTCCAGACGCAGCCGCCGGTACTCGACCTCGCTGACGTCCTGCATCTCCGTCGACAGGCCCGGCACCCGCCGCAAGGCCGCCCGTTCCTGGCGGTCCCACTGGTCACCGTCCACGTCGAACGTGTCCACTCCGCCAGCCGGGTCGGACGGACCGTCGGTGTCGGCTCCGGGCCCGGGCGCCGCCGCGCCGCGAGGCGCGGCCGGCCATGAGAGGATGCGCTCCACCGGGTCGGCGGCGACGCGCCGCGGTCGTTCGTCCTGCTCCGTGGCTCCGTCGCTCACGCTGACCCTTCCGTCGGCACTGCTCGAATGTGCGTTCACCCTAACCTCTCGTCCGATCTCCCGCCGGGGTGCTCTCCGCGGCGGGTGGGATACGCTTCACAGCCATGGGGAGTGATCACTACTTCAGTGTCGCTCCCGACGGCCCGCTTCACCTGCGCCGCATCCGGGTGGCACTGGGCGACAGGACGGTGGAGGTCTCCACTGCGGGCGGGGTGTTCAGTCCCGACCGCCTCGACGCCGGCACCGCCGTTCTGCTGGCCAACAGTCCGCCGCCCCCCGCCGGAGGCGACATCCTCGACCTCGGCTGCGGGTGGGGGCCGGTCGCGCTGTCCGCGGCGCTGGCCTCCCCGCACGCGACCGTGTGGGCCGTCGACGTCAACGAGAGAGCGCTGGACCTGGTCCGTCGCAATGCGGCGGAACTGGGCCTGTCGAATGTGAACGCCGCGCGACCCGATGATGTTCCCGGCGACGTCCTGTTCCGCTCGATCCGCAGCAACCCTCCGATCCGCGTGGGGAAGGACGCGCTGCACGAGATGTTGCTGCGCTGGATCCCCCGCCTCGATGAGCGGTCGGATGCATGGCTGGTGGTGCAGCGGAACCTGGGCGCGGACTCGCTGCAGCGCTGGCTCGAGTCGTCGCTGCGGTCGGGGTTCAGTGTCCATCGGGCCGCTACCGGTCGCGGGTACCGGGTGATCAAGGTCCGCCGGCGCGCCGACTCGGTCGCGGGGGGCCTCGGCTTGGAGTGATCCTTCAGGCCAGGGTCACTGCACCCGAGAAGACCAGCGCCGCCGGACCCGTCAGCAGCGCATGGGGACCGTCGCCCTCGTCGGCCACCCGCACGTCGAGGGTCCCGCCGGGCACCTGAACCGTCCAGCGGTCGGGTGCGGCGGATCCGGCCCAGGCGCGCACCGCGATCGCGGCCGCAGCTACGCCCGTCCCGCAGCTCAGAGTCTCTCCCACGCCGCGCTCGAACACCCGCATCCGGAGTGCACCCACCCCCCCGCGCACAAGCGGGTCCCGCGGAACCACGAACTCGACGTTGACCCCCGCCTGCGGTTCCGGGTCCACGACAGGTGCGCGGGTGAGGTCCAGCTCCTCCAACTCGTGGTCCGAGGACAGAGCGACCACGACGTGGGGGTTGCCGATGTTCACCGGGAGTCCCGGCCGGGCGACAGCGAGTCCCCTGGCGCTGACGAGCGGTTCACCGTCCTGGACCCGGAACGCCCCGAGATCGACTTCGAATCGGTCATCGACCCGGCGCACCCTCCGGATCCCGGCTCGGGTGTCGATCAGGACGGTATCCCCGGCGACGAGCCCGGCCTCCAGCAGATATCGCACGAAGACGCGGGCGCCGTTCCCACACATCTCGGCCAGCCCTCCGTCGGCGTTGCGGTAGTCCATGAACCACTGCGCTCCCGACGCCTGCGCCGCGGATCCCGCGGGGATCGCCCGGAGGATGCCGTCGGCCCCGATGCCGAAACGACGGTCACACAGCGACGCGACCTGGTCGGCATCCAGATCGAACGCGTCGTCGGGATCCGCGAAAACCACGAAGTCGTTGCCGGTGCCGTGCCCCTTCGTGAACGGGATTGTCGGCATCGTCCCAGTCTAGGATGCGGGGTCGCCTGCGACCCGGCGCTGGTCCTCGGCCGCCGCCACCAGCGCGCCGGGTTCCGCGGCGGCATCCACCCACTGCGCGTCCCGGTAGCGGCGGAACCAGGACACCTGGCGACGGGCGTAGCCGCGGGTGAGGGTCTGGGCGGCGGCGATGGCGTCCTGCCGCGTCATCCGTCCGTCCAGATAGGCGAGTGCCTGCGCGTATCCGATGGCGCGGCGGGCGGTCGTGCCCTGTTCGAGGCCCGCCGTGCGCAGCGCCGCCGTCTCCTCGATAAGCCCCTCATGCCACATCCGCAGCACTCGCGCATCGAGCTCAGCAACCAGGTCCGCGCGCTCCCGGCCCATGACGATGATCTGCGTGCGGGGATGCCACAGACCCCTCGCACCCGGCGAGGCCTCGTCCGGGCGGGCCGGTGCGCCCTGCGCGAGCACCTCGAGGGCGCGCACGATCCGACGGGGGTTGCGCGGGTCGACGCGGGCCGCCGCGGCGGGGTCGGCGGCCCGCAGCCGCGCATACAGCACCCCCGGACCGTTCTCGGCAAGTTCCTGCTCCAGCTGCGCCCGGAGGCGGGCGTCGTGGGGAGGGAACCGGAGGCGGTGGATGACGCTCGATACGTACAGGCCGGAGCCCCCGACCAGGATCGCATCGGCTCCGCGCTCGTGGGCGGCGAGGACGGCGGCGCGCGCGCGGCCCTGATACCAGGCCGCGCTCGACTCCTCGGTCACCGTGAGTACGTCCCACAGCATGTGCGGTACACCGCGACGCTGGTCGGCGGGGAGCTTCGCGGTCCCTATGTCCATTCCCCGGTACAGCTGCATCGCGTCGGCGTTGACGATCTCCGCGGCCCTGCCCTCGGCAGCCAGCGCCTCGGCCAGCTCCAGCGACAGGCGGGTCTTCCCCGTGCCGGTGGCACCGACCACCGCCCAGAGCAGCGGCGCAGTCACCCCTGGGCGCGGGTCAGCGGGATTCCGAGGGCGACCGGACGCGCCGTCGCCGCGGCATCGCTCGTACCACGAGCCTGCGCGGTCGACCGCTCCCAGGCATCGCCGGCGTGCGTGCGCCGGACCCGGCCGTCGGCTCCGTCGGCGAGCAGATGGAATGGGGCCGCATGCGTCAGGGCGACGGTGACGATGTCGCCGGGGCGGGGGGTCGGACCGTTCGCGGCGACCGTGAAGTGCACGAGCCGGTGGTCGGGTGCGCGGCCGGTCAGGCGAGCGGTCGCGGCGTCCTTCCGGCCCTCACCTGAGGACACCAGCACCTCGACCTCGCGTCCTACCTGGCGCTGGTTCTCCTCCAGCGAGATCCGCTCCTGCAGCGCGATGAGGCGGTCATACCGTTCCTGCACCACGTCCTTGGGCACCTGGTCTGACATGACCGCCGCGGGCGTGCCCTCGCGGATGGAGTACTGGAACGTGAACGCGTGCGCGAACCGCGCCCGCTCGACGACCCGCAGGGTGTCCTCGAAATCCGCGTCGGTCTCACCGGGGAAGCCGACGATGATGTCGGTGGAGATGGCGGCGTCGGGAATGCGGTCGCGCACCCGGTCCAGGATCCCCAGGAACCTGTCGCTGCGGTAGGAGCGACGCATGGCCCGAAGGATGCGATCGCTTCCCGACTGCAGCGGCATGTGCAACTGGGGCATCACCGCCGGCGTCTCAGCCATCGCAGCGATCACGTCGTCGGTGAACGCGGCCGGATGCGGGCTGGTGAAACGCAGCCTCTCGAGACCGTCGACCGCGCCGGCAGCCCGCAGGAGCTTCCCGAACGCATGCCGATCACCGAACTCGACGCCGTACGAGTTGACGTTCTGCCCGAGTAGCGTCACCTCGATCGCGCCGTCATCGACGAGCATCCGGATCTCCTCGAGGATGTCGCCCGGGCGACGGTCCTTCTCCTTCCCCCGCAGACTCGGCACGATGCAGAAGGTGCACGTGTTGTTGCAGCCCACGGAGATGGAAACCCAGCCGCTGGCGGAGCTTTCCCGGCGGGCGGGAAGCGTTGACGGGAACACCTCCAGGGACTCCAGGATCTCCAGCGCCGCCTCGTCGTTGTGCCGGGACCGCTCCAGCAGCGTCGGCAGCGATCCCATGTTGTGGGTTCCGAACACGACGTCCACCCACGGCGCCTTCTCGAGCACCGTCTGCCGCTCCATCTGCGCGAGACATCCACCGACCGCGATCTGCATCCCCTCGCGTCGCTCCTTGCGGGACTTCAGGTGACCGAGCGTCCCGTACAACCGCCCCGCGGCATTGTCGCGAACCGCGCACGTATTGATCACGACCACGTCCGCGTCCTCACCCGGGGCCGCCCGGCGATACCCGGCCTGTTCCAGGGAGCCCGCGAGCCGCTCGGAGTCGTGAGCGTTCATCTGACATCCGAAGGTGCGGACCTCGTACGTGCGTGCGCCACGATCCGCCGAGATCGGCCGGTCGAGCGCGGGCGTGAGCGAGGACGACATGGCCACTCATCCTACGCGGGGAACGGCCGGGACGGTCCCGGGGAACGAGGGACCCGGGGAACAGAGTGAGGAGCTCAGCGGATGCGGCGCCGGATCCGCAGCGCAGACGCCGCCGCACACGCGGCAGTGAGCGCCACGAGCGACGCCAGCACGGCCCAGACCGGGACGGACCAGCCGCCGATGTCCAGATCCAGCCCGAAGTACGAACGCAATTCGGGGCGCGCGGCGGGAGCCTGCGCCGTCATCCGTTCCAGTGCATCGGCGGCGTACTCGCGGCGCAGCAGCATCCCGGCCTGCGCGAACGGCAGTGCTGCCACCACCGATCCGACCGCGGTCGGCAGGGCTCCCATCGGGAGGTACGCCGCGGCGATGAAGCCGAGCACGGTGCCAACGATGGTCGCCAGTGCCGAGTACGCGCCGCTGGTCCGAACGAACGAGACCATCAGGGCCGAGAAGGCGGTGAAGGCGATGCAGGACAGGATCACGACTCCGAGCGCGCGGAGGATCTGGCCCGCTTCCAGCCAGGTACCCCGCAGGAGTCCCAGGTAGGCAAGCGACGCGGCGAACACGATGGCGGACATGGCCATGGCCACGGCCACCGCCGCCAACAGGTAGCCGGCCACCAGCTGGGCGCGGCGGATCGGGGCGACCAGGAATTCGCGGAACCGCCCCGACTGACCGTCGTCGACGACCGCGGCGAGGGCTCCGAGCCCGGAGGTCACGGTCGTGATGAGAACCACGCCGGCGAACATCCAACTGTCCACGAACGCCTGGACGTCCGCCGCGCCCGCTCCGGGTAGCGACTGCGTCAGCCCTTCGACCTGCAGGTTCCCGAGGAACAGAGCGTAGAGCGCGAAGAGGATCAGCGCGCCCAGAAGCGAGAAGACCACATTCATGCGGTCCCGGAAGAATGTCCGCAGGTTCCTGCCTGTCAGGGCCAGTACGACGTTCATCGGTGACGGTCCGGCGCGAGGCCGGTGAGGGCGAGGAAGACGTCATCCATGCTGCCGTGACGGAACTCGAAATCGATCACGTGGTCGCCGTGCGAACCCAGCAGCTCGCGGGCGACTCCCGAATCGCGCACCATCAACTCGACGCGATCACCCGCATGCTCCGCGCTCGCGCCGGCCCGGGCGGCAAGGGAGAGCAACGCGGGAGCGTCGTCGGTGGTGACACGGAGCACACTGCGGCTGTAGCGGGCCCGCAGCGCCGCCGGGCTGTCGTCAGCGACGACGCGGCCCCGATCCACCACGCACACGCGATCGGCTTCCTCGGTCTCCTCCAGATAGTGCGTGGTGAGGAAGATCGTCACCTGTCCAGAGGCGCGAAGGTGCTGCAGCGCCTCCCACACCGACGCCCGACCCGCGGGGTCCAACCCGGCAGTGGGCTCGTCGAGGAACACGATCGCGGGCTCGTGCAACAATGCGCGCGCGACGTCAACCCGGCGCTTCTGACCGCCGGACAGTGTGCCGTATCGCTGGTCGACGAAATCCTCCATACCCATCAGCGCCGCCAGGCTCTCGATACGCGCTGGGATTCCGGGCGCACTCATAGCCGACAGCACACCGCGCAGCCGTAGATTCTCCCGCACGGTGAGCAGCGGATCGAGCAACGGATCCTGGAACACCACGCCGATGTGGCGGCGCACCTGCTCACCGCTGGATCGCACGTCGAATCCGGCCACCGACACCGCGCCCGAATCGAAGGGCAACACGGTCGTCAGGCAGCCGATCGTGGTCGACTTTCCTGCACCGTTCGTACCCACGAAGGCGAACACGTCGCCGCGAGGCACCGCGAAGGAGATCTCGTCGACAGCGGTCGTCGAACCGTATCGCTTCACGAGGTCGCGCACGTCGATCGCGAGACCACCGCTCCGCTCCCGCACGGGTGCCACCCTATCCACATCGGCGTGACGGCGCCGGTGGTAACGAGGACGGACCCATCACGCTCGATCGTCGCCCACCACTGCCGATCGCGCGGCACTCAGAGCGACGGACGCGGAATAGCCTCGGCGCTGCAACCGACCGGCGAGACGGCGGACCGCGATCTCGACAGGCACCGACCGCAAGGAGGCGGCGTGGTGGCGCGCGAGCTCGCGGGCGCGGTCCGCGTCGTCGCCGACGTGGTCCAGCGCGGCCTCGGCCACCTCGCGGTCGATACCACGCGACTGCAGCAGGCGCGCGATCGCGGCCCGCGACTGGCCCTGCCGGGTCACCGCGGCGTGGATGAGCTGCTCGGCCAGCGCAGCGTCGCCGAGGTACCCCCGGCCCACATACTCCGCGATGATGACGGCTGCTCCGGCATCCTCCACCCCATGCTCCGAGAGCACCGCGTGGGCCTCCGCGACCGACAGCGAACGTCCGCGCAGCAGCCGAAGCAATGCGGCTTCCGCCGCGCCGGCGTCGTCCCGGGTCGCACGGCGCGTATCGATCGGGATGACCGGCGCGATCCCGTCCCCTGACGCGGCCGCCGCGTGGGGCGATGTCCCCCTGCCGGGGGTCATTCGCGCCGCTGCGTTACGCCAGTCGTCGCGCGGCAAGTTCATCGGGGGTCTCGGTGACGGGGGCCTCCGCAGTCCTGCCGATCCCGAGCTTCTGCTTGATCTTCTCCTCGATCTCGGCCGCCACGTCCTCATTGGCGATGAGGAACGCTCGCGCGTTCTCCTTGCCCTGCCCGAGCTGCTCGCCGTCGTAGGTGTACCACGCGCCGGATTTCTTGACGATGCCGTGGTCGACGCCGAAGTCGATCAGGCTTCCCTCGCGGGAAATGCCCGTTCCATACAGGATGTCGAACTCCGCCTGCTTGAACGGCGGGGCCATCTTGTTCTTCACCACCTTCACGCGGGTGCGATTGCCCACTGCCTCCGCACCGTCTTTGAGTGTCTCGATACGGCGGATGTCCAGTCGCACGGATGCGTAGAATTTCAGAGCCTTACCGCCCGCGGTCGTCTCGGGAGAGCCGAAGAAGACACCGATCTTCTCCCGCAGCTGGTTGATGAAGATCGCGGTGGTCTTGGTCTGGTTCAGTCCGCCGGTGAGCTTGCGCAGCGCCTGCGACATCAGCCGCGCCTGCAGACCCACGTGCGAGTCGCCCATCTCGCCTTCGATCTCGGCCTTGGGCACGAGCGCGGCGACCGAGTCGATGACGACCAAGTCGATCGCGCCGGATCGGATCAGCATGTCGGCGATTTCGAGCGCCTGCTCACCGGTATCCGGCTGTGACACCAGGAGCTGGTCGATATCCACTCCGAGGTTCTTCGCGTAATCCGGGTCGAGAGCGTGCTCCGCATCGATGAAAGCGGCGATCCCACCGGCGCGTTGAGCGTTCGCGATCGCATGCAGCGTGAGCGTCGTCTTGCCCGACGATTCGGGCCCATAGATCTCGATGATCCGGCCGCGAGGCAAACCGCCTACCCCGAGAGCGACGTCGAGGGCGATGGAGCCGGTGGGGATTACTTCCACCGGGGCTCGCCCGTCGTCCCCCAGCCGCATCACCGACCCCTTTCCGAACTGCCGGTCGATCTGTGCCAGGGCCGATTCCAGGGCCTTCTCGCGGTCCGCAGGTGATGGCATCGTCTACTCCTTCTGCTCGAGGTCGGTCGCCCACAGGCTGTCGATGCATCCGCGGATACCGCGACAGGGCTGAGAAGCCATCTGGATACCGGCAACGCTACGAGCAGGCTCGGACATCGGTCCTCCGACCACGCAGCGGTGCATAACGCATCCTTCGACTTCTCCTGAGGAGGAGCCTACGACGTCATCGAACAGATATTCGATACCACGACGGCGTGTCGGATCACTGGCGACGAGACTGCAGCCGGCCCACTCCGTGGCGCCGAGCCTCCGGCACGCCGGTCTCCTCGCACAGCGCGAGCCAGACTTCCCGCGCGAGCACCCCGTCACGCAGTGCTCGCTCCGCCGTCCGACCGTCGAGCGCGCTCAGCGCCAGATCGTGCACCAGATGCGGTGCGCTCGCGCCGAACTCGTCCGCGACAGCGCGATCGAACTCGCTGCGGCGCATTCAGCGCAGCGAGAGTTCCGGCTCGATGGCCGCCACCAGGTCGTCGGGAACGAGGTCGGGGAAGGCATGCAGCCCTTCCAGAACGGAGAGCCGATCCGACACCTCGCGCATGATGGTGGAGATGGGCACGTCCAGGGCTTCCGCGACCGAAGCGAGGATCTCGCTGGAGGCCTCCTTCTGACCGCGCTCGACCTCGCTGAGGTAGCCCAGCGCGACACTGGCGCGGCTGGCGACCTGACGCAGGGTACGGCCCTTCTGCTGCCGGAAGTCCCGCAGGACTTCGCCGATCTCGTGGCGTACCAGGATCATCGGTCCCCTCCTCAAGTCCGCAGCGCCGGTCTGGGCTGACAACGGTACCGCACCCGACGCATTCAATCTAAGCCTCAGGCCTGGGGGCCGGGTGAGAATCGCCGAATGTAACCGCCCCGAAACGGGACCTATTCCCGGCCGCTCACAGCGCCTCGAGCACGGCGCGCACGGCCGCCCGGACCGTCTCCGCGCGGATCCGGTCCCGGTCCCCCGCCAGACGCAGCGACGTCACCTTGGTTCCCAGCGCGGTCGACACCCCCACGTGGACGGTCCCGACGGGCTGGCCGTCAGGCGAGGCCGGTCCAGCGATGCCCGTCGTGGCCACACCCACGTCCACCTTCCGGTCGCCCTCGGCCAGTGCGGTGCGCACGCCGTCGGCCATCTGACGGGCCACTTTGGGCTGCACCGCCCCGTGGGCCGCCAGAAACGAGGCATCCACACCCAGCAGCGCGTGCTTGACGTCGGATGCATAGGCCACGATCCCGCCCCGAACATGTTCGGACGCGCCGGGAACGGAGACCAGCTC
The DNA here is from genome assembly GCA_963696115.1 of uncultured Actinomycetota bacterium. GTDB lineage: Bacteria > Actinomycetota > Actinomycetes > Actinomycetales > Microbacteriaceae > Microbacterium. Next base: position 37,557 of record CAVOIT010000021.1, on the reverse strand, counting down.
CGCCACGAGCAGGCCGCCGGTCACCGACTCGGCCGTGGCGATGGTCCACCCCAGTTCACCCAGCCGGTCCAGCAGCCTTTCGGTGTCCGACCGTCGGCCGGGCCGCACCCGGGTCCGCTCCAGAGGGGAATCCCCGGCGTTCGTCACGCGCCACCCCGCGCCTTCGCGCGCGCGTGCCGCCACTCGCTGACGGCGTAGTCCAGCCCGCTGACGACGGTCAGCACCACGGCCACCGTCATGGTGACCGCGTTGACCCACAGCATCGGCGCTCCCACCACGGCAACCAGCGGCAGGAGTGCGAGCGACAGCGCGACGGCCTGCGCGACGGTCTTCGCCTTCCCCAGCCACGCCGCCGCCAGGACATGGTCCGAAACGACCACGAACCGGTAGACCGTGATGCCGACCTCCCGCACCAGCACGACGATCGTGATCCACCAAGGAAGCTCGCCCAGAATCGACAGCCCCACGAACGCGCAGCCGGTCAGCGCCTTGTCAGCGATCGGATCGAGAAGCTTGCCGAGGTCCGACACCACCTCGTAGCGCCGTGCGATGTATCCGTCCAGGCCGTCGGTCGCGATCGCCACAACGAAGAGGATTCCGGCCCACCAGCGCAGTGCGCCACCGGCACCGGCGTCGGCCAGCAGCATCCACAGGAATACCGGTGCGACCAGGATCCGCGCGATGGTGATCGCGTTGGGCAGCTGACGCGGCACGGACATGGTTCGAGCCTATCCGTGGCCGGTGAGCTGCCACGCGTCCTCATCGCCGTCGCCATCGGACGGCCCGACGGCACCGCGATCGTCGCCACCGCGCAAGCGCTCAAGCACCTGCGGCAGCTGTTCGGGCGTCACGAGCACGTCCCGGGCCTTGGATCCCTCCGATGGCCCGACGATGTCGCGGGATTCGAGCAGGTCCATCAGCCGGCCGGCTTTGGCGAACCCGACCCGGAGCTTGCGCTGCAGCATGGAGGTGGACCCGAACTGCGTGGTCACCACCAGTTCAGCGGCCGCCAGCAGCACCTCCAGGTCGTCGCCGATGTCCGCATCCACTTCACGCTTGTCCGCGACCGGGATCACGTCGGGACGATACTCGGGCTGCGCCTGGCCGCTCACGTGGGCGACCACCCGCGCGATCTCCGCCTCGCTGACCCACGCTCCCTGGACCCGCACGGGCTTGGACGCCCCCGTGGGCAGGAACAGCCCGTCGCCCTGACCGATGAGCCGTTCGGCGCCCGGCTGGTCGAGGATCACGCGGGAGTCCGTCACGCTGGTGACAGCGAACGCGAGCCGCGAGGGGACGTTCGCCTTGATCAGGCCGGTCACCACGTCGACAGACGGGCGCTGCGTCGCCAGCACCAGGTGGATGCCGCTCGCCCGGGCCAGCTGCGTGATGCGCACGATGGAGTCCTCCACGTCCCGCGGAGCGACCATCATCAGGTCCGCCAATTCGTCGACGACGACCAGCAGATACGGGTACGGCTTGAGCACCCGCTGGCTTCCGAGGGGAAGCGGGACCGTGCCTGCCACGACAGCACGGTTGAAGTCGTCGATGTGCCGGAACCCGAAGGACGCGAGGTCGTCGTAGCGAAGGTCCATCTCCTTCACCACCCACTGCAGCGCCTCCGCGGCCTTCTTCGCGTTGGTGATGATCGGGGTGATCAGGTGCGGCACGCCGGCATAGACGGCCAGTTCCACCCGTTTCGGGTCGATCAGAACCATGCGCACCTCGGACGGCCGGGATCGCATCAGCAGACTGGTGATCATCGAGTTCACGAAGCTCGACTTCCCCGATCCGGTGGAGCCGGCCACCAGGAGATGCGGCATCTTCGCGAGGTTCGCGACGACGAAGCCCCCGCCGACGTCCTTGCCCACACCGATCGACATCGGGTGGGTCGCCTTCTGGGCGGGACCCGAGCGCAGCACATCCCCGAGCGTCACGATCTCACGATCCGCATTGGGGATCTCCACGCCGATCGCCTTCTTGCCGGGGATGGGAGCGAGGATGCGCACCTCGTTCGAGGCGACCGCGTAGGCGATGTTGTTCGTGAGCGCCGTGATCCGCTCCACTTTGACACCGGCGCCGAGCTCGATCTCGTACTGGGTGACCGTCGGTCCCCGCGAGAACCCGGTGACGCGCGCGTCCACACCGAACTGCTCGAGCACTCCGGTCAGCGCCCGGACCACCTCGTCGTTGGCTGCGGAACGGGTCTGCGACGGGGTGCCCGCGGCGAGGGTCGTCAGCGCTGGCAGGGCATACGCCGCAGTCGGCGGCCGCCGGTCGCCGGCGGTCCCGAAACCCGAGGCAGCCGGGACGCTCGGCTGCTCCCCCGTGTCGGAGTCACCCTGGAGGGCGGTGCCGGCGGATCGGCCGGCAGCCCGGGACGCGTGATCGAGCACGGCGGCGTCGATCACCTCGGTGAGATCCTCCGGCTCGGTCACGGCCTGACCGAACCCCCCGTGATCCTCCCCGCCGGAGAACAGCAGCTCGGTCAGGTCCTGCGTCTCCAGCGGCGTCGCGGTGGAATCCACCTCTCGGCCGGTCCGGTTGCGGCGCCACCATGGCAGCGCGGACTCCGCGCTGCGCGGCCCCCTGGTGCTCGGGTGTCCCCGGAACAACCGGATCGGCGGGCGCACGGTCTGCGCCGAACATCCAGGCGTACAGGTCGCCCAGGCGCCGTCCGATCCGGTGCGGCGGGGTCTTGGTGACGATCAGGACGCTGAGGACAGCGAGAACCGCGAGCGCGACCGCGGCGCCGGCGCCGGTCAGCACCATCGCCAGCGGCTCGCCCAGCAGCCACCCGAACAGCCCGCCCGCCGCGCTCAGCGACGGCATCCCGGAACTGGGCGCAGGCCGACCTCCGAACACGTGACAGAACCCGGCGGCCGAGATGACGAGCAGACCTGCGCCGATCCCGATCCGCCCGTTGTCGCTGACGGATGCGGGATGCCGGAAGAGCCAGGCGGCCAGCACCACCAGCAGCACGGGCAGCGCGAACGCGACGCGGCCGACGAGCCCGCCGACGGTGAATGCGCTCAGCACCGCTGCAGCGGGGACCCCGATCAGGAACCACTCCACGACGGCCCCCGCCACAGCCATCAGCACCAGCAGGAACGGAAAGCCGTCGCGGCGCTGGTCCTTCTCCAGCCGCTCCGGACCGAAGGCGCGGAACAGGCCGCCGGCGGCGTGCGCCAGCCCCAGCCACGCCCGCACCGCGAGCGCCGGTCGTTCCGGCTCCCCCACGTACCGTTTCGGGGCCGGCGCCGCGGCGCGCCGCGGCGCCGCGGACCCCTTCCCCGTCCCGCGGCCGCGCGGTGCAGTTCTGGTGGATCTCGCCATGGCGTCCACGCTATTGCGGGGGCCGGACGCGACCGGGCAGGCACGCGGGCGGCGCTCGTCAGTTGAGGCGCTTCACCATGGTGTCCCGTCCGATACCGGGCGCGGTGACCGCGAAGCCCTCGCTGCGGTACAGCGTGAAGGCGAAGTTCCCTCGTTCCACGCTCAGACTCAGCCGCGCATAGCCCTGGCCCCGCGCTGTCTCCACCAGCCTCCGCAGCAGTGCACGCCCGACTCCGTGGGCCCGCCACAGCGGCCGGACCCCGATGATCAGCTCCGGTACTCTCACCCCGACGTAGCCGAAACCCGGTTCGCTGCGCGGCAGGGTGCGGTACCACGCCGCGCCGATCGGTTCTCCGCGGTCGTCCAGAGCCACCACCCCAGCATCCCCTGGTCGCATCCAGCCGGCCACGTACCGGCTGTACCCGAGATCGGCGAGCACGGCGTGACGTGGCCGTGCGGCGCCGGCCCGCCAGTTGGCGGCTTCGACGACCATGTCGGCCAGGAACGACCCGTCGGCCTGCTGCGCCGGGCGGATGCTGTAGACCGGACCCATGGCGGCATCGTAGGACGGGATCAGGCCTCGATGACCAGCGGCACGATCATCGGGCGGCGTCGGAGCCTCTGGTTGACCCATCGCCCGATCGTGCGCCTGACCACCTGGGAAAGGGCGTGCGTATCGCGCACTCCGGCCTCGGCGGCCTCCGCGAGCGCCGCTGCGATCTTGGGTTTGACGTCCTCGAAGACCCCCTCGTGCTCGGCGACTCCCCGAGCGTGCACCTCGGGACCGCTGATGATGCGTCCCGTGACGGCGTCCACGACCACGATCACGGAGATGAACCCCTCCTCGCCGAGGATGCGGCGGTCCTTCAGGTCGGCCTCCGTGATCGCCCCGACGGAGGAGCCGTCGACGTAGACGAACCCGAGGTCGAGCTGACCGACGACCCGGGCGACGCCGTCACGGAGGTCGACCACGGTGCCGTTCTCGGCGAGAAGCGCACGGTCCGGCGGCACCCCAGTGTCCTGTGCGAGCCGGGCGTTCGCCATCAGGTGCCGGTACTCGCCGTGCACCGGCAGCACGTTGCGGGGACGCAGGATGTTGTAGCAGTACAGCAGCTCCCCCGCCGCGGCGTGGCCGGATACGTGCACCTGCGCGTTCGCCTTGTGGACAACGCTCGCACCGAGCTTGGTCAGACCATCGATCACGCGATACACGGCGTTCTCGTTGCCCGGTATGAGACTCGATGCGAGGATCACCGTGTCCCCCGGTCCCGGCTCGATCTCGTGGTCCAGGCTCGCCATCCGGCTGAGCACCGCCATCGGCTCCCCCTGGGAGCCGGTGGACATGTAGACGATACGGTCGTCGGGCAGGTCGGTGGCCTTCTTGTAGTCGATCAGCACGCCGTCGGGAACATGCAGGTACCCGAGGTCCTGCGCGATCGTCATGTTGCGCACCATGCTGCGGCCGAGGAATGCGACCCGGCGGCCATGAGCCGCCGCCGCATCCACCACCTGCTGCACCCGGTGCACGTGGCTGGAGAAGCTCGCGACGATAACCCGGCGGGGCGCACGCCCGATGATCTGGTCCAGCACCGGGCCGATCGACCGCTCCAACGGCGTGAAACCAGGGACGTCCGCGTTCGTGGAATCGACCAGGAACAGATCGACGCCTTCCTCGCCGAGGCGAGCGAAGGAGCGCAGGTCCGTCAGGCGCCCGTCGAGCGGGAGCTGGTCCATCTTGAAGTCGCCGGTGGTGAGCACGAGCCCGGCCGCGGTGCGGATGGCAACGGCGAGGGCGTCCGGGATCGAGTGGTTCACCGCCACGAACTCCAGGTCGAAGGGGCCGACCCGTTCTCGCTGGCCTTCGCGGACGGTGAGCGTGTAGGGCGCGATGCGGTGCTCCTTGAGCTTCGCCTCGGTCAGTGCGAGGGTCAGCGACGACCCGATCAGCGGCAGATCCGGCTTGAGCTTGAGCAGGTAGGGCACCGCCCCGATGTGGTCCTCGTGGCCGTGGGTCAGAACCACCCCGACGATGTCGTCCAGCCTGCTTCGCAGCGGCGCGAAGTCCGGGAGGATCAGATCGACTCCGGGCTGTTCGGCCTCTGGGAACAGCACGCCGCAGTCCACCACCAGGATCTTGCCGGCGAATTCGAACGTCGTCATGTTCCGGCCGACCTCGCCGAGGCCGCCGAGGGGGGTCACCCGCAGCACGTTCGGCGCCAGCGCGGGCGGGTCGTAGACGGTGGGTGCCATGAAGTCGCCTTTCCGGGCGCGGCGGTGGCCGCATCCGTCATTCTCGTCGCCGGGCAGCGGATGGCCCGCCACCCGGCCTCAGGTCACCGGGTCGTGCCGGGCACCTTGGGGAGCGCGCCGCCTGCGGCGGCGTTGCGGTCAGGCCGGAAGCTCGCGAAATCCACACCCGGGACGTCGGTCACCAGCGCCAGTTCGTCCTCGATGATCGCCGCCTCCCACTCCTCCGGTCCGACCAGCGGGAGCCGCACCCGGGGACTGGAGATCCGGCCCAGCCCGTGCAGGATGTACTTGGCGCTGACCGTTCCGGGCACGTGCGTCATGACGGCTCGAACCAGCGGCTCCACCCTCTTGTGCATCGCGGTGGCGGTTCGCAGATCACCCGCGTTCACGGCGTCCACGATGGTCCGGTACGGCGCCGCCGTGATGTTGGCCGTCACTCCGATCATGCCGGTCGCTCCGATGGACAGGTGCGGCAGCACGTTGGCGTCGTCACCGGAAAAGTACATCAGGTCGGTCTGGTTCAGCACCCGGCTGACCTCGCTGAAGTCGCCCTTCGCATCCTTGATGGCCAGGATGTTCGGATGCTTGGCCAGGCGCAGGATGGTCTCGTACCGGATCGGCACCCCCGTGCGGCCGGGGATGTCGTAGAGGATCACCGGCAGCGCGGTTGCGTCTGCGATGAGGCGGAAGTGAGTGAGGATCCCGGCCTGAGTCGGCTTGTTGTAGTAGGGCGTGACGATCATGATGCCGTCGGCTCCGGCCTTCTCGCTGGCCCGGTACAACTCGATGGCGTGCGCGGTCTCGTTCGAGCCGCCCCCCGTGATCACTTTCGCCCGCCCGGCGGACACCTCCTTGGCGACCTCGACGAGCCGGATCTTCTCGGGGTCGGTGAGCGTGGAGGTCTCGCCCGTCGTGCCGGTGACCACCACTCCGTCGGCGCCCGAGACGATGACGTCGTCGATGTGCTGCGCTACGGCGGGCCAGTCGACCTCGCCATCGGCCGTCATCGGCGTGATCAGGGCGACCAGCACCTGCCCGAACGGGTTGGCCGGCTGCGTCATGCTCCCAGGCTATCGGGTTCGCCGGTCGTGATCGGGTCGCCGACCGGCGGTCGCAGAAGAGTCCGGAAGCGGTAGCGGATGCCGCCCCGAGAGGTGCGCCAGCCCCGCGGCGGGTCCAGGGCCACGGTGTGCCAGCCCACCCGCACGGGCGCCATCACGTCCCCGTCGACGGTGACGTCCAGTTCGGTCACCTCAAGCCGATCCGCGCGGTCGATCGCCTCCGCGAACACGCGCCCGCCTCCGATGACCCACACGGTGTCCGCACCCCGCGTCCGATCGATGGCGTCGGCGAGCGAATCGACGCGCTCCGCCCCTGGGTGCGACCAGCCCGGCGTGGAGGTCACCACGAGGTTGCGACGGCCCGGCAGGGGCCGGAACCGCGCGTCGAGCGACTCCCACGTCCGCCGGCCCATGATGACCGGCGCTCCCCAGGTGAGTCCCTTGAAGTGCGCGAGATCCTCGCTCACGTGCCACGGCATGGCGCCGCCGGCCCCGATCACTCCGTCACGGCTCTCCGCCCAGATGAGTGCGATCTCGCTCATACCGCCACGGCCGCGCGGATCGCGGGGTGATGACGATAGTCCTCGAGGATGAAGTCCTCGTATCGGTAGTCCGAAATCGACGGCGGCCGCCGGGCGAACCGCAGCCGCGGCGCGGGGAACGGTTCCCGGCTCAGCTGCTCGCGCACCTGATCCCGGTGATTGTCGTAGATGTGGCAATCGCCGCCGGTCCAGACGAACTCGCCCGGCTCCAGATCGGTCTGCTGAGCCACCATCGCGGTCAGCAGCGCGTAGGAGGCGATGTTGAACGGCACGCCCAGGAACATGTCGGCGCTGCGCTGGTAGAGCTGGCAGGACAGTCGCCCCTCGGCGACGTAGAACTGGAAGAGGGCGTGGCAGGGCGCAAGCGCCATCGCCGGGACGTCGGCCGGATTCCAGGCGCTCACGATCAGTCTGCGGGAGTCGGGGTCGGCGCGGATCCGGTCGACGACCTGCGCGATCTGGTCGATGGTGCCGCCGCCGGGCTCCGGCCACGACCGCCACTGCACGCCGTACACCGGCCCCAGCTCGCCGTCCGCGTCCGCCCACTCGTCCCAGATCGTGACACCGTGCTCCTGCAGCCAGTGGACGTTGGACTCGCCTCGCAGGAACCACAGCAGCTCGTAGGCGATCGACCGGAAGTGCACCCGTTTGGTGGTGACGAGGGGGAATCCGGCCGCCAGGTCGAAGCGCAACTGCCGCCCAAAAAGGCTCACGGTTCCCGTTCCGGTGCGGTCGGCCTTCGGCGTGCCGCGTTCGAGCACCTCGCGGAGCAGATCCTCATACTCGTGCTGGGGGGCCGTGGCGGGGGTCGGGTCGCTCACGAGGTGAGCCTACCGTCGCACCCCCGCCATCGGCGGAAGACGCCGTCTCGTCATACTGTGACATGTCGGGTCCGCCTCGTGGTGCCGTGGTTACCGTGGAGGCCATGGACCTGTGGCTCGCCGTCACCCTTGCCGGAGCACTGGTCGTGCTCGCCCTCGTCGTAGGGGCGGCCGTCACCCGGCTGCAGCACCGGACCCGGCGGCAGGATGGGGGGGAGATCGTCCGGGCGGCGGAGGTGGGGCTCGACCGCCTCGGCGAGCGGGCGACGCTTCTGCAGTTCAGTACGGAGTATTGCTCGCGCTGCCCCGCGGTGCACCGTCTTCTGACCGAGATCAGCGACGACCGCACCGGCGTCGCGCATCGTGAGGTGGACCTGACCCACCGCCCGGACCTGGCCGCACGATTCCACGTGCTGCAGACGCCCACAATCCTGATCCTCGACAGCCGGGGCGCCGTCCGCGCCCGCATAGGCGGCACCCCGGCGCGGGTGACTGTGGATCGAGAACTCGACCTCGTCACGAAGGAGAACAGCTATGCCTGAGACGGCACCCGGCCGCATCGACGTGCGGGGGCCGCGCTTCGCCGCGGCGATCACGTCGGTCCTGCTGCTGACCGACATCGTGCTCGGTCTGACGGGCCTGTCGACCGCACGGTCCTCCGTCGGCTGGATCGCATACCAGCCGCTGGCGGGAACCGCGACGCCCTACGGTCCCGAGTGGGCGGTGCAGGCCGCCTCCCTGGGTCAGCGCGCTGCGGACCCGGCGTTCCTGCTTCTGGTGGTGATCGCGGCACTCTTCCTGTGGGGCGTGCTGTCGCAGCGGACGACGCCCTGGAGCGTCCTGTTCCGTCGGGTGGTGCAGCCCCGCCTCTCCCCGCCCTCGGAGTTCGAGGATCCGCGACCGCCGCGGTTCGCGCAGGGTGTGGGCCTGTTCGTCTCCGTGATCGGACTGCTGCTGCAGTTGGCGGGTGTCCCGTGGGGTCTTCCTGCCGCCGCAGCCGTGGCCTTCCTGGCCGCCTTCCTGAACGCGGCGTTCGGACTGTGCCTGGGCTGCCAGCTCTACCTCTTGCTGCAGCGCGCCGGCATCGTCGGTCGGGTGCAGCCGGCGGCCTGATCGCATCCCCGGGTAACCTTTGGGGGTATCCGCTCCCGCGTGAGCGGTGCGGAGGCGGGGAGGACACGGCGGTGCGCAGCGACGGGATGGCACGGATGCCGGAAGGCCGAGTCGTCCTGGCCGGAGCATCCGGTCTCATCGGCGGGGCATTGGCCGAGTCGTTGCGCGCGGACGGCATCCCGGTGACGGTGCTCGTGCGGCGGGAGGCGCGGTCGGACGACGAGGTGCCCTGGCTGCGGACCACCGCGCCACTGGATCCGGGGGTGGTCGCCGGGGCACGGGCCGTGGTGGGCCTGAGCGGAGCGAGCATTTCGCGCTTGCCCTGGACCCGCCGGTACCGCAGCGAATTGCTCTGGTCGCGTCTGACGCCGACCCGCACGCTCGCGACGGCGGTCCGCTCCCTCGGCGAGGACGCACCCGTGTTCGTCTCGGCATCCGCGGTCGGGTACTACGGCGACTACGGAACAGGGCTGACGGAGACCGCTGCCGCCGGCGACACGTTCCTCGCCCGGCTGTGCGTCGCATGGGAAGACGCGGCGCTCACCGCTGGGGGCCGCACGCGAACGGTGCTCCTGCGCACGGCCCCCATCGTCCACCCGGATGCCGTGCTGAAGCCGCTCATGCAGCTGACCCGGCTGGGCGCTGCCGGTCCGATCGGGCGCGGGACGCAATCGTGGCCGTGGATCTCGCTCCAGGACGAGGTGCGAGCGATCCGCCACGCGATCGACGCGGATCTATCCGGACCAGTCAACCTGGCCGGTCCGCGCCGCGCCACCGCCAACGACCTCGGGTTCGCGCTGGCCGTGCGGATGAACCGGCCCTATCTCGTGCGCGCCCCCGCCTGGGCCCTGCGCGCTGTGCTCGGCCGGGACGCCGCGTCGGCGCTGCTGACGGACGATGTCGAGGTGATCCCGAAGGCGCTCCTGGACTCGGGCTTCACGTTCACCCACCCCACGGTCGAAGACGCCGTGGCCGCGGTCGTGCCTCAAGACTCCGGCTCTGCGGCGGCGTAATGCAGCCGGATCGCCTCGCGGACGGCCTGACGCGCTCGGCGGCGATCCCCGGCGGCGTCGTACACGAGCCCTAGGCGGTACCACGCCTGCCAGTCCGTCGGATCCTGCTCGACCTGGTCCCGGTAGCGGGGGAACACCGACTCGGCCTCCGACCGCACCACTCGACCGCTGGGACGGATGGTGAGGTCATCGGAAGGCAGACCGCCGTCCTCCGCCAGGCGGCGGCCGAGGGCGGCGGCGCGCGCACCGAAGATCAGCTCGCGCACAAGCGCCCACACCGCAACGGCAGGCAGCACGACGAGTGCGGCACCCATCGCCACGCCCACGGCATCCCCACTGGTCAGCAGCAGCCACGCCTGCCGTGCGACCGCCGCCACATACAACACGAGCCCCGCGGCGACCACCGCGACGCCGATGCGCGTGCTCATGCCCCCGTCGCGCGAGCCACCTGTCCCGGTGCGGCGTCTTCGCGCACGGGGCCGGGGGTGTCCGCGGTGCCCGGCACGAACCCGAGATCCAGGAACTGCTCGAGACCGACGTGGACGCCCCGCGCATCGCGCGCGGCCCTCAGCGCGATCCGAATACCCGGGGTGTAGGCGAGCACCGGGTCGATCGTCTCGTGCAGGATGGTCACCGACTCGCCGGGACGCGACAGCACCACCTCCTGTCGCGCCACGACTCCGGGACGCCGAAGGGAGTGCACCGGCACGCCCGCCACCTGCTGGCCGCGCGCGCGCTGATCGGCGAAGGGAGCTGCCACCGGACCCTCGTGGGCGGCGGCGATCATCTCCGCGGTGCGGACGGCGGTGCCGCTGGGCGAGTCAGACTTCGTCTCCCGGTGCGTCTCCACGATCTCGGCAGCGTCGAACATTCCGGCCGCGCCGGCCGCGAGCGTCGAGGACACAACGGAGCCCAGCGAGAAGTTGGGGATGAAGACGGCTCCCGTGCCGGCCGCCTCGACCAGCGGGCGCACCAGTGCGATCCGCTCCGCAGACCACCCGCTGGTCCCCACGAGGAGATTGATGCCGCCCTCGGTCGCCGCGCGGACGACGTCGATCGACACCGCGGGGGTGGATGCGTCGGCGACGATATCCGCGCCGGCGATCATCGAGATCTGGTCGCGGGACGACAGCAGCGCGTGGATCTCGAAGTCCGGGTCCGCGTCGACGACCGCGCGGATGATGCCGCCGAGCTTCCCCGTCGCGCCGACGATCGCCACCCGTGTTGCCATGCATCCAGCCTACGGGGCGAGGGCGGCGCGGGCCGCGACCGCGTGACGAGGCGCGCTCCGGGCCGGAGGTCGAGGATGGATCGGCGCTTGCTCAGAACCGATCGAGCATGCCCTGCAGCCGGGCGATCCGATCCGGGATCGGCGGGTGGGTCGCGAACAGTCGCGCGACCGCACCGGGCTTGAGCGGATCGGCCACCCACAGGTGCGCCATGGAGGTGTTGCCGCGCCGCAGCGGAGCCGAGTGCTCGCCGAGGACGGCGAGCGCCGAGGCCAGACCCTCGGGGTCGCGCGTGGTCATCGCCCCGGTGGCGTCGGCCAGGTACTCCCGCTGCCGCGAGATCGCGGCCTGCACCACCGCAGCGACCAGTGGCGCGGCCACGGCGGCCGCTATGCCCAGGATGAGGAACACGATCTGTGCGGGGCCGCTGTCCCGCCGCCCCCCACCGAAGAACGCCACCCGCAGCAGCACGTCGGCGAGGACGCCGACGGCGACGACGAGACCAAAAACGAGGAGGGAGACGCGGATGTCATAGTTCCGGATATGGCCCAATTCGTGCGCGAGCACCCCTTCGAGCTGTCGGTCGGACATGATCTCGAACAATCCCGTCGTGACCGTGACAGTCGCTGTATCCGGCGAGCGGCCGGCGGCGAACGCGTTCGGGGCGGGGTCGTCAACCACGTAGAGGCGGGGCATCGGAGTTCCGGTCGTGATGCACAGGTTCTCGACGAGCCGGTAGTAGCGGGGAGCGTCCGAGCGGCTCACCGGGACCGCGCCGGCCAGCGCGAGCGCCTCGCGGCCGGCGAGGAAGTACTGCGCCACGCCGTAGCCGGCGGCGAACAGCACCGCGAACGCCGTGATCCACCAGTTGTTGCCCGCCAGCCACCCCACCAGTAGGCCGATCGCCCCGATCAGCAGGATGAAGCCGACCAGGATGAACCACGTGTTGCGCTTGTTGCGCGCGATCGCGGAGTACACGCGCGCCGGGGGTCAGAACTGCACGCGGGGAGGCTCGGCGATCGCCGCGCCGTCGACCACCTCGAAGAACTCTCGCTCGCTGAAACCGAGGCGGCGAGCGAACAGGTTGTTCGGGAACACCTTGATCTTGGTGTTGAGCTCGCGGACACCGCCGTTGTAGAACCTCCGCGACGCCTGGATCTTGTCCTCGGTGTCGACGATCGACTGCTGCAGTCCCAGGAAGTTCTGGCTCGCCTGCAGTTGTGGGTACGCCTCAGCGACGGCGAACAACGATTTCAGCGCCTGCTGCATGTGACCCTCCGCCACGCCCGCCTCGGCCGGACTGGTGGCGTTCAGCGTCTCTGCGCGGGCCTGCGTGACGTTCTCGAACACCGCCTTCTCGTGTGTGGCATAGCCCTTCACCGTCTCGATGAGGTTGGGCAAGAGGTCTGCGCGACGCTTCAACTGCACCGTGATGTCGCTCCACGCCTCATCGACCCGGACATTCAACTGCACCAGCGAGTTGTACGTCGCCCAGAGGTAGATGCCGACGATCACGAGCAGCGCGACCACGATCAGAACCGGGATGAGCCATTCCCACATGGCGGCGGCCTCCGTTCGGTAGGTGCGGCCATAGTACTGCCCGCGACTGTCTGTGCCCTGGGACAGGACGTGCCCCCGGTGGGATTCGAACCCACACTCGGGCGATTTTAAGTCGCCTGCCTCTGCCGGTTGGGCTACGGGGGCGGGCCCACCCTAGGGCAGGCGGATCACCGGACGGCCGCCGCGGACGACGGGGCCGGGGCCGATGCCGGCGAGTCCACGGGCGTCTGATCGCTGCGGGGCTTGGCCGGGCGCGGGCGCGCCGCGAATTGCTCGAACACGGCCCGCGGGTCGCGCGCGGCCTCCAGACTCACGATGTCGCGCCCCAGCCACAGCCCGTGCCACCAATCCCCGAGCACCCGCCATTTCCGCTCCCACGACGGGATCGCTAGGCCGTGGTAGCCGCGGTGCGCGACCCACGCCGGCCATCCTTTGATGGCCAGTCCCCCAGACTGGAAGACGCCGCTGTAGAGGCCCAGACCGGCTACGGCGCCGAGGTTGCGGTGCACGTAGTCCTCCGGCAGTTCGCCGCGCAGCACCGCCGTGAGATTCTTCGCCAGCCGCTTCGCCTGGCGGACCGCATGCTGGGCGTTCGGTACGCAGTACCCTCCGACGCCCCCGCCGGTCAGATCCGGTACGGCGGCCACGTCGCCGGCCGCCCACGCGCCCTCGACCACCTCGTCCTCGGACCCGACCCGCAGGTCCGCGCGGGTACGGATGCGGCCGCGCTCCTCGACCGGGAGGTCGCCGCCGCGCACCACCGTCGGGTTCGCCATCACGCCCGCCGTCCACACGATCAGGTCGCTCGGCAGGGACTCCCCGGTCGACAACTCGACCACGCCGTCCACGGCGCTGGCGACCTGGGTGTCCAGATGAACGTACGCACCGCGGGTCGCGAGAGCCTTCAGCACCCACTCGCTTGTCTTCAGCGACACCTCCGGCATGATCCGGTTCATCGCCTCGACCAGGTGGAAGTGGGTCTCCTCGAAGGTCAATTCGGGGTAGTACTCCAGGAGCGCGGATGCCAGGGACCGCAGCTCGGCGAACGCCTCGATCCCCGCGAATCCGCCGCCGACGACCACCACCGTCAGGAGTCGCTCCCGCTCGGGACCCGGAGGAAGGTTCGCGGCCCGGTCGAAGTTCGACATCAGTCTGTCCCGGACCCCGACCGCCTCCTCGATCGTCTTCAGCCCGATGGCGCAGTCGGCGATGCCCGGGATCGGGAAGGTTCGCGACACGGCGCCGGCCGCGACCACGATGTGGTCGTACTCGATCTTCCAGGGGTCCCCGTCGGTGGGAGTGACCGTGGCGACTCGGTGCGCGTGGTCTATCCCGGTCACCGCTGCGGTGACCACGGTCGTGCGCTTGAGATGACGCCGCAGCGGAACCACGGCATGGCGCGGCTCGATCGAGCCCGCTGCGACCTCGGGCAGGAACGGTTGATAGGTCATATAGGGCAGTGGATCGACCAGCGTGATCTGCGCCTCGCCCGGGCGCAGGTGCTTCTCCAGCTTCCACGCGGTGTAGAAGCCCGCGTACCCGCCGCCGACGATGAGGACCCTGGGCGCGGTGCTTGTCACGGTGGAAGAACTCCTGACCTTCAACGGCTGGGGCCGCGGTTCGCGGACGCCAATCGGACGCGTCGGACAGCAGCAGTGACGCCGAGCGCCACCAGTATAGCGGCGAGCGTTACGGCCAGCAGGGGAACCGTGCCAAATAGCACGGTGGCGTTCGTCGGCAGCAGCGGCGAGATCGGCACCCGTGCCGCTTCGGCCGGTGGCAGCGGCGGGACCGGAGCAGCCGGCGCGGCCATCGGGTCCGGGATCGCGTCGGCGCGCCGGTGGATCCGGATCCACTCCGTCAGGTCGCCCATGGGGTTGGCGGAGACTACGGCGACGTCCGCCGTGACGGCCGCGGCGGCGTCCACCAGACCGTAGCCGTACAGGGGGTCGGGCACGCTTACTCCCGCGGGCGGCCGGGCGGTGCGGATGATGCGCTCGATCACGTTCGCCGCATCCAGACCGGGGTGGGCCGACCGCACCAGAGCCGCGACGCCCGCGACGATCGGCGCGGCACCGCTCGTGCCACTCCAGAGCACCAGGGTTCCGTCCGCCGACACGCCGAGCAGGTCCTCGCTCGGCGCGGCCACTCCGATCGTGATGCCTTGCGTGGAGGCTTCGGCGCTCGCCACTCCCTGAGGGTTCACGCCCGCCACCGTCAGTACGCCCGGGATGGTCGCCGGCGCCCCGACGGTGGCGGTGCCGCTTCCGCGATTGCCCGCGGCGACGACGACCACGACGTCGTGCGCGAAGGCGTACTCGAACGCCTCATCCCAGGTGGTGTCCCACTCGAGGGTGTTCGTCGTGAACGACAGGTTGATGATGTCGGCGCCCGCATCGACGGACCAGTGGATCGCCTCGGCGATCTGCGTCGTGAAGGGGCGGGCCGAGTCCTGACCGAGCCCGATCGACACCGACAACATTTCCGCGCCCGGAGCGACGCCGATCATGCCGGTGTCGCCGGGTAGTCCGCGGGATGCCATCAGCGATGCCACCCAGCTTCCATGATCCGCGTCGACTGCACCGACCGGGGTCCGGCCGTCGGGCGATCCGCGACCGGACACGTCGGTTCCCGCGACCACGCCCGCGAACTCCGGCGCTCGTCCGATGCCCGTGTCGATGACAGCGATCCGGACGCCCTCCCCACGCGTTGTCTCCCATGCTTGGCGGACCCCATAATCCTCGAGCCAGTACTCCTGGGATCGGACGGGGTCGATTCCGGGCGCGCGTTCCGCGGCCACGGCTGGGACGGTCAGTGTGGTGGTGGCCACCGCGACACTGAGCGCCGCCGCCGCGATCCGCAGCGGCCTCATGCCGGGCCGCCCAGCCCCGGTTCGGGGCAGGAGCAGCGATGCGGGGACCAGGTGCATCGGCCGAGCGCGGCGTCGCCCACCGGGTTCACGCCGGGACCGGCCGCCAGTGAGTGCGCCGCCAGGGCATGCAGGCACTTCACGCGCGTGGGCATGCCGCCCGCCGAGACGTCGGCGATCTCGTCGACCAGGCCGAAGCGCGCCCGGTCGCGCAGATACGCGCGATGCGCAGCGCGATACCGTTCGGCGGCGTCGATGTCCCGCGAGAGCCACGCCTCCAGGTCCGCCATCACGTGATCCGCTTCGAGCCGGGAGAGCTCCACGGCCGCCGTCGGATGCGTCAAGTAGTAGAACGTCGGGAACGGCGCGCCGTCCGGAAGACGCGGCGCCGTCGCCACCACGGTCGGGTTGCCGCAGACGCATCGGGCCGCCACCCCGACCACGCCGCGGGGGGGCCGACCCAGCTGTCTGCGCACGACGGCGAGATCCTCGCGCGTCGCGGCATCCAGGACGCGAGCTGCCACCCCGTCAGGGTAACGGGCCGGGGCCCGGTGCCGCCGCAGTCCGGGCGACGCCGGCGGCCGCGACGGAGCGCACCCATTGCGACATCCAGTCGGTGGGAGTCTCCTCCAGCTGGTCGCTGACCTGCTGCGCGTCACGCGGCTGACGCGCAGCCGGCAGGTCGTTGTCCACCAGATAGACGACGTCGCCGGGAGTGACGTAATAGAGCCGCTCCCGCGCCTGCGTGGTGATGTAGGCCGGGTCCGTGAACCGCCGCTCCTGCGCGGTGAGATCCTCCACCTGCTGCTGGGTGAGCTGTACGGACTCCGCGAGCGCCGCGATCCGCTGACGCTGGTCGAGGTAGGTCCCTACGGTCGGCACGAGCACGAGCACGGCTAGAACGACCAGACCCAGCATGATCACCATGAAACCCGACAGCCGGATGCCGCCGAGCCAGTCCCGGACGCCGAGACGGCCACCGCGCCCGTTCGCATCGCCCTCCGAGGGGTCTCTGCGAACGTGCCGGCTGGTCACAGCGCCCCCTCCTGCGGTCAGCCGCGGAAACGCGGGAACGCGGACCGTCCGGCGAAGACTGAGGCGTCGCCGAGCTCCTCCTCGATCCGCAGAAGTTGATTGTATTTCGCGATCCGTTCGCTGCGGGCGGGCGCGCCGGTCTTGATCTGGCCGCAGTTGAGGGCGACGGCGAGGTCGGCGATGGTGGTGTCCTCCGTCTCGCCCGACCGGTGCGACATCATCGACCGGTATCCGGCGCCGGTGGCCAGGGCGACGGCGTCGAGTGTTTCCGACAGCGTTCCGATCTGGTTGACCTTGACGAGCAGGGCATTCGCCACGCCGCGTGCGATGCCGTCGGCCAGCCGTGCCGGATTGGTCACGAACAGGTCGTCACCGACCAGCTGCACCTCACCGCCCACTTCGGCGGTGAGGGCCTCCCAGCCCTCCCAGTCGTTCTCGCCGAGCGGGTCCTCGATCGTCACGAGCGGGTACGCGCTGAGCAGGTCCCGGTAGTAGCCGATCAGGTCCCCCGCACTCCACGAGCGACCCTCGAACCGGTAGGAGCCGTCGCGGAAGAACTCCGTCGCGGCCACGTCCAGCCCCACCGCGATCTCGGCGCCGGGCTGGAACCCGGCCTTCTCGATCGCCGCGACCAGAAAGTCCAGGGCGGCCCGGTTGCTCGGCAGGTCCGGGGCGAAGCCGCCCTCGTCGCCGAGTCCGGTGGCGAAGCCTCCCGCCTTCAGCTCGCTCTTGAGCACGTGGTAGGTCTCCGTGCCCCACCGCAGCGCCTCCGCGTACGATTCCGCCCCGTGAGGCACGAGGAAGAACTCCTGGATGTCGACCCCCGTGTCGGCGTGGGCTCCGCCGTTGATCACGTTCAGCAAGGGAACCGGCAGAACGTGAGCGCCGGGGCCGCCCAGGTAGCGGAACAAGGGCAGGTCGGCCGAATCCGCCGCTGCTTTCGCGACGGCCAGACTCACGCCGAGGATCGCGTTCGCGCCCGTGCGGGACTTGTTCTCGGTGCCGTCGGTGGCGATCAGGATCTGGTCAACCAGGCGCTGTTCGCTCGCCTCGAGACCCTCGACCGCGGGCCCCAGTTCGTCCAGGACCGCGGCTACCGCCTTCAGGACGCCCTTGCCGCCGTACCGGCGAGGATCGCCGTCGCGCAGTTCGTATGCCTCGAACGCTCCTGTCGAGGCTCCGGATGGGACGGCGGCGCGCTGGACGATGCCGTCCTCGAGCAGCACCTCCACCTCCACGGTGGGGTTACCGCGCGAGTCGAGGATCTCGCGCGCTCCTACGGCCTCGATCGATGCCACGGGGTCTCCTTGCGGTGCGGGTTCGGGGTCACGGCGGCGCGCCGCCACCGCGAGTCTAGCCAGCCGCCCCGGTCCAGCCGGTGTCGACGCCGGAGCACTCAGCGCAGCAGTGCGACCGCGATCCCGTCCCAGCCCTTGCGATCCAGCGTCTGCAGCGCCGTCGCGTCGAACCGTTCGTCATCGCGGAGCATCTCCAGACCCGCGCGCACGCCCGCCGCCTGCGTGTCCGACGGATCCGGATCCAGCACCCGGCCCCCGCGCACGACGTTGTCCACCACCACCACGCTCCCGGGCCGCCCGAGCCGGGCAGCCCAGTCCAGGTACACCCGGTTCGATTCCTTGTCCGCGTCGATGAACACCATGTCGAACGGTTCGGAACCCGCAAGCCCGGGCAGCACATCCGCTGCCCGTCCCAGCAGGATGTCGACGCGCTCGCCCACTCCCGCCCGGTCCAGACTCACCCGTGCGACCCGCGCGATAGCCGGCTCGGCCTCGATGGTGACCACCTGTCCGCCGGGCGGGAGGGAACGGGCCAACCAGATGGTGGAGTAGCCGCCGAGTGTCCCGATCTCCAGGATGCGGCGGGCGCGGACGATGCGCGCCAGCAGGTGCAGGAACTTCCCGTTGACCGGGGCCACCTCGATCGATGGCAGTCCCGCCGCGTCCTGATCGGCGATCGCCTGCTCCAGGCCCGGGTCATGACCCACCAGGACATCGGTGAGATATGCGTCGACGCGCCGCCAGGCATCCGGGGTCGGGTCGGTCACCCGACCAGCAAACCGGGTGGCGCGCCGGGCGTCAATCCCCGTCCGCCGTGCCCTTCGGCGACAGTGGACGCACTTGGATCGATCCGGGCGCGCCGCCCGCGGCGAGGCTCACGAAGTGGGTGTAGCCGTCGGCGGCGCCCTGCGCCAGGAGTCCCTTCATATTCCGGGTGCGCCGTTCCACGCGCACCCGGGCGCACGTGGCCAGCAGCTCGGTCTTCGCCGCGATCACCTCCTCCAGCGGGACGTCCGGATCGTGGACCAAGACGACAGCCCGATCCTGGTGGTCCCCCATCGGCCTGACGAGGTCCACGATCCGCTCGAAGCCGATCGAGAATCCGACGGCGGGCACGTCGTGTCCGAGGAATCTGCCGACCATCCCGTCGTACCGCCCCCCACCTCCGAGCGAGTAGCTGACGGCGGGGTGGGCCAGCTCGAAGATCGTGCCGGTGTAATAGCCCATCCCGCGGACCAGGAACGGGTCGAAGACCAGGGCCGCCCGCTCGGACCCCGCGCGCACCGCCGACGCCACTGCCTCCACATGATCGACGAGCTCGGCAGGCGCCCCGGCGGGCAGTGCGGCCGCGATCGCGTCTCGCGCGGAATCAGCACCCGTCCTCGGCGCGCGCTGCAGCAGGTCGTCCAGGGCGGCGACGGCGGTCTCCGCGATCCCTCGCTCGCGCAGTTCGGCGACGACTCCATCCACCCCGATCTTGTCCAGTTTGTCGATCGCGATCAGCACTCCCGGGCGTTCCGGCGCGGCGATTCCGACCCGCTCCAGCATCCAGTCCAGAATGCGCCGGTCGTTGATCCGAATGCTCGCGTCGTGCAGTCCCAACGCGGCGACCGCGTCCAGGGTCGCCACGAGCAGTTCCGCCTCCGCCCTAGGGCTCTCGTCGCCGATGATGTCGATGTCGCACTGGACGAACTGCCGGAAGCGTCCCTTCTGCGGCCGCTCGGCCCGCCAGACCGGGCCGATCTGGATCGCCCGGAAGACGTTCGGCAGCTCTGCACGATGACTGGCGTAGAAGCGCGCGAGGGGCACCGTCAGGTCGTAGCGGAGCCCCAGGTCACTGAGAGCCTCGGGCCGGTCCGCCGCCTCCCGGATGCCGTCGGGGTCCAGACCCCGCCGTAGGACGGAGAACCCGAGCTTCTCGTTGTCGCCACCAACCCCGGCGTGCAGGCGACCGTAGTCCTCCAGGACGGGGGTTTCGATCTCGTCGAAGCCGTGGGCCCGATACCGGCCCCGGATGGTCTCAAGCACCCGCTCCCGGTGGTGCTTGTCGGCGGGGAGGAAGTCGCGCATTCCGCGCGGCGCGGTGACGGCTGACACGAGGTCCTATTCTCCCGGTTCCGATGCTGCGGACCGTTCTGCGTCGCGGACCGCGTCCTCCACGCCCCGGATACGCTCGCGCAGCGCCCGCTCAGCATCCCATCCCCGGACCCGCGCGGCCTCCACGAGGGACAGCAGCCGTTCCCCCAGATCGGATTCCGACGCCAAGGGCTCGGCGGCATCCGCATCCGCGTCCGCGAGGGGGGCGATCCCCGTGCCCGCAGCCCGTTCGAGGATCTTCTGCGCGCGCGCGAGGGACGGCAAGGCGCGGGGGATCCCCTCCAGGATGCTGCGGCGGCGCGACTTCTCCGCGGACTTGGCGGCGCTCCAGAGGACGACCACCTGCTCCGGCGTCGTGGCCGTGGCCCCGGCGAACACGTGCGGGTGCCGGCGGACCATCTTGTCGATGAGCGCCCGTGCGACCTCGTCGATATCGAACCCCTCACCGGTGGGGCCGGCGGCGATCTCGGCGTGGAACAGCACCTGCCACAGCACGTCGCCGAGTTCCTCGCGCACGTCCGAATCCGCGCCGGATTCGAGCGCCTCGGCCAGCTCGTAGCTCTCTTCCAGCAGGTACGGCACGAGGTCGCGGTGGTCGCGGCCGGCGCTCCACACGCACCGCTCCCGAATCTCGTGCATCACGCGGGACGCCTCCCGCAGCGGATCCGATGCGGTCATGTCTGCGCCTCCTCGGCGAGCCGTCGATAGTGCCGTGCCCGCCAGGATACGAGGACCGCTGCCATCAGGATCGCGATCCCCGACCCGGCGAGCACACCGAGCGTCGCCTCGTCGCGCAGTGTCCCCTCCCCGGCGAAGGCGAGTTCGGACAGCAGCAGTGACACGGTGAAACCGATTCCTCCCAGTGACCCCGCCGCGATCAGGTCCGGCATCCGCAGTCGCACCACGCCCTCCTCGTGCAGCAGTCGCTGCCCGAGCCAGCCGGCGCCGGCGATCCCGATCAGCTTGCCGACCGGGAGGGCGACCAGCACCCCCCAGAACGCTGGGGAGATCTCCGCCGGGGAGACCTGCGGGATGATGACGAGGGCGGACGAGAACGCGAACAGCGGCAGCACCAGCGCGTTCACCCACGGCTCCAAGACGTGCCGCACCCGCAGCGCGGGCTGCTGCATCATCGCGAGCCCGAGGCCGACCCCCGCGATCGTCGCGTGCACTCCCGACAGGTAGACGAGGACCCACACGGCGATCGCGATCACGATCAGGAGGGCGGAGACGGCGACCCGATTGCGGTCCGTCATCGCCCGGCTGAGCCAAGCGAACCCGACGAGCAGGATCACGGCCGCGCCCAGCAACACGAGATCGACGTCATCGGTGAACAGCACGGCGATGAACACGATCCCGACGATGTCGTCGAGGATCGCCAGAGCGAGAAGGAAGATCCGGATGCCGGAAGGCAGTCCCCGCCCGAAAACAGCGAGCACTCCCAGGGCGAACGCGATGTCCGTGGCGGTCGGTATTGGCCAACCGGAGACAGACGGCGTACCGGATGAGATCAGGACGTAGACCAGGATCGGCGCGATCACGCCGCCGGCGGCTGCGATGGCCGGCCGCACCGCCCGTCGGCGCGAGTTCAGCTGACCGCTGGTCAGCTCGTACTGCAGCTCGACGGCGACGACGAAGAAGAACACCGCGAGCAGTCCGTCCGCCACCCAGTGCCCGACGCTCATCTCGAGAACGCCCGGGATGCCGATCTTCGCGTCCTTCACCGCTGCCGCGGCGTCACCCCATCCGGAGTTCGCCACGATCAATCCAGCGGCCGCCGACACCAGCAGCAGAAGAGCGGGCAAACGGTCGGATCGGAACACGAGCACCTCCGGGCGCGACAAGCGGATGCCGCCGTGGCGGCATGCCGACCAGACTTCCCGGCTCGCCGCGAACCAGCCTATCCGCGGCGCGTGATCCCCGTGAAACAGCGGGAAGGTAGCGTACCGGCATGAGCCGCCTCTCCCGATCCGCGCACACGGATGTGGTCGGGCGGGGCGAGGCGTCGCAGGAGATGCCAGAGCCGATGCGGGCGGACGTCCGCGAACTGGGAGCACTCCTCGGACAGGTGCTACGCGAAAGCGGATCGCCGGGCCTGTTCGAGGACGTGGAGCGCCTGCGGCTCGCGACGATCGAGGCATACACGGATGAGTCCGCGGAGGCCTTCGCGCGCGCCGCCGTGATCGCCGACTCGTTCAGTGTCGCGAGGGCCGACGAGGTGGCCCGTGCATTCACGGCGTACTTCCATCTGGTCAACCTCGCCGAGGAGCATCAGCGCGTGCGGGTGCTGCACGAACGGGATGGACGCTCGGATCCCGCGGACGCCTCCGACACGATTGCCGCCGCGGTCCGGCGGCTCGCTTCGGAGGTGGGGGAACCGGCCGCCGTGGCGGCCCTGCGCGCCCTGACCTTCCAGCCGGTGTTCACCGCGCACCCGACGGAGGCGCGCCGGCGCGCGGTCTCCACCACGATCCGCCGCGTCTCGGAACTGCTTGAGGAATATGACCGGCCCGACCGCGGCGAGTCCGCCCGCGGGCGGATCCGTCGCCGGATGCTGGAGGAGATCGACACCCTCTGGCGCACCGCTCCGCTCCGCGGCGAGAAGCCCTCCCCGACCGATGAGGTGCGCGCCGTGATGGCGGTGTTCGACGACACGCTGTTCACCGCCATCCCGCAGGTCTACCGGCGCGTCGATGAGGCGCTCGCGCCCGAGACGGGCGCACGTCCGCCCCTGATGACGTCGTTCGTCCGTCTGGGGACGTGGGTGGGCGGCGATCGCGACGGCAACCCGTTCGTCACGGCGAGCGTCACCCGCCGGGCCGCGGCGATCGCGGCCGAGCACGTCCTGCTGGGCCTGGAGAAGGCGGCGACCCGCATCGGCCGCGCCCTGACGCTGGATGCCTCCACGACCCCGCCGTCGCCGGCGCTCCAGGCGCTGTGGGTGCGGCTGCGCAGCCAGGACGAGGAGGCCGCCGCCGAGATCGCGAAACGGTCCCCGGATGAGCCGCATCGGCGCGTCCTGCTCCTGATCGCCCGGCGCATCGCCGCCACGCGCACCCGGGACGCGGATCTGGCGTACCCGGACCCCGAGCGATTGCTCGACGACCTGCGGGTGCTCCAGGAGTCCCTGGCCGCCGCGGGGGCCGCGCGCCAGGCGTATGGCGAACTGCAGCACCTGGTGTGGCAGGTGGAGACGTTCGGGTTCCACTTGGCGGAGTTGGAGGTGCGCCAGCACTCGGCGGTGCACCGGCAGGTGCTCGCCGAGTGCGAGCAGGGTACGCCGCGCAGCCCGCTGGCGGAGGAGGTGCTCGAGGTCTTCCGCGTGATCGCCGGGATCCAGGAGCGGTACGGGACCGGCGCCGCCGGTCGATACATCGTGTCGTTCACCCAATCCGCCGACGACCTGCTGGCCGTGCACCGGCTCGCCCGGTATGCCGTCGGCCCCGAGGGGCGAATGCCCGTGCTCGATGTCATCCCGCTGTTCGAGACGTTCGCGGACCTCGAGGCGGCGCCGGCGATCCTGGCGCAGGTGGCGACAGAGCCCGAGTTCGCGGCGCGTCTGGACGCCACGGGACGGCGCATGGAAGTCATGCTGGGCTACTCCGACTCATCCAAGGACGTCGGTCCGGTCGCCGCGAACCTCGCGCTGTACGACGCGCAGGCGGCTATCGCCCAGTGGGCGAGGGACAACGACATCATCCTGACGCTCTTCCATGGCCGGGGCGGGGCTCTCGGCCGCGGTGGAGGACCCGCGACCAGCGCCATTCTGGCTCAGCCCCCCTACTCGGTGGACGGACGGTTCAAACTCACCGAACAGGGTGAGGTGATCTTCGCCCGGTACGGCGACCCCAATATCGCGATGCGCCACATCGACCAGGTGGCGGCGGCCACGCTGCTGGCCTCGGCCCCATCCATCCAGGCCCGAAACCGCGCCGCCGCCCAACGCTTCCGCCCGGTGGCGGAGGTGCTCTCGGAGGCCTCCCGAGCACGATTCTTCGAGCTCGTGCGCGCTCCGGGGTTCGCCGGATGGTTCGCCACCGTCACACCGATGGAGGAAATCGGTCTGCTCGCGCTCGGGTCGAGGCCCGCGCGCCGGGGACTGTCGGTGGAGTCCCTCGCGGACCTGCGCGCCATCCCCTGGGTGTTCGCCTGGACGCAGGCACGCATCAACCTCACGGGCTGGTACGGGCTGGGGACCGCTCTGGAGACGGTGGGCGACGAGGAGCTGCTGCGGGAGGCATACCGGGACTGGCCATTGTTCCAGACGCTGGTGGACAACGTGGCGATGAGCCTGGCCAAGACGGACGATCGGATCGCGCGGCGGTACCTCGCCCTCGGCGACCGCGCGGACTTGGCCGGGATGGTCACCGACGAGATGGCTCTGACCCGACGCTGGGTGATCCGACTCTGCGGCGGCGGCGAACTGCTGGAGAACCGCCCCGTCCTGCGGCGCGCGGTGAAGCTGCGCAGCCCCTACGTGGACGCGCTGTCGCTGCTGCAGTTGCGAGCACTGCGCGCGCTGCGCGGAGGGGCCTCCGGGGCGGACCCGGACCCGGAGCAGCAGCGTCTGCTGCTCCTGTCAGTGAGCGGCGTCGCCGCCGGCCTGCAGAACACCGGCTGACGCGGGGGACGCGGTCGGGAAGACCGCGTCGAGCAGGTCAGCCGTCCATTGGATCAGGTCGCCGCCAGCTGCGATGCCGTCGGCGTCCGGCAGGGGAACCACCAGCGCCTCGCCTGACGAGACCAGTTTCGCGGACGGATACAGCCGCTGCAGCCGCACCCGTACGGAATCCGGAAGCCGGGCTGGGGCGATCCGCAGGTTCGGGCCGACGGCGACCACCTCCGACAAGCCGGCTCGGGCCGCGCGTCTGCGCAGTCGCGCGATGCGCCCCAGGGTCTCCACCTCGACCGGTATCGGCCCGTACCGGTCGATGAGCTCATCCAGGACGCCGTCCACCGCCGTCTCGTCCGCGCTCGCGCTCGCGGCGGCGGACAGCTTCTGGTAGGCCTCCAGTCGCAGCCGTTCGCTGTCGATGTAGTCCTCTGGGATGCGCGCGGGGACGGGAAGTTCCAGCCGGAGCTCGGCGGGAGCAGCCGCATCCTCACCCCGGAATGCAGCCACCGCCTCGCCGATCATGCGCAGGTACAGATCGAAGCCGACTCCGGCGATATGACCGGCCTGTTCGGCGCCCAGGAGATTGCCCGCCCCGCGTAGTTCGAGATCCTTCAGCGCCACCTGCGTCCCTGACCCGAGGTCGTTGTTGACGGCGATGGTCTCCAGCCGGTCGGCCGCGGCCTCGCTCAGCGGCGCGTTCTCGTCGTACAGGAAGTACGCGTATGCGCGTTCCCGCCCTCGTCCGACCCGCCCGCGCAGCTGGTGGAGCTGGCTCAGGCCGTACCGGTCGGCGCGATCGATGAGGATGGTGTTCGCGTTGGGGATGTCCAGGCCGGTCTCGATGATCGTGGTGCACACGAGCACGTCGGTGCGGCGCTCCCAGAAGTCGTCGACCACGCGCTCCAGCTGATGCTCAGCCATCTGGCCGTGCGCCACGGCGATGCGCGCCTCCGGAACGAGTTCGGACAGCTCCGCCGCCACCCGCTGGATCGACCGCACGCGGTTGTGGACATAGAAGATCTGGCCCTCGCGCAGCAGTTCCCGACGGATCGCCGCGGCGATCTGCTTGTCGCTGCGTGGCCCAACATACGTCAGGATCGGATGCCGGTCTTCCGGTGGCGTCTGGAGCGTGGACATCTCCCGGATGCCGGTGACCGCCATCTCCAGGGTCCGCGGGATCGGAGTCGCGCTCATCGCGAGGATGTCGACGTTCGCCTTCAGCTTGGTCAGGGCCTCCTTGTGCTCGACACCGAAACGCTGCTCCTCGTCGATGATCAGCAGTCCCAGGTCCTTGAACCGGACCTTCTCGGTGAGGATCCGGTGCGTGCCGATGACCATGTCGACCGATCCGTCCGCCAGGCCCGCGATCGTCTCCCGCGCCTGCGTATCGCTCTGGAAGCGGGACAAGGGGCGGACGGTGACGGGGAAGCCCGCGAACCGCTCGCCGAAGGTCTCCAGGTGCTGCTTGACCAGCAGGGTGGTCGGCACGAGCATCGCGACTTGCTTGCCGTCCTGGATGGCTTTGAACGCCGCACGAACGGCGACCTCGGTCTTCCCGAATCCGACGTCGCCGGAGATCAACCGGTCCATCGGCACCGGTCGTTCCATATCGGCCTTGACCTCATCGATGGTCTGGAGCTGGTCCGGCGTCTCCGAGAACGGGAACGCCTCCTCGAGCTCCCGCTGCCACGGCGTGTCGGGGCCGAAGGCGTGGCCCTTCGCCGAAACCCGCGCGGCATACAGCTTCACCAGTTCGACGGCGATGTCCCGCACAGCCTTGCGGGCCCGTCCTTTCGCTGCCGCCCACTCGCTGCCGCCCATGCGCGACAGCGTGGGGGCCTCACCGCCGACGTATCGCGACAACTGGTCGAGCTGGTCGGTGGGGACCGACAGCCGATCGCCCTGCTGACCGCGCTTGGAGGGTGCGTACTCCAGTACCACGTACTCCCTCACGGTGCGCACCGGCCGCCGGCCGCCCGTGGACACCTCTCGGCGGGCCAGTTCGACGAATCGGCCGATCCCGTGCGTGGCGTGGACGACGTAGTCCCCCGGCTTGAGCTGCAGAGGATCCACCACGGAGCGACGGCGCGACGCGAGCTTTCGCACCGGCCCGGACGTCGCGCCCACCGACCGGCCGTAGAACTCGCTCTCGGTGATGACCGCCAGCCGTGCCGCGCTCGCCCGGAAGCCGCGTTCGAGGGGACTGACAGCCACCACGGCGACTCCCGGCTCGGGCGCTTCGTCGACCGTGTCCGCGCGCCGGGCCGCGATCCCCCGCTCGGCCAGCACGTCCGCGGCCCGGTCGGCCGAACCGGGTCCCGTCGTGGTCACCACGACTGACCACCCCTGCCCGATGAGGTCCCGGACCAGCCCTGTCGCCCCCTCCGCGGTGCCGGCGAACGACGGGATCGCCGTGGCGTCTGCCCGAATGTCGCCGTCCTCGTCCTCAGCCTCGGCGTCCCCGGCGTCGAACGCGCTGAGGGTCCACCACGCGCCGCCGCGCCCACGCGCCACCTCGTGCACCGTGCGCAGGTCAAGGAAGTCGCCGCCCTCGAGTTCGATCGGCGCTTCAGCGCCGGCGCCCGCGGCTGCCCACGCGGCATCCCGGAACTCACGGCTGGTCTCGGCGAGGGAGCGGGCGCGCGCGTCGCAGCGCTCGGGGTCGACGACCACGGTCAGCGCACCGTCGGGGAGGTAGTGCAGCAGATCCACCATCGGGCCGGCGACGGCCGGGGCGAGGGACTCCATTCCGTCCACCGGGATGCCCTCGGCCATCTTCTCCAGCATGCCCGCCAACGACGGGTGCGATCGTGTCAGCATCCGGGCGCGCTCACGGACAGGTTCGGTCAGCAGCAATTCCCGCGCAGGAAGAACTGCGACGCTCGCGACCTGGCCCGGAAGGGACCGCTGATCCGCGACCGCGAACCTCCGGATCTGCTCCACCTCGTCACCGAAGAAGTCCACGCGGACGGGATGCTCCTCGGTCGTCGGGAACACGTCGAGGATGCCGCCACGCACGGCGAACTCGCCCCGACGCGAAACCATATCCACCCGTCGGTAGGCGCGTTCGACGAGCGCGCCCACGACCGCGTCCCGCTCGGATCCGCGCTGTCCAGCCACGATTTGCAGCGGCTTGATCGCGGTCAGGCCCGCGACGAGCGGCTGGATCGCGGCGCGCACCGAAGCCGTGACCACGAGTGGGGTGCCGGGCGCGTGCTCGGCGACCGCGGTGATCACCCGCAGCCGCCGCCCGACTGTCTCGGGGCTCGGGCTGAGCCGTTCGTGGGGCAGCGTCTCCCAGGCCGGAAGGTGCAGCACGGCCGCGTCCGGCACGAGATCGGCCAGAGCCGCCCCGAGCGATTCCGCACGCCGCCCGGTGGCCGTGATCACGAGCAGCACGGGCGGCTCGCCGACGCGGGAGCGCGTCGCCAGCGCCTCGGCCAGGATCGGCGCGTGCAGGCCCTCCACGAGCACGGCGTGCGCATCTCGGGTGGGGTCCGGAGGTGGTGATCCGAAGGTCCCGGAGCGCGCGAGGGCGCGCGCGATCCCGGGAACTGTCACCAACCAATCCTAAAGCCGACGCCGCTGCACCAGGTCGGGCCGACCAGCCTCACGCGGTGGCATTCGCCGCTCAGCGCGGCGAATGCCACCGCTGCTGCGCCGCGGACAGCCCGAGGCGGATCAGATCCTCGGTGGCGTCGGCCGCATCGACCACGAGGTTCGGCAACGCCTGTCGTTCGGCGGGAGTGAACTCCCGCAGCAGCCAGTCGGTCGGATCGGTACGCCCCGGGGGACGCCCGACGCCCACGCGCACGCGGAGGAACTGCTCCGTGCCGAGCGCCGCAGCGACGTCCTTCACGCCGTTGTGCCCACCGGCGCTGCCCCCCTGCTTCAGCCGCAGCGAGTCGAACGGGACGTCGAGTTCGTCGTGGACCACGATGATTCGTTCTGGGGGGACGCGGAAGTATGCGGCGAGTGCCGCAACCGGACCGCCCGAAACGTTCATGAACGTGGCCGGCTTGGCGAGCACCATGCGGTCGGCTCCTGGGGCCAGGCGGGTCTGGGCGACCGCGGCCCGCGCGGGATGCGACCGAAACGATTCCGAGCGGCGACGCGCCAACTCGTCCAGCACCATCTGCCCGAGGTTGTGCCGGGTGCCCGCATAGCGGGCGCCGGGGTTCCCCAGGCCCACAACGAGCCACACGGCGTCCATCGTCGATGCCCGTCCGGCATGGCGCGGCGGCGAGCGCCGCGCCTACTCGGCGGACGCCTCCGACTCCTCCGACTGCCCGGCGGCCATTTCGGCGTCCGCTTCGGCTATCTCCGCCTCGGCGGCGAGCGTTGCGGCGGGGACCGACACCGCCACGACCAGGGTCTCGGGATCGGACAGCAGCGTCGCGCCCTGCGGCAGAACCAGATCCCCGGCGGTGATCCTCGCGCCGTCCTCCAGGCCCTCCACGTCGACCTCGACGTTCTCGGGAATGTGGGTAGCCTCCACCTCGACAGCGACGGATACGGCGTCCAGATTGGCGATCGTGCCGGAGAACGGCTCGCCTACCACGACCACCGGAAGGTCCACCTGCACGCGCTCGCCGCGGCGGACCGCGAGCAGGTCCACGTGTTCGATGATCTGGCGCACCGGATCCTTCTGCACGTCCTTGACGAGCGCGAGGTGGGCGGTGCCGTCGATGTCCAGGTTCAGGACCGCGTTCGTGCGCCGCAGCAGCAGCGTCAGCTGGTGACCGGGCAGCGAGAGGTGGACCGGATCGCTGCCGTGCCCGTACAGCACCGCCGGAACCCGGCCGGCGGCCCGCAGCCTCCGGGCGAACCCCTTGCCGAACTGCGTGCGCAGTTCGGCGACCACTGTGTTGTCGTCCGACATGGTTGCTCTCCTTGCGGGGCCGCGGCCCCCGACGATCCGGGATTCGACTCGAACGCGAGCGCGTGAGGAAACCGTCGGCCTGCACACCCTCGTCGATCACGGACGCGCACTCCTCGCCGCGTCCCTCGCCGAAGTCCGCACGAGTCTACCAGCGCGCCCGCTAGCATGAGAACCACCCGCACGCCGCCCGCTGCCCTTCTGGAGAACCTCGATGGACGCTCAACTCGCCTCCGATCTGCTGCTCGGCTTGATCGGTCTGTTCACCGCCGTCGGCGCCGTGCTGGTGGTCGGGGGCTTCTGGTCGCTGGGTCGGCAGAGCTACCACCGCGACTGATGGAGGGCACGCCCTCGGTGGGATGCGCTCCATGACCGCGGAGGCGGCGACGGTCGGCGTGGTCGGCTTGGCGGTGATGGGAGCCAACCTCGCGCGGAACCTGGCATCCCGTCCGGGCAATCGCGTCGCCGTCCTCAACCGCACCCCCGGCAGGACGGAGACACTCCTCGCCGCCCACCCAGAAGCGGGCTTGCGGGCCACGTTCTCGTATCCGGAGTTCGCCGCGGCCCTGCGCGCGCCTCGGGTCGCCATCGTGATGGTGCAGGCCGGATCGGCCACGGATGCGGTGATCGCCGAACTCCTGGAGGTGTTCGAACCCGGCGACATCATCGTCGACGGGGGGAACGCGCTGTTCACGGACACGATCCGTCGCGAATCGATGGTACGTGCTCGGGGCATCGAGTTCGTGGGGATGGGTGTGTCCGGCGGCGAGGAGGGGGCTCTGACCGGTCCCTCGCTCATGCCCGGCGGGTCGGATGCCGCGTGGACGGCCCTGCAGCCGGTCCTGCGGTCGATCGCCGCACGCGTCGACGGCGAGCCCTGTGTCACCCACGTCGGTCACGACGGCGCCGGTCACTTCGTGAAGATGGTCCACAACGGCATCGAGTACGCCGACATGCAGCTGATCGGCGAAGCCTACGACCTCATTCGTTGGCGCACCGGGATGCCTCCGGAGGAGATCGCGGACGTGTTCGCCGACTGGAACCGGGGCGAACTGGAGAGCTACCTGATCGAGATCACGGCGGAGGTGCTGCGCCAGAAGGACCCGGCGACCGGCGCTCCCCTGGTCGACCTGATCGTGGACCAGGCGGGAGCGAAGGGCACCGGTGGCTGGACGGTGCAGACCGCCGTCGACCTGGGCGTGCCGGTCTCGGGCATCGCGGAGGCCGTGTTCGCGCGGTCGCTGTCCGCCCGCCCCGCCCAGCGTGCGGCGGCCCGATCATTGCCGGCACCGACGGTGCCGCTCGCGGACGATGCCGCTGCCTTCATCGACCAGGTGCGTCAGGCGCTGTACGCGTCGAAGATCGTGGCGTACTCACAGGGGTTCGACGAGATCCTCGCGGGTGCCGCGCACTACGGGTGGGCGATCGATGCCAGTGCGATCGCGGCGATCTGGCGCGGCGGCTGCATCATCCGCGCACGGTTCCTGACTCGCGTCGTCGAGGCCTACCAGGAGGAGCCCGGCCGGGACCTGCTCCTGGCCGCGCCGTTTTTCGCGCGAGCGCTGGCCGCCT
Organism: uncultured Actinomycetota bacterium; assembly: GCA_963696115.1. GTDB lineage: Bacteria > Actinomycetota > Actinomycetes > Actinomycetales > Microbacteriaceae > Microbacterium. The sequence continues at coordinate 6,267 of CAVOIT010000021.1, read as the reverse complement.
CTCAGGACGGTTGGCGCGCGGTGGTAGCCGGGGCCGCGATGGCAGGCATACCGACCCCCGCGTTCGCCGCGTCGCTGGCGTACTACGACGGTCTGAGGGCGCAGCGGCTGCCAGCCGCACTGATTCAGGCGCAACGCGACTACTTCGGAGCGCACACCTACCGGCGCGTGGACCGGGACGGCATCTTCCACATCCGCTGGTCGGCGGATCGCGCCGAGGAGCCCGGGGGCCCCGGACACTGACAGGTGACTGTCACAGGCGATCCATAGCCGCCTCCATAGGAATCTCATAGCAGGGGCGACATAATCGGCGTCATGACCACTGCCCCATCCGGTGCCGCCCTCCACCGCGACGACGGCACGGCCCCCCGCGTGCTCGTCGTCGACGACGAGCAGATGCTCACGGACCTGCTGTCGATGGCGCTGCGGATGGAGGGATGGCAGGTGCGCACCGCGTCTTCGGGATTCGACGCGCTGCAGGCGGTGCGGGACTTCGAACCCGACGCGATGCTGCTGGACGTCATGATGCCCGACCTGGACGGCATGGCGGTGCTGCACCGGTTGCGTCAGTCCGGGAACGACGTTCCCGTGCTGTTCCTGACGGCTCGGGATGCGGTCGCCGACCGCGTCGCGGGCCTCACGGCCGGCGGTGACGACTATGTGACCAAGCCGTTCAGCCTGGAGGAGGTGGTGGCTCGGGTGCGGGCGTTGATGCGACGGGCGGGCACCGCCCAGTCCGACCAGGACGATCCGATCCTGCGGGTTGCCGACCTCACCCTCAACGAGGACAGCCACGAGGTGGAGCGCGGCGGCACCCCGGTGGAACTGACCGCCACCGAATTCGAGTTGCTGCGCTACCTGATGCGGAACCAGCGCCGGGTCGTGTCGAAGGCGCAGATCCTGGACCGCGTGTGGCACTACGACTTCGGCGGCCGGGCCAGCGTCGTGGAGCTCTACATCTCCTACTTGCGCAAGAAGCTGGACCACGGTCGCACGCCACTGATCCACACGATCCGCGGCGTCGGGTACATGATCAAAGCGCCACAGTGAATGACACCACCCGACCCCGCCGCCGGTGGAGCCTCCAGACCCGTCTGATCGCGATCGTGGTCGGGCTGGCGACGCTCATGGTGGTCGCCGTGGGGGTGGCGATCAGCGCGATCATCGGCCAAGTGATGCAGGACAACCTCACGGCCACGGTGTCGCAGACCGCCCAGGACACGGGCCGCGCTCTGCTGCGGCTGCAGCTGGGTCCGGCCGCCGGGACCGTGGATGCCGCGGCGGTACTGGCTGCCGGACCACGCCAGCCCGGCGTCGCACTCGTGGTCCGCTCCGCGGACGGAGAAGTGTCGGGTGCCTACGCGGCCGCGGATGGGGCGATCCGGGTCCTCACCGACGAGCAGATCGTGGGAATGTCCGCGTCGGGATCCTCGCCGGACGTGCAGACGGTCGAGGTGCCGGGGCTCGGCGAGTACCGCATGACCGCGTACCAGGCAGGGTCGTTCGTCGCCGTGGTGGGCTTGCCGGTGTCCGAGGTGGAATCGACGCTCGCCCAGATCGCGAGCACCGTAGCGATCGTCACCGTGACGGGCCTGGTCGCGATCGGGGTCGTTCTGGCAATCGTGATCCGCCAGAGCCTGCGGCCGCTGCGCGAGGTGGCGGACACGGCGGCGAGGGTGTCGGCACTGCCCCTCGCCGAGGGGACCGTGAGAATCACAGAGCGGGTGCCGGATGCCGAACTGGACGAGGTCACCGAGATCGGTCGGGTGGGCACGGCGCTGAACACCCTGCTCGACCACGTCGACGCGTCACTGGAGGCCCGGCGCCGCAACGAGGAACGGATGCGGCGCTTCGTCGCCGACGCGAGCCACGAATTGCGCACGCCGCTTGCCTCGATCCGAGGCTACTCCGAACTGACTCTGCGCAACCCCGACCTGGACGAGACGACCCAGACCGCGCTGGCACGGATCCAGGCCCAGTCGCTGCGGATGGGCGCATTGGTCGACGATCTGCTGCTGCTGGCCCGCCTGGAGGAGGGTCAGGAACTCGTCTCGGGCACGGTCGACATGGTCGCCTTGGCCGTGGACGCGACCGCCGATGCGCGCGCGGCCGGCCCCGAGCACGTGTGGGTTCTGCGCCCGCCCGCTGACCCGGTCACGGTCGTCGGGGACGAGGCGCGACTGCACCAGGTGCTCGCCAACCTGCTCGCCAACGCCCGCACCCACACACCGGCGGGCACGACCGTGACGATCGAGGTCGCCCGTGACGGGGACTGGGCCCGCGTCGCGGTGCATGACGACGGTCCCGGCATCGACCCGGACGTCGCCGAGGAACTGTTCGAACGCTTCGCTCGCGCCGACCGGTCCCGCGCGCGCGGCACCGGCGGCACGGGACTCGGGCTGGCGATCGCGCGGGCCATCGTCGACGCGCATGGGGGCGCCATCCGCGTGACCTCGCGGCCTGGGGACACCACCTTCACGGTCATCCTCCCGCCGCATCCGCCACGCGAGGAGGGCGCGGTGGATGCGGCGATACCCTAATGCCGTGACCGGACCGGCAGACCCCACCTCCACCCCGGCCTGGACCGAACTGCTCGCGCACCGCGACACGTTCGTCCCCGACCTGCGCGGCTGGTTCGCCGACGACCCTGGCCGCGTCGACCGGATGACGCTGACCGCCGGCGACCTGCACATCGACCTGTCGAAGAACCTCGTCACCGCGCCCGTGCTCGCATCGCTGCTGCGGCTGGCCGAGCAGACCGGCGTGCGGGAGCGTTTCGGCCAGATGCTGGCGGGCGCGCACATCAACACGACGGAGGACCGTGCCGTGCTGCATACGGCGCTTCGGCGTCCCCGCGGCAGCCGGCCCGAACTGGTCGTGGACGGTCAGCACGTGGACCGCGACGTGGCGCAGGTGCTGGAATCGATGGCTCGGTTCGCGTATGCAGTGCGGACCGGGTCGCGCGTAGGCAGCACCGGAAGCCGATTCACGCACGTGGTCGGCATCGGAATCGGCGGCTCGGATCTCGGTCCGGCGATGGCCTTCGACGCACTCCGGCCGTACGCGGACGCCGGACTCGAGGCGCGCTACATATCCAATGTGGACCCGGCGGATCTCGCGCAGAAGCTCGCCGGGCTGGACCAGACGACAACGCTGTTCGTAGTGGCATCCAAGACCTTCACGACCCTGGAGACCCTGACGAACGCCCGGATGGCGCGGCAGTGGCTGTGGGACGGTCTCGGTGCCGTCACCGACGAGGAGCGGCGGGCGGCCGTCGCCGCGCACTTCGTGGCCGTCTCGACGGCCCTGGACAAAGTGGCGGCCTTCGGCATCGACCCGCAGAACGCGTTTGCGTTCTGGGACTGGGTGGGCGGCCGCTACTCTGTGGACTCCGCGATCGGGCTCACGCTGGTCATCACGCTCGGCCCGGACGTCTTCGAGCGATTTCTGCACGGTTTCCGCACGATCGATGAGCACATGAGGGATGCGCCGGCGGAGCGGAATGCACCGCTCCTGATGGGGCTCCTCAACATCTGGTACACCAATCTCCTGGGCGCTCAGACCCATGCCGTGCTTCCCTACGCGCAACAGTTGCACAGGTTCCCCGCGTACCTGCAGCAGCTCACGATGGAGTCCAACGGCAAGTCGGTCCGCTGGGACGGCAGTGCGGTCGCGACCGACACCGGCGAGGTCTTCTGGGGAGAACCCGGAACGAACGGCCAGCACGCCTTCTACCAGCTGCTCCATCAAGGCACCCGGATCATCCCGGCCGATTTCATCGGCTTCGCGCGGACCGCCTACCCGGCGCGGGACGGCGAGCGGGACGTGCAGCGGCTGCTGCTGGCTAACTTCCTGGCACAGACCAGGGCGTTGGCGTTCGGCCGCACTGCCGAGGAGGTCCGGGCCGAGGGGGTCGAGGAGGCTCTGGTACCGGCGCGCACGTTCCCCGGGAACCGGCCGACCACCACGATCGTGGCTCCGGAGCTCTCACCGGAGGTGCTCGGTCAGCTGATCGCTCTGTACGAGCACATCACGTTCACGCAGGGCGCGGTGTGGGGCGTCGACTCGTTCGACCAGTGGGGCGTCGAACTCGGCAAGACCCTCGCGCTGCAGATCGCACCGGCGCTGGACGGCGACACGGCTGCTGCCGCCCGACAGGACACCTCCACCCGCTCGCTGCTGGACTACATTCTCGCGCACGCTCCGCGGTGACGGGGACCCGGCCTCTGACGAGAGAATACTGGGAGCCATGGATGTTTCCGGCGGTCCGGCACCGATGTCGCTCCCGCTGGAATCGCGCGATCCGTCGGTTCGCGGCGTAGAGGAGATCGCCGCCGAGCTGGGGGTCGACCTCGCCACCGGACTCAGCTCCGCCGAGGCGGCGCGGCGGCTGGCCGCGGATGGTCCCAACGAGCTCCGGGAAGCACCTGGCGTCCCACTGTGGCGACGACTCCTGGCCCAGTTCCGCAGCCCGCTCGTCATCCTGCTGATCGTCGCGATCGTCATCTCACTGCTCGCCTGGGTGGCGGAGGGCGCCCCCGGTGTCCCGATCGAGGCACTCGTCATCCTGGCGGTGATCGTGCTGAACGCCGTGCTCGGTCTCGTCCAGGAGGGTCGGGCCGAGAGGGCGGTCGCCGCGTTGCGGAGGATGGTGGCGGCCAATTCGACGGTCTTGCGCGACGGACGCCTGGCATCCATCCCCTCGACGGAGTTGGTCCGCGGCGACGTGCTCGTGCTCGCCGAGGGCGACTCGGTGGGGGCGGATGCGCGGCTGATCAGCGTCAGCGCGCTGCGCGTGTCGGAGGCGTCACTGACCGGCGAGAGCGAGGCGGTCACGAAGGACCCGAGCCGCCTTCCGGCGCCGGCTCAGCTGGGCGATCGGCTGGACATGGTCTTCAAGGGCACCCAGGTGAGTCGCGGCGTCGGCCGTGCCATCGTGACCGCGACCGGCATGGACACCGAGATGGGCGCGATCGCCGAGCTGTTGGAACGCACCAGGGCGGATGACACCCCGCTGCAGAAGGAGATCGCGACCATCGGCAGGGTGCTCGGCATCGCCGTCCTCGTCATCGCCGCCATCGTGATGGTCGTGACCGCGTGGGTCAGCCGAGTCGACTCGCTGGGCGAGCTGGTCACCGTGCTGCTGCTCGGGGTGTCGCTCGCAGTGGCTGCAGTGCCGGAGGGGCTGCCGGCGATCCTCTCCGTGGTGCTGGCCATCGGGGTGATGCGCATGGCGCGGCGCAACGCGGTGGTCAAGGAGCTCAACTCGGTCGAGACGCTCGGCTCGGCCTCGGTGATCGCCTCCGACAAGACCGGCACCCTCACCAAGAACGAGATGACGGTGGTGCGAGTGGTGACCGCGTCCGGCTCCTTCGCGCTGACCGGGGTCGGATACCGCCCTGAGGGGACGGCGTTGTATGACGGGCCGCCCGATGGGGAGGCGGCCGCACTGCTGGAGGCCCGCGAGGTGCTCACCGGCGGCTCGTTGACCAATGACGCCCAAGTGTTCGAGCGCGACGGCGAGTGGCAGGTCCAGGGCGATCCGACCGAGGGGGCGCTCCTGGTCGCCGCCCGCAAGCTCGAGGGCATCATCGAGCATGTCGGACGGTTCGAGCAGCAGGCGCAGATCCCCTTCAGTTCCGAACGGAAGCTCATGTCCTCCGTGCAGCGCCGTGGCCACGACGGCTGGCGGGCGGTCATGACCAAAGGCGCCCCGGACGTCCTGCTCGAGCGCTGCGTCGCCGTGCAGCATGGCGACGAGGTGGTCCCGCTCGAGAAGCCGGAGCGGATGCGGCTTCTCGCCGATGTGGAAGCGCTCTCCGCGCAGGCGCTGCGCACCATCGCCGTCGCCTATCGGCCGCTCGACGATGAGTCGGACGAGTTCGGCGAGGAACTCGAGCACGACCTCGTCTACGTCGGCGTGGTGGGCATCATCGACCCGCCGCGCCCCGAGGCCGCCCCTGCGATCGCCGAGGCGCACCGCGCCGGCATCCGGGTGCTGATGATCACCGGCGACCACCCGGCCACGGCTGCCCGCATTGCAGTGGATCTGGGGATCATCCCGGACGGCGGCCGGGTGACGACCGGCAAGGAGCTGGACGAACTCGACGAAGACGGCTGGCGGGAGACGACGCGCGCCGTCTCGGTCTATGCGCGGGTGGCGCCGCAGCACAAGCTGCGGATCGTCGACGCCCTTCAGGCGGACGGCCAGGTGGTCGCGATGACCGGCGACGGGGTCAACGACGCGCCCGCCCTCAAATCCGCCGAT
>CAVOIT010000020.1:0-88332 GCA_963696115.1 uncultured Actinomycetota bacterium | reverse complement strand
TCATCACCCTGGAGGCCGAGGTCGCCGACCTGGTCGAGCGCTTCGAGACGCGGAAACTGGTGGACCGAGCCAAGGGCCTGCTGAATCAGAAGATGGGCCTGTCCGAGCCGGAGGCTTTCCGCTGGATCCAGAAGGCCTCGATGGATCGTCGCCTCACCATGCAGGATGTCGCGAAGGCGATCATCGACCAGCTGGCGCCCAAGAAGTAGTCCGCCGTTGCCCGGCGGGACGGCGATTAGGCTGGCACGGTGACCGATGGAGCCCCAGGCACTCTCCTGGTCGTGGACGGTCACTCCCTCGCGTTCCGCGCCTACTACGCGCTGCCGGTAGAGAACTTCACGACCAAGGACGGCCAGCACACGAATGGGATCTACGGATTCCTGTCGATGTTCGTCAACCTCCTCGCCGCCGAGGCTCCCACGCATGTGGCAGTCGCGTTCGACCGTTCCCGCACCTCATTCCGCACACGCGAATACGCAGAGTACAAGGCGACGCGGGCACAGACCCCTCCGGAATTCCAAGGGCAGATCCCGTTGCTGCAGGAGTGCCTGCGAGCGATGGGAGTCGTCGTCCTCGAGCAGGATGACGTGGAGGCCGACGACATCCTGGCCACACTCGCGACACGCGGCGCGGCGCAGGGATACCGGGTCCTGGTGTGCTCCGGCGATCGCGACACCATCCAGCTGGTCGACGACACCATCACGCTGCTGTACCCCAGCGTCCAGGGCGTCTCCCAACTGAAGCGATATGACCCGGCTGCGGTGATCGAGCGCTATGGCGTCCCCCCCGAGCAGTACCCGGACGTCGCCGCGCTGGTGGGGGAGACGAGCGACAACCTCCCGGGCGTTCCGAAGGTGGGCGAGAAGACCGCGGTCAAGTGGCTGAGCAAGTACGGATCGCTGGAGGCACTCCTCGCCCACGCCGAGGACATCCCGGGCGTGGTGGGCGCCAATCTGCGAGCTCACAGTGACGACGTGCGGCGTAATCGAAAGCTCAACCGGCTGCTGCGGGACGTCCCCGTCACGGTCGACCTGGACGACCTGCGCCGCGGTCCGGTGCGCGCCGACGAGGTTCGTGAAGTGTTCGCGCGCCTGGAATTCCGCACGCTGCTGCCTCGAGTGCTCGCAGCGGATCTCCCGGACGCGCATCCTCGGGATAGCGACGCCCCATCCGCCCCGATCCCGGCGACGCTGACCGCCGACTCGGTCACGGGGTGGCTCGCCGCCGTCCAGGGCGAGTGCGCGGTGACGATCTCGTCCGACACCGTCCCACCTCGAATCGGGCTGTCTTGGTCTGGGGGCGTGGGGGAGGCTCCGCTGACGACCGAGGTTGCGGCGGCGCTGAGCGCGTGGTGCGCGTCTGCGGAACACCCGAAGGTGCTCCATGACGCGAAGGGTCAGGTGAAATCACTCCAGCGCGCCGGGGTGACGATATCGGGGATCACGATGGACACCCTGCTGGCGGGATGGCTCCTGCGGCCCAGCTTCCCGGACCGGACGCTGGCGGACCTCGTGGAGCGGTTTCTCGGCGAGACTGTGCCCGCGGGGGATCCCGACCAGCTGCTTCCCGAGAGCGACGGCGCTTCCGCCGGGCAACAGGCCTGGTACACGCTCCGGCTCGCAGCTGCGCTGCGGGAGGCGATGCCGGAGACGCTCGATCGCGTGCTCACCGAGATCGAGATCCCCACCATGCATGCCCTGGCGGCGATGGAGATGGCGGGGGTCGCGGTGTCGCATGACAAGTTGGCCACGTTCTCGGCCGAACTCGGGGCGCGTGCAGAGGGCATCGCCGCTGAAGCCTATGCGACGATCGGGCGCGAGGTGAACCTCGGCTCTCCCAAACAGCTCCAGGAGGTGCTGTTCGAGCAGCTGCAGCTTCCGAAGACCCGCAAGACCAAGACGGGGTACTCCACCGATGCGGCGGTGCTCGCAGACCTCCAGGACTCGAACCCGCACCCGTTCCTCGCTCTGCTGCTCCAGCATCGGGAGGCCACGAAACTGCGCCAGATCATCGAGTCGCTGGACCTCGCCATAGGCGAGGATGGCCGCATCCACACAACGTACCTGCAGACCGGATCCCAGACCGGACGGCTCTCGAGCACCGACCCGAACCTGCAGAACATCCCGGTACGCACCGCCGAGAGTCGACGCATCCGCGCCGCGTTCGAGGTCGGAGAGGGCTATGAGACTCTTCTGACCGCCGACTATTCGCAGATCGAAATGCGGATCATGGCGCACCTGTCGCAGGATCCCGGTCTCATCGAGGCGTTCAACGCGGGGGAGGACCTGCATCGCTACGTCGGCGCTCGCGTGTTCGGCGTCGACCCTGCCGACGTCACCCCGTTCATGCGCACCAAGGTGAAGGCGATGTCCTACGGACTCGTGTATGGCTTGTCGGCGTTCGGCCTGTCCAAGCAGCTGCGCATCGACCAGTCGGAGGCGCGCCAACTGATGACGGACTACTTCGCTCGATTCGGTGCGGTGCGGGACTACCTCCGCGCCGCGGTCGAGCAGGCGCGGATCGATGGCTACACAGAGACCTTGTTCGGCCGTCGGCGGCCGTTCCCTGACCTGACGAGTCCGAACCGGGTGCTGCGGGAGAACGCCGAACGCGCCGCCCTCAACGCCCCCATCCAAGGCAGTGCGGCCGACATCATGAAGATCGCACTGTTCCGCATCCACGATGCCCTCGCTGAGCATGGACTGCGCTCCCGAATCCTGCTGCAGATCCATGACGAGCTCGTGGTCGAAGTGGCGCCGGGGGAGTGGGACCAGGCGGCGGCCATCGTGCGCAACGGCATGGCGGGGGCCGCGCAGTTATCGGTGCCACTGGATGTGCAGATCGGCCGCGGCCGGGACTGGGATGCCGCCGCGCACTGAGCAGGGGTCGGGCAACGGGGGTGCCGCCACTCGGGAGACGCGGTCGCGCGGACTGCGTAGGCTCGGACCATGCCCTCCTCGCACCGGACCCCCACAGCCGTCGACGCGGTCGCGGAGGCGTGGGTGGACACGGTGGTGGAGCTGGACCCCGTCACGGCGACGTACATCGGCCGGGGCGGGGATGATCGATTCGGCGACTACTCGCCGGTCGGGGCGCGCGCGTTCGCGGATGCTGCCCGCGCCGCCCTGTCCGCCATCGAGAAGACTGACCCCGTCGACGAAGAGGACCACGTCACCCGAGCCGACCTGATCCGCGATCTCCGGCTGCAGCTGGAACTCGCCGACGCCCAGTGGCACCTGCGCGACCTCAACGTCATCGCCTCACCCGTCCAGGACATCCGGTCGGTGTTCGACCTGATGCCGACCTCGTCGATCGAGGACTGGGCCACGATCGAGCGTCGACTCGCGGGTGTGCCGGGTGCGATCGTCGGCTACATCGAGAGCCTCCGCGCAGGAATCGCGGCCGGTGTCGTGCCGGCCCGGCGGCAGGCCATCGAAGTGGTCGCGCAGATCGCCCGCTACACGGGGGATCAAGGATTCTTCGCGACTTTCGTGGGGGATGCCCGTCCCGACGAAGGCGACCTCCCCGCCTCTCTGGCACGGGATCTGGCAGACCGCGCTGGGGCCGCGCGTGTGGCGTACGCGGACCTCAGCCGATTCCTGGCCACGGAGCTCGCCCCGGCGGCCGCCGAGCAGGACGCGGTGGGGCGCGACCTGTACGCCCTCCACTCGCGGCGCTTCCTCGGCGCGGTGGTCGATCTGGACGAGACGTACGAGTGGGGCCTGGCGGAACTGGCACGCATGACCGCTGAGCAGGGACGGGTGGCCGACCGCATCCTGCCCGGCAGCACCGTCGCCGAGGCGATCGCGTTCCTCGACTCGGATCCGGCGCACCTGCTGCACGGAACATCGGCGCTGCAGGAGTGGATGCAGGCGGTCAGCGACGAGGCCATCGAGCAGTTGGGCGCGAGCCACTTCGACATCCCGGAACCGGTCCGCAGACTGGAATGCCGTATCGCGCCGACCCAGGAGGGCGGCATCTACTACACCGGGCCGACCGACGACTTCTCGCGCCCGGGGCGGATGTGGTGGTCCGTACCGCCTGGAGTGGACCAATTCGCCACGTGGAGGGAGCGGACCACCGTGTACCACGAGGGGGTTCCCGGTCACCACCTTCAGATCGGTCAGGCTGTGTACCTTCGCGACCGTCTCAATTCCTGGCGACGCCTGCTGGCTGGGACCAGCGGACACGCGGAGGGGTGGGCGCTGTATGCCGAACGCCTGATGGCCGATCTGGGATACCTGGAGGATCCGGGCGACCGCCTCGGCATGCTCGACGGCCAGCGGATGCGGGCGGCTCGCGTCGTGCTCGACATTGGGGTTCACCTGGGCAAGCGCACGCCCGATGGCACCGGGATCTGGGACCACGCATACGCGCTTGACTTCATGCGTCACAACGTGAACATGTCTGACGCGTTCATCCAATTTGAAGTGAACCGCTACCTCGGTTGGCCTGGGCAGGCGCCCTCGTACAAGATCGGACAGCGGATCTGGGAGGAGATCCGCGACTCGACACGGCGCGCGGAGGGTGACGCGTTCTCGTTGCGGCGGTTCCACACCCGAGCGCTCTCCCTGGGGGGCGTCGGCTTGGACACCCTCCGCACGGCCCTGCAGGACATCCCGTCGCGCCTCCCACGCGACTCGGACGAGAGGACAGTTTGATGACCACCCCGTTCACGCCGACCTACCAGGCCCTCATCGACCGCATCCCGCTGCCGACAGGCGCACGGGTCGAGGGCCAGGAGGCCTGGTATTCGCAGGGGGACACCGATCTGGTGGGATACCGCGCGGTCGACACCGCCCAGCAGGGACGGCGGCCAGCGGTTCTCATCGTGCCGGATTGGTATGGTGCCGGCCCGCATCCACGGGCCCGCGCGCACATGATCGCGCGCCGGGGCTGGCTCGGGTTCGTCGTGGACGTCTACGGCGGGGGCCGGGTCATCTCGGACGACAGCGAAGCCGCGGCGGAGGCGTCACGCTACTACCGGGACCCCGCGCTGCTGTATAACCGCGTCCGGGCAGCCTACGACGCGGTCGTCGCCGACCCGGATGCCGACCCCGCGCGGATCGCGATCCTCGGATTCTGCTTCGGCGGCATGGCCGCACTGGAGTTCACCCGACACGGCGACCCGCTGGTGGCCACGGCCTCGTTCCACGGCACGCTCATCCCGCACGACCCCCCGGACGTGAGCCGAATCCGGGGGAGTCTCTTGATCGCAGCCGGAGCGGAGGACGAGGCGGTCTCGGATGCCGATCTGCTGGCGTTCGAGCACGAACTCCGCTCCCGCCGGGATCTCGACTGGCAGGTGGTGATGTACGCCGGCGCGCCGCATTCGTTCACCGTTCCCGGCACGGACGCCTACCGACCGGCCGCCGACCGGCGCAGTTGGGCCGCACTTGAAGCGCTTCTGCAGGAGCGGTTCGCCTGAAGGGGAGCGGTGCACGGCGCCCCGGATCCCATCAACCCTGCGCCCCACAAACTGACATAATGTGCATTATCGGCTAATTCGTCTGCGTCGCGAGCCGGGCCGCATTGCGCCGCGGGCGACCCGCGAACCCATGCCCTAAGCGCCAAACCACCTGCTGCACCACATGGGCTCAGGGGGAACAGGTGGGTTCGCGGATCGCGCGGTTGCCGAATCACGCGTGCCGCTATGGAGCGTTTCGCTCAGTCCGGGAATGCGGCGAGCCAGTGCTCCTCGATGCCGCGAGGGCCCACACGCATGATGTCGTGGCCGATCATCTGCATCCCGCGGCCGTCGACGCCCACGCCCTCCGCGAGCCAGCGGGCAGCGACCATCCCACCGTCGCCGAACGGATCGACGATCACACGCAGACCGAACGTGACAAAACGATCACGGATGTCCTGAACGGCCTCCGCGAGTCCGTCGACGCCGAACACCTCGCGATTCCCCCAGTGCCCGTAGAACTCGGGCGCGGCCACCGCTTCGGCGGACCGGAGCAGCGCGGCCGCGTCGCGGGGGCCGTTCCACAACCGCGCGATCCAGCGCCGGTAGTACGCGGTCGGCGCCACCCCGCCTCCCTCGTCCACCATCCCCCTCCTCGCGCGTCAGGATGCGAAAACTGCCCGCAACGATCATCCCGTATCGGCGAGGGCGGACCTTGCCCCACTAGCATCCTGCATCTGCACCCGCAACGGCCGGGCCGCCCACGTCCTGTCCGCCTACCGTGGAGCCGTCGAACACGTGAAGGAGCAACATCATGGCCTCGAAGACAGCGACCCCGACGACCACAGCCGCACCGCGCGCGAACCGCAGACGGCCCGCACGCCGTGGGGCGGAACAGACAGGTGAGCAGAACACCGAGCGCGGCTTCGTGGCCTCGGAGACACTGACGTCGAATCTTCAACGCGTGCTGATTGACCTCATCGAATTGTCGCTGCAGGGCAAGCAGGCGCACTGGAACGTCATCGGCACCAACTTCCGGGACACCCATCTGCAGTTGGACGAGATCATCGATGCGGCGCGGGTGTTCGCCGACACCGTGGCCGAGCGGATGCGGGCATTGCACGCCCTTCCGGATGGGCGCAGCGACCTGGTGGCGGAGACAACGACGCTTCCGGAATTCCCGCCGGGCGAGATCGCCACGACCGACGTGGTGAACCTCATGACCGAGCGCCTCGATGCGGTCGCGGCCACCTGCCGCGACGTGCACGACGCCGTCGACGATGAGGATCCCACCAGCGCGGATATCCTCCACGCCATCCTCGAGCGCGTGGAGCAGTTGGCGTGGATGGTCGCGGCGGAGAACCGGATGCCGCGCTCGGCCTGACCGCGCCCGCTCCCCCAACCGCGCGTTGCACCGCGCTACGCTGTGGACGTCTGTTCTCAGGTGATTCACAGAGAGGTATCCTCATGAGCGACATCGCATCGGCGGAGAAGAACGCCGTCAACGGCATCCGCACCGCCCTGGGCGTCGGGGGCGTGATCGCGCTGATCATCGGCGTGCTCGTCCTCGTGTGGCCGTTGAAGGCTGCGGCGGTGGGCACCGTGCTCATCGCCGTGTACGCGATCGGAACCGGCCTCGTCTACGGGGGCCTGGCCATCTTCTCCAAGACGATGGGCGGCTGGTCACGGGTCGGCCACGTGGTGCTGGGTCTACTGTTCATCGCGGCCGGCATCATCGCGATCATCAACGTCTCGGACGTCACCGTGTTCCTGGCCATGTTCGTGGCGATCTTCGTCGCCATCACGTGGATCATCGAGGGCGTGGTCGCCCTGACCACACTGGGCGACGCCGGGTCCCGGGGCTGGTCGATCTTCTTCGCGGTCGTCAGCATCGTCGCCGGCATCACGCTGCTGTTCGCGCCGCTCCTCGGTGCGGCCGTGCTCTGGCTGTTCGTCGGTGTGGCGCTGGCGGTTCTTGGGGTCGTCCAGATTGTGCGCGCTTTCACCTTCGGACGCGCGTAGGACGTGTGAGTCGGCGGGAGTCGGGTGACGCCCGCCGACTCACATCACGAAGGAGGAGACGTCTCCGACCAGGCGCGTGTGATCCTCGGGAATGGGCTCCACCACGGCGCGGGCCACCTCCGCGGCGAACTCCGAAACCGTGTAGAGGCGGCCGGCGGCCTCCCGTCGCTGGTCCAGAGCGCCCGGGTTGGCGCGCTCGAGCAACGTGGCAGTGATCGTCCCCTGGATCATGTCCCCTGAGACGACGACAAAGTCCACGCCGCGCTCCTCCATCTGCGGGATCCGCTCACGCAGCGCATCCTCACCGGCGCGCTTGGAGACAGCGACCGGCTCGTACTGCGGAATCGTCGCGACCGTGTGCACGAAATGCGCCTGGTGACTGGTGACGAACACGACGCGACCACCGGCGGGCATGAGGGGCAGTGCCGCATCCAGAACCCCCAGTTGCGCGTCCCGGTTCAGTCGGAGGGCGTAGTCGTCCGTCATCCCCGATTCCATGCCGCCCGAGGCGTTCAGCACCAGGATGTCCAGGGCGCCGAATCGCTCGCGGATGCGGGCGACCATCGAGGAGACCTCTCGTGGCTCGGTCAGATCCGCCCCGACCACGAGCACGCGCGCGCCCTGCCCCTCAAGCTCATCGGCGAGCCTGCGCGCACGGGGCTCCTTGTTCCGGTAGTTGATGACGACGTTCGCACCCGCGGCCGCGAGAGCTCGCGCGGTGTCGGCCCCGATGCCGCGCGACGACCCGGTCACCAGGGCGGTCCGTCCGGAGAGGCTTCCCGGTTCGAGCGGATCGGTCATCGTCTCCCTCTCTGACATCGCGGTGCGTCGCCCGGCTGGCGGGCCGCATCCGACCTTATCAATCGCGGACGCGGCGTACTCTCGTCCGCCGCGTCGCGCATTGATAGGGTCGGGGCATCCCGCGCCGGAAGGAGCGCCGCGTGCTGCCGGACCTGACCACCTGGCTGTGGATCGGCTGGATCGTGCTCGCCGTCGTGTTCGTGATCGTGGAACTCCTGACCCTCGAGTTCACGTTCCTGATGCTGGCTGCCGGCAGCCTCATCGGCGGTCTGGGGACGGACCTGCTGGGCGGACCGTGGTGGCTGCAGGTCATCGTGGCGGCGGCACTGGCCGCATTGCTGCTGTTCACGATCCGGCCTCTGCTGCTGCGCGCGCTGCGCCGCAGCTCGCCGGTGACCGCGACCAACGTCGATGCCCTCTACGGCATGGGCGGCCGGGTGGTGACCGCCTTCCGCGACCGGTCGGGCGCGGTGCGCCTGGACAACGGCGAGACCTGGTCAGCGCTGACGGATGCCGACGCTGACGCGGTCGGCCTGAGCATCGGCGACCGTGTCACCGTGGTGTCCGTGCGTGGCGCCGCCGTCGCGGTGAAGCCGGCGCGGACACGGGAGGAATGACGTGATCGATCTGGGTGCCTTCATCGGGCAGATCTTTGTGATCGTGCTGCTTGTCGTGGTCGCGATCTTCGCGGTAGTCGTGCTCTTCCGCGCCATCAGGATCATCCCGCAGGCGAGCGCTGGGATTGTGGAGAGGCTCGGCCGGTACCACAAGACCCTCTCACCGGGACTGAACCTGCTGGTTCCGTTCATCGACCGACTGCGGCCACTCATCGACATGCGGGAGCAGGTGGTTTCGTTCGCCCCGCAGCCGGTGATCACCGAGGACAACCTGGTGGTCTCGATCGACACGGTCGTCTACTTCCAGGTCACAGACGCCCGGGCCGCGACATACGAGATCGCCAATTACCTCGGCGCCGTCGAGCAGCTGACTACGACTACGCTCCGCAATGTCGTGGGCGGACTCAACCTCGAAGAGGCACTCACCAGCCGCGATGAGATCAACAGCAAGCTCCGGATCGTGCTCGATGAGGCGACCGGGAAGTGGGGCATCCGAGTCTCCCGCGTCGAGTTGAAAGCGATCGATCCTCCGGCATCCATCCAGGATTCCATGGAGAAGCAGATGCGCGCCGAGCGCGACCGACGCGCGGTGATCTTGACGGCAGAAGGGTCGAAGCAGTCGCAGATCCTCGAGGCGGAGGGCAGCCGACAGGCAGAGATCCTGCGCGCCGAAGGCGATCGCGAAGCGGCGGTGCTGCGCGCTCAGGGAGAAGCGCGGGCCATCGAAGCAGTCTTCGCCGCCATACACGCCGGGAATCCGGACGACACCTTGCTGGCATACCAGTACCTGCAGACTCTGCCGAAGATCGCCCAATCCCCTGCCAGCACGCTCTGGATCGTGCCCAGCGAGCTGACGGCCGCCCTGCAGTCGGTCGCGCGCGCCTTCAACCCCACTGCCGAGCAGTCCGCACAGCCGTCCGATGACACTCCGTGAGTCCCCCTCCCACCCGTGGTTCGGCCCGGACCGCCCGCGCGTACTCGCCCATCGCGGTCTGGTGACCGCTGCCGCCGCGCTCGACGGCGTCGCCGAGAACACGTTCTCTGCGGTGGCCGCGGCGCACGCCGCGGGAGCGGGATACGTCGAGTCGGATTGCCAGCTCACACGGGACGGGACCGTCGTGCTCTTCCACGACGAGACCCTCACCCGCGTGACCGGCGATCGGCGGCGCGTGAGCGAGGTCGACGCCGCGGAACTGGGCGACATCATGTCCGAGCGAGGAGGACTACTCTCCCTGCGGGAAGCGCTGGAGTCCTTCCCGACGCTGCACTTCAGCATCGACGTCAAGGCGCATTCGTGTGCCGTGAGCGCCGGACGCATCGCCCACGACTTCGCCGATCGGGTGCTGGTGACCAGCTTCTCCGACCGGCGACGTCGTCGTGCGCTGTCGGCTGCGGGCACCGGTGGCGCCAGGCCTGCCACGTCGGCCGGCACCGCCACCGTCGCCGCCCTCCTGGGGGCGTTGGGGATCGGGGCGCTGCGGAGCGCGGCGCGCCTGCTGCGGACCGTGGATGCGCTCCAGGTGCCCCTCCGATTCCGCGGCGCACCCGTGGTCACACCGCGCCTGATCGACGCGGCACACGCCGCGGGCGTCGAGGTGCACGTGTGGACGGTCAACGACGCAGCCACGATGCGGACACTGCTCGCGTCGGGGGTCGACGGCATCGTCACCGACCGGGCGGACGTGGCCCTCGCAGTGGCGGCCGAGTCGCGCCGCTGAACGTTCTCTGTGAGTTCCGCCCGGTGCGGCGAACCGTGGATGATCCGTCCAGGTCGCGGCGCTATACCAGGACGACACCATCGGAGAGGACCACACAATGGCAGACCGCAGTCTTCGCGGCATCCGACTCGGCGCCCAGAGCCTACAGAGCGAAGAGGGCGTCATCCTGCATGAGCGGGTGCAGCGCACCTACACGTGCGTCACGTGCGGGCGGGATACGACGCTCACGTTCGCGGCCGATGCCGAACCGCCCGCGACCTGGGAATGTCGCACGTGCGGCGCGGAGGCCTCGCTCGTCGTCGGGGACTCGGTGATCGCCGTCGATCACAGCGCCGACAAGGCGGCACGTACGCACTGGGACATGCTGCTGGAGCGGCGCACGATCCCCGAGCTCGAGGAACTTCTCGAGGAGCGACTGGCCTACATCCGGGCACGCCGTGGCGCCGGCGACGACATCACGAAGAAGAGCGCCTGACTCTCAGCGGCGCGCGACCGGCTCCTGCCGGTCCGGGCTGCCGGTTCGGGGGCGCAGGATGCCGATGATCGTCAGCGCGAGCACGCTGCCCCATCCGATGAGACGCTGTAGCGTCGGGCCCACCACCACCGCAGGGGTGAGTCCCGTCCGCAGCGGCACGTCGGTGAGCATTGTGCCGGCCCGGTCGACGCCGATCTCCTCCACCACCTCGCCGTCGGGTGCGATCACCTGGCTCGTCCCGACGGTGGACAGGTTCACCACGGCGCGACCGGTCTCGATCGCGCGCATGCGAGCGAATGCGAGCTGCTGCAGGTTCTCGTCCGTGCCTCGGAAGTCGGCATTGTTCGTCTGAAACAGATATGCAAGCGCTCCCTCACGGGCGCCATCCACGATGACGTCGTCGTAGATGACGTCGAAGCAGATGGCGAGGCCGACGGTCACTCCCCCGACATCCATGACCGGCGGCACCGTTCCGGCGGTGTAGTCGCGCTGCAGCATCCCGATCAGATCGGGAGCCAGCGCGCCATACAGCCAGCGGTCCGGGACGTACTCCCCGAACGGGACGGGATGACGCTTGTCATATATCTGGGAGGCGCCCTGGCCCGGGAGCCACAGCATCGAGGAGTTGAAGTAACGCCCGCCTCGCTCGGTGGCGGCGTTCATGAGCAGAGGCGCTCCGGCGGCTTCGGCTATCTGATCGAGCACCGCCGCCGTCGCCGGGTTGTTCAGCGGATCCGAATCGACCCCCCCTTCCGGCCATAGCAGCAGATCCATCGGCTCTCCGAGGAGGGGCAACGTCGCGGCCACCTGCGCATCGAGCACCGCGTTTGCAGTCCGGACGTCGAAGTAGGCGGCCGGACCATTCCCCTGGACGGATCCGATGCGCATCGACCCCGCGGGTTGGGTGGGAAACGCCGGAACCACTGCCAACGCGGCGATGACGGCAACCGCCGGGATCGCGGCTGCCGCGCGCCGCCGCGGCCGCTCACGGATCACGGCCACCACCACTGCGCTCACGAACACGACAAGGAATCCCAACCCCGTCATGCCCACCCACGACGCGACCGGCGCGAACGGGCCGGCGACCTGCGTGACCCCGATCCTGCCCCACGGAAACCCGCCGTATGGCCAGGCGCCGAGGAGCAGTTCGCGTGCCGTCCACAGGCCAGCAACGAGCGCCGGCAGCGCCACCCACCGCGCCACCAGGCCGCGCCGCACGGTGGGGAACCACGCGTAGGCCAATGCGATGGGAATCGTTGCGACCGCGGTGAGCGCGGCCTCGAACAGGGACAGCGCCAGCCACGGTATCGGCCCGAGATAGCGGGAGGTGAACGAGACGTTCACGAGGAAGAACGCCGCCCCGAACGCAAACCCGGCCAGTGCCGCACCGCCGGGGCGCCGCCCGATCAGGGCGAGCAACGCCGCCGGCACGGCCACGAACGGCATCGGCCACCATCCAGTGGCGGGGAAGGCGAGGCTCAGTGCCCACCCCGCCGCTGCGGAGACCACGACCGCGGCCCACAGAGGCATGAGCGGTCTCGGTGGAGGCACCTCACGAGCCTAAGCGCGCGTGGCCGTGCCGGGACTCAGAGCGAGCTGTACGCGACGATGCCACGCAGCATCGATCGGGATGCTGCCCGCGCGGTCGCAGCGACATCCTCTGCGGCGACGTCGGCGATCTGATCGAGCAGGTCGATGGTCTGTTTGCACCACCGCACGAAATCGCCCGCCGCCAGGTCAGTGTCCGTCAGCACGCTCTCCAGGTACCCGCCGCGCGCCCACGCGAGGACCGCGGAGCACAAGCCCCCGGCCAGCGACTCCGTGGTCGGCAGGCGATGAGCCCGCTCCCGCTCGCTCAAACGCTGGCGCAGATCCTCGGTCGCGGCCAGGGCACGAGTCAGGCGCGCGGGCAGCCGCGATGCCGGACTGCGGTCGTCCTCGCGGCGGGGTTCGTACACGAGCGCACTGACCAGCGCGGCCAGCTCCGCGGCATCCAGGTCTCGCCACACCCTCCCGCGCAGCGATTCCGCCACCAGCAGATCCCGCTCGCCGTAGATCCGCTGCATGGTGCGGCCGGCGGCGGTCAATGTCAGATCCTCTCCACGGCCGCGGACGTAGTCGAGGTCGGCGAGCACCTCGAGAACCCGGTCGAAACGCCGCGCGATGCCGCCGGTGCGCGCCTCCACCTGCGCGCGCATCCCGCGCACGGAATCCTCCAACCTCTCCGCCCGACGCGCCCAGCGTTCGTGCTGCGCACGGTCAGGGCAGGAATGGCACGGATGCTGCTGAACCCGACGGCGAGCGGATGCGATCCGCGCGCGCACGGCGCCACCGTCAGTGGACGAGCGCGCACCCCCGCGCTCCAGTGAGGTCAGCTCGCTCCGCAGATGGAGATACTCGCGGATGTCGCCGCGATCGCATGCCATGGCCTCGGCGTACCCGGCCAGCGACGACTCCGCGGCGCGGATCTGCTCGGCCAGTCCCATCATCGCCCGGTCCGCTTGGAACTGCGCGAAGGAGGACTCGAGGATGCCGCGGGCGCGGGCTCGGCCGAAGCGGTCGACCAGGTTCACCGCCATGTTGTATGTGGGCAGGAAGCTGGAGGTGAGCGGGTAGGTCCGCCTCGAAGCGAGCGCGGCCACGGCCTCCGCGTCCATCTCGTCGTTCCACACCACGACGGCGTGCCCCTCCACGTCGATGCCGCGACGGCCTGCCCGCCCGGTCAGCTGCGTGTACTCCCCCGCGGTGATCGGCACCCTCGCCTGGCCGTTGAACTTCTCGAGGCTTTCGAGCACGACCGTGCGGGCGGGCATGTTGACGCCGAGCGCCAGCGTCTCGGTCGCGAAGACCGCCTTGACCAGCTTGCGCTGGAACAGCTCCTCCACGATCTCCTTGAATGCCGGCAGGAGCCCGGCGTGGTGGGCGGCGAATCCGCGTTCCAGGCTCCCCCGCCACTCCTCGAACCCGAGCACCGACAAGTCCTCCTCCGGCATCCCCCGAGTCCGCTCGGTGACGATCCGCCGGATCTCGGCCCGCTCGCCGGGGTCGGTCAGCCACATGCCTGAGCGCCGCACCTGGCGGACGGCGGCGTCACAGCCTTTGCGGCTGAACACGAACACGATCGCGGGCAGCAATCGCGAACGCTCCAGCAGAGCGATCAGCTGCGCGCGGTCCATCCGTTCGGGCCGCATGCGTACCGCTGTCCGGGAGCGGGCGGCATGACGCTCTCGCCGGTCACCGCCACGCCCACCGCCGCGCGCGCCGGAATGGCCCCGCACCAGGCGCGGATTCACACGCGCCGGGTCGCCCTCCGCCCGCGGGTCGAACAGCGGAACCAGGTCCCCCGCGAGCAGGGCGTGCTGCTCGAGCGGCACCGGCCGCGTCTCGGACACAATCACGGCCGTATCACCGCGGACTGTCCCCAGCCAGTCGCCGAACTCCTCGGCGTTCGACACCGTGGCCGACAGGGAGATCAGACCCACCGTGCGCGGTAGGTGGATGATGACCTCTTCCCACACGGCGCCGCGGAATCGGTCCGCGAGGTAGTGCACCTCATCCATGACGACGTAGCGCAGGTCGCGCGTCGCGTCGCGCTGCCCGTACAGCATGTTCCGCAGCACCTCCGTGGTCATAACGACCACGCGCGCCGATGCATTCACGCTGGTGTCGCCGGTGAGCAGTCCGACTGTCTCCTCGCCGTAGCGGGCCGCGAATTCGCGGAACTTCTGATTCGAGAGTGCTTTGATCGGCGCGGTGTAGAACACCCGCCCTTGCGGTTGCGCGAGGGTCATGTGCACCGCGAACTCCGCCACGACCGTCTTACCGGCTCCCGTGGGTGCTGCCACCAGCACGCTGCGACCGTCCTCGAGCGCCTCGCACGCCTCGATCTGGAACGGGTCGAGTTCGAACCGTTCCAGATCGGCGAACGCCGCCGTCACCGGATGCCGGGCAGCGGCGCGCGCCCTCGCGTATCGGTCCGCCGGGGCGGCCCCGTTCACGCCGTCGATCCGCGTAGCAGATCGTCCGCGCGACGGGCGCGCCGCCGATCGAAGATCATGGACACTCCCGCGGCCGCGAGGAACAGCACCACCAAGACGCCGGCCAGCAACAGCATGGACGTGACATCGGCGGACGGAGTGGCCAGGGCCGCGAAGATCACCGAGACGAGCACCGCCACCCGCCACCCTCGAAGGATCGCGCGCCCGGAAACCACACCAGCAACGTTCAGTGCGACCAGGAACACGGGCATCACGAATGCGACACCCACCACGATCAGGAGTTTGAAGACGAAGTCGTAGTAGTACGACGCGTCGTAGAAGGCCGCGCCGCCGTCAGGGACGAAGGTGGACATCAGTTCCACGATGTGCGGCAGGATCATCACCGCGACGGCGCACCCTCCGAAGAACAGGGGCACGGCAGCGCCGACGAACCCGATCGTGTAACCGATCTCCTTCCGGGTGAGGCCCGGCATCACGAACGCCCAGACCTGCCACAGCCAAACCGGAGCCGACAGCAGCAGCCCGATTGCGAAGGCCATCCGCAGGCGCAGATCGAAGGCGCTCGTGACGGTGCTGAACATCAGCTCCACCTGCGCGCTGTCGCCGCGCGCCTGCGCGACGTCGCGGATCGGCTGCGTGATCACCTGCAACACGGGATCGGTGATCGCGAACGCGATGACCATGCCGACCCCGATCGCGGCCGCGGCGATCATGAGACGTTTGCGCAACTCCAGCAGGTGCTGCGCCAGCGACATCCGCTTCTCGCGTACCGGCACGCCGTGCCCGCCGGTACGGGCATCGTCGGTAGTCACCATGAGGTGTCAGGACGTGATGGGATGTCAGGACGTGGTGTTGCCCGATGACCGGCTCGGCGACTCCTCAGCCGTCTGAGCGGCCATCGGCGCGGGCGCCGTCGGCGCGGACGGGGATGCCGCGTCGGTCGCCTCGTCCTTCTTCATCTCCTTCATCTCGCCCTTGAAGACGCGAGCGGACTGACCCACGCTCTTGGCGAGGGCGGGAAGCTTGGCAGCGCCGAACAGCAGCAGAATCACGACGAGGATGATCAGGAAGTGCCATCCGGTCAGGCCCTGGAACATGAGACGTCCTTCCTTCGACCGTCTCCATAGTGTAGCCCCGACCCCGGCGACATCTGGCGCGACCGGACCCGCCTCACCCGGCGACGTATTGGGCTAGGGCCGCGTCGGCCCAGTCGCGCGTGGCGCGCCGCGCGCTCTCCGGCGCGATCACCTCCACCCCGCCCCCGAAGCGCGCGGCCAGCCGGCGCAGGCCTCGCGGGTCGGCGACCCGCATCGTGGCTGTCGCCCACCCGTCGGCGGCGGAGATCTCCGCGTGGGCGAGGGAGTCACCCAGAAGCGCGGTGTACGTCTCCGGGAACCGCAGCAGCGCGGCCTCGTCATCTCGGCCGGGTTGGAACAAGGCGGGAACGCTCTCATGAGCGTGCTCGGCGGGGATATCGGTCACAGTGATCTCACTCACGCGATCCAAGTGGAACGTCCTCATCGCCTGGCGCAGATGACACCAGCCCTGCAAGTACCACTGGTCGTCCGCGATGTGCACCATGACCGGGTCGACCGTGCGCCTCGTCGGCGGGGCATCCGGTGCGTGGTATGTGAACGCGACCGCAACCGTGCGCCGGAGTGCCTCATCCACTGCCGTCTGCACCCGATCGACCGGTGCGGGAGCGATCACGACCTCCGTCGGCGTCGAGGATGTGCCTGCGGCGAGCTTCGCGCGGACCGATCGGAGCGCATCGCTGTCGGCGAAGGCCGGCAGGGATCCGATCAGCTGGAGGCCCGCGAGCAGAGCCGCGGCCTCCCGCGCGCTCAGTCGCGGGGCGCGCTCCAGACCGACGGTCTGGGTCAGCGAGATCCGGTCCTCCTCGTCGAGGAGGTCCCAGTCGATGTCGAACAGATCGTGCGGCAACGACCAGTATCCGCTGTCACCGGGCCGGCCGATCATGGTCAGCCGGCGCACCATTTCCCGCATCCGGGCCGGCGTGACCTGGAAGGCCGCAGCCGCTTCAGCGACGGGAACGTCGCCCCGTTCCAGCAGGTAGGGCACCAGTTGCAGCAACAGCCCGGCCCGGTCTGCGGCGCCCTCGCTCACCGCGATTCTCCGTGAGCGTCCCGGACCGCGGTCAGCCGAGCCACGACGAGATCGCGCAGGTCTTCCGGCTCCACCACCCTCACCTCGGGACCGTAGGACGCCAGCTCGTCCGCGAGCACATGCGCGTCGACGTACGGAACGACCACTCCCCTTTCCCCCGGCACCGCGCGGCGGCGCAGACGCAGCGCCGCCTCCGTGCCGGGCTGGACCTCGAGCACGGCGCGGTGGTCCGCGGCGAGTTCCCGCAGTCCTCGCAGAGCGCGGTCGCCGGCGCCCTCGCGCCGACCTCCGTCGAATCCTCGCCGCGTCAGTGCCACTTCCCCCGTGATGCGCGACAGCAGGAACGTGCGCTCGGCGCCGAGGTCCACGTCGAAACCGAACAGGTGCCATCGCGCTTCGTACTCGACCAGCGCGAGCGGCTCCACCCGGCGGACCCGCGGCTCCCGATGACCCGGGTTCAGGTACGGAAAGCTCACCGTGCGCGCCTCGTCGAGCGCGCGCCGCAGTGGGCCGAACGACGGATCACGGGTGCTCAGTCTGGGTGCGTACCCGATCGTGGGCTCGTCCACCACGGTGCCGGCGGCCGCGAGCTTGCGCAGCGCGCCGCGGGCATCCGCCGAGAGCGAGCTCTCGCTCCAGACACTGCCGGCCAAGGTGAGCAGGGCGGACTCCGCAGCGGTGAAGACGACATCCTCCGGAAGCGCGTACTCCGCCAGCGGCACCCGGTAGCGTGCTTCCCGGAGATCGTCCGGTTGGGCGGGGTCTCCCACGGTCTGGATCGGCACCCCGAGCCTTCGCAGGCTCTCCTTGTCGCGTTCGAACATCTTCTCGAGTGCCTCGCGGGAGGCGCCCTGGTCGCGTTGCTCACGGTATCCCGACACGGACGACAGGATGGTGTCCTTGGTCAGTCCCCGCTCAGTGGCCATCAATGCGACGACGAGATTGACCAGGCGCTCTTCGGGAACGGCCCGGGCGGCGGAGTTGGCGGGCACACCGTCATCCTAGGCACGGGTCTTCCGGGGCGGGACCTGCGGCGCGGCGGCCGTTCACCGCGGTGCGCCGTCCACCCCCAGGATGTCGACCACGTACACGAGCGCGCCGCCCGACGGCGACGACGCCTCAGGCAGGACGACCAGCACCTGGGAACCGACGTGCGCGCCTACGAGAGCCGCCGCCACGGGGTCACCGGCCCCGGCGGTCACGCTCACCCCCGGGCCGCCCCAGCTGCTGGCCCGGACGTCCCTCCCGTCCCAGGAGACCGCCGTGTACTGGACGCGCACGCCGTCGCCGTCCCGGACGATCTCGCCGTCCCCATCCAGGAGCACCTGGGTGACGACATCGCTCGGTGCAGCGGTATCCGGAATGATGATCCCCGGCTGCCCAGAGGGCGCACGCACAACGGTGGGCAGGCCGTGCGCATCGTGGAAGACGGGCGTACCGTCGGCCGCGGGCAGGTACACCTTCCGGATGTCGGCCACAGCGACGACGGAGGCACCCGGATCGATTCCGAGTCCGGCTGCGGCGAGCGGCGTCAGGCCGTCCGGAGGAAGCAGGACCGCGATGCGAGATCCCTCACGTGCGCATTGCAGCGCCTGTTCGATGCCCGGGAACACCGACACGGCCTCGGTGGTGGTGCCCACGGCTCCGAACTGGGCGTCGTATCCGTTATGCGTGAGGGTCTTCCCGGTCTCGCCGTCGACGAGCGTCAAGCCGGTCACGAACAGCTGATTCGGGTCGACGATGGCGGGGCCGGACCCCTCGACGAGATCGGCGAAACGGGGGGTCTGCGCGCGCAACGGAGTCGCGATGGATACCTCCGGCGCCGCTCCGTGCACATCCTCGGCCGTGACGAGGGTCGCAAGCGCCGCATCCTGAGCGGGCCGCGGGCACGCGGGTTCGGATGTGCTCGAACAACCAACCAGCCCGACGGCGATCAACGCGGCGACGGCGGCCGTCGCGGTCAGAGAACGCACCGGCTCAGTCTAGGGGTTCGGGGTGGACGATCCCCGCGGCGCGCACCGCCTCCGCGGCGCGGCGCGCCTCACGAGCCCGCTTGCGGAGATTACGGTCAGCGATCTCGCGGTCGCCGACCGCGCCGGGGGTCCAGGTCTCGATGTCATCGTCCCCGACCGCCGTCTTGGACCCCCGGCGCGCCCGAACCGGGGGCACCGTGCCCGGCGCCAGGCGGCGGGCCGAGAGCAGGAACCCCGTGTGCCCCACCATCCGATGCTCGGGACGGACGGCGAGTCCGTCAACATGCCAGTCGCGCACGATCGTCTCGCTCGCGGACGGTTCGGTGAACGCGCCTGTGGCGCGGATGTACTCGATGGTCCTGCTCAACTGTGTGACGGTCGCGACGTAGCATGCCAGCACGCCCCCCGGGATGAGGGCGTCTGCGACGGCATCCACGCACTCCCATGGGGCGAGCATGTCGAGCACCACCCGGTCGACGGTGGCAGCCCTCATGACCCGGGGCAGCTCACCGGCCAGGTCGCCCAGCCGGATCTCCCAATTGGGCGGTTCCTGTCCGAGGAAAGTCGCCACGTTCGCGGTCGCGACATCGGCGAACTCCGGCCGCCGCTCGAACGACACGAGCCGGCCGGATGAGCCGACCGCTCTCAGCAGCCACAGTGACAGCGCGCCCGATCCCACCCCGGCTTCCACGACGGTAGCGCCCGGGAAGATGTCGGCGTCAGCGAGCAGCTGAGCCGCGTCCTTCGGATACACGATGGCGGCCCCGCGCGGCATCGACATCACGAAGTCACGCAGGAGAGGCCGCAGTGCCAGGTATGCGTGCCCGCCGCTGTCGGTAACGACCGAACCGTCGGAGCGCCCGGCTACCTCGTCATGGCGCAGCACACCGCGATGCGTGTGCACCTCGCCGTCCGCGCGCAAGGTGACCGTGCGGGGACGACCCTTCGCATCCGTCAGCTGGACGCGGTCCCCGTAGCGGAACGGGCCCCGCGGCGTCGTCACGGCGCAGCTCGCAAGGCCGCCGCACTGACGCGGCGGGCATGAATGGCGGCCAGGTCCGCCGGCGAATGCCCCTCCAGGCTCGCCCACAGCGCGTGCGCGCCCGTGCTGCGCAACGGGACCAGAAGCGGGACGCCGAGCGTCGTGGCGCCGGCGGCGAGCGCTGCACGGACGCCGTTCGGCGAGTCCTCGATGGCGACAGTCTCGCGCGGGTCCACCCCGAGCCGGAGGCATGCGCGCAGGTAGGGGTCGGGGTCCGGCTTCGGGCGGTCCACCTCATCGCCGGCGATGACGACATCGAAAGCGTCGAAGCCGAGCAGAGCGACAATCGCATCAGCCATCCGACGAAGCGACATCGTCACCAGCGCCGTGCGCACGCCCTGGTTGCGCAGTCCCCGCAGCATGGCTCTCGCCCCGGGCCGGAACGGCACCCCTGTGCGGCGCAGTTGCGCCATCACATCCGAGGTGAGGGTCTGCACGATGTCGTCCGCGGTCATCGCGACACCCGCATCCTGGAGGATTCGGGCCGCGTCGTGCAGTCCGAGCCCGACCAAGGCGAGAGAACGCTCACGGGACCACTGCCCTCCGAAGCGGTGCACGAGCGGCGTCTCAGCCGCGATCCAATACGGCTCGGTATCCACGAGCGTCCCGTCCATGTCCCACAGCACGGCTGCGGGAGGCGGAGCGGTCATCCCGCCATCGTAATCGCGAGGATGCCGCCACCCGGGCGCGGGCTCCCACGACCACGCCTATTCTGGGAGCAGGCCGGACCACCGGCCGGGGAGGAGTCGCGTGGACGGACTCGGACCCCGCGTGCTGGTCGTCGCGTTCGACGGCTGGAACGATGCGGGCGAGGCGGCGTCGGCGGCGGTGGATCTGCTGCGAGCGCACGGCGAGTACACGCCGGTGCACTCAGTCGACCCGGAGGACTACTTCGACTATCAGTACACGCGCCCACGGGTAGTGCTCGACGGAGACGGCCGCCCGCGGCTGCAGTGGCCGGAGGCCACGATCCTGCGCCCGACCGGCGCGGGGGCAGGGGTGCGACCGTGGCTGCTGACCGGCGTAGAACCCGCCCGTGCCTGGCAGGCGTTCTGTGCTGAGATCGTCGACGCGGCCCTCGGCGAAGACGTCACCGGGCTGGTCACGCTCGGGTCGATGATGGCGGACGTGCCGCACACGCGCCCGATCTCCGTGTTCGCCGGCAGCGACAACGACGCCGTGCGACTCGCTCTGGACCTGGAGCGCAGCAGCTACGAAGGTCCGGTGGGGGTGCTCAGCCCGCTCGCCATGGCAGCGGAGGAGGCCGGCATCCCTTCGGCATCCCTGTGGGCGAGCGTGCCGCACTACGTCGTCGGGCACACGCCGAGCCCGAAGGCGACGCTGGCTCTGCTGGACCGCCTGGAGCAGGTGACCGGGCTCGCGTTGCCGCGCGGCGATCTCGCGGCTGAGTCGGCACGGTGGGAGGCATCCATCGATGAAGCGGCCGCCGACGACGAGGAGATGACGGAGTACATCAGAGGCCTGGAGCGTGCTCGGGACGCCTGGGACTCGCCGGAAGCATCCGGCGAGTCGATCGCGCGCGAGTTCGAGCGCTATCTGCGAGGCAGGGGTGAGGGGCCGCAGCGGCCGCAGCGGGACGACCCGCGGCGGTGACCGAGGAGGACGCGCCTCACGGCCGGATGACGCCGAGGCTGAGCAGCACCAGCAGGACCGATCCCAGCGCGACGCGGTAGACGACGAACGGCATGAAGCTGTGGCGCGAGATCCACCCCATGAAGAACCGGATCACCGCCAATCCGACGCCGAACGCGACCACGGTGGCCACGGCGGTCTCCAGGGCAGAGAACGGCCCCAGAGCCCCGGGTTCGCCGATCGTCTTCACCAATTCGAAGAATCCGCTCCCGAGCACAGCCGGGATCGCCAGCAGGAACGCATAGCGGGCGGCCGCGGCTCGCTCGTAGCCGAGGAACAGCCCGGCGGTGATCGTGCCGCCGGAGCGCGAGACCCCCGGGATCAGGGCCAGTGCC
This sequence comes from uncultured Actinomycetota bacterium, assembly GCA_963696115.1. GTDB lineage: Bacteria > Actinomycetota > Actinomycetes > Actinomycetales > Microbacteriaceae > Microbacterium. Next base: position 66,164 of record CAVOIT010000020.1, on the reverse strand, counting down.
TGCGCGCCGCCGTAGATCAGGCCGTCTCCGATCGTCAGACCCGTGAGCTCACGCCGCTTGGCGCCGACCGCGTCCGCGATGCCGAGGAGGACGCCGAACAGAATCAGCATCCCGGCCACCAGCCACGTCGATCGCAGCACGGTCTCGATCTGGCTCTGGAACAGCACACCCAGCACGACGATGGGGACCGACCCGATGATGATCAGCCACCCCATGCGCGCATCGGGGTCATCGCGCGGTACGCGGCCGAACAGCGCTCCGAACCAGCGTGAGATGATCCGGGCGATGTCGCGCCAGAAGTAGAGCACCACCGCGGTCTCGGTCCCGATCTGGGTGATCGCCGTGAATGCGGCGCCGGGGTCCTGCGCGGAGGGGAGAAACTCTCCCATGATGCGCAGGTGCGCGCTCGAGGAGACAGGCAGGAACTCGGTCAGGCCCTGCACCAAGCCCAGCAGGATCGCTTCGAACACGCACACCTCCGGTTGTCAGCACCGCAACAACAGGTCGTGTAGAACCTGGTGCCCGAAGACGAGGGCGTCCACGGGGACCCGCTCGTCGACGCCATGGAACATTCCCGTGAAATCCAGCTCGGCCGGAAGACGCAGCGGCGCGAACCCGTACCCGGCGATGCCCAGACGTGCAAGCGCTTTGTTGTCGGTGCCGCCGCCCATGAGATACGGCACGACGACGGCGTCGGGGTCGTGCCGCTGCAGCGCTGCGATCATCGCAGCGGGAAGCGCGCCGGTCGTGGGCGCCTCCAGCCCGATGTCCCGCACGACCACCTCGACCGTGACCTGTTCTCCCACCAGGTCTCGGATGCGAGCGAGCACGGCATCCTCCTCGCCGGGCAGGGCGCGGACGTCCAGGAGGGCCTCCGCGCGGTTCGGGACGACGTTGTGCTTGTATCCCGCCGTGAGTCCGGTGGGGTTCGACGTAGTGCGCAGGGACGCGGCGAGGAAGCCCGCTGCGTTCCCGGAGAGGGCGACGACGGCGTCGGGGTCGCCCGGATCGGCCCCCGTCAGTTCCGCGATCGCGCGCACGGTCTCGGTCGTGGTGCGCGTGAGCGTCACCGGCCACGGCTCGCCCGCCACCGCGACGACGGCCTGCGCCAGGCGTTCCACAGCATTGTCCGGACGGTATCGGCTGCCGTGCCCAGCAGTGCCGTGAGCGACCAGGCGCAGCCAGAGCAGCGCTTTCTCCCCGGTCTGGAGCAGGTAGGCACGGCGACCGGCCAGTCCGATGGAGTACCCGCCGACCTCGCTGACCGCCTCGGTTGCGCCGCGGAACCAGTCCGGCCGTTCGTGCACCACTCGGGAGGACCCCTCCGCACCCCCGTCCTCCTCGTCCGCGAAGAACACGACCGCGAGATCCCTCGCCGGCGCGCGGCCGCTGCGGAGGATGTCCGCGACGGAGGTGAGGATCATCGCATCCATGTCCTTCATGTCCACAGCCCCCCGACCCCACAGCATCCCGTCCCGCACCACGCCGGCGAACGGGTCCACCGACCAGTCCTCCGCCACCGCTGGAACCACGTCGAGATGTCCATGGAGCACGAGCGCCGGCCGCGCAGCATCCGTTCCCGGGATGCGCACCGCGACGTTTGCCCGGCCCGGCACAGCCTCGTAGATCTCCGCACGCAATCCCAGCCGTTCCCAGAACGCCGCCACGTACTCGGCCGCCTCGCGCTCGCCGCGCGCGCGCCCGCCGCCGTGATTGGTGGTGTCGATACGGATCAGGTCCCGCGTCACCCGGGCGACCTCCGGAAGATCGTCATCGGGGGCTCCGGGGCTCATGAGCTCAGGCTATCGTCCCCTCGAAGACGATCCGGGGCCGAGCCGCGGGCGTCATCCGGCCTGACATGGTAACGTCACTGCCTGGTGTGCGCGTCATCGCGCGCACGCGCGCGCGGGTGGCGGAATAGGTAGACGCGCTAGCTTGAGGTGCTAGTGCCCGTTAAGGGCGTGGGGGTTCAAGTCCCCCCTCGCGCACAGAGGTCAAGTGACCTGTCGTGAGCCGCGTCGCGCCGCGGCCGTCAGATCCCCGAGACTCCGAATGCGAGCCCCAGCAGGTAGGTGACGGCGGCCGCCGTGTACCCGATCGCGAGCTGGCGCACAGCTCGGCGCCACGGCGGCCCTCCGGAGAGCAGCCCCACCAGCGCCCCGGTGACCGTCAGCGCCAGCCCCACGAGAATCAGCGCGACGATCACGGCGATCGTTCCCGATAGCCCTGTGATCCAGGGCAGCACGGGGATGATCGCCCCGGACGCGAAGAACGCGAAGCTCGACAGCGCCGCCCGCCACGCTCCGCCGACCGTCTCCAGACCGGTCACGGCCCCCGGGGACGCGTGCCCGGCAGAGGCGCCGACGCCCCGAGCGTGCTCCACCACTCGGCGAGCGCGATCCCGCGCCATCGCGTCGTCCAGGCCCCGCGTGCGGTAGACGAGCGCGAGTTCGTTCGCGTCCAGGTCCAGGTCCGGCAGAACATCATTGGCGTAGTCGTTCGGCTGCGTCGACTCGACCATCTCCCGCTGCGAGCGCACGGAGACGAATTCGCCCGCGCCCATCGACAGAGCCCCGGCCAAGAGGCCCGCAATGCCGCTGAACAGCACGAACTGCGGCGGCGCCCCGGTCGCCCCGACCCCCATCACGAGTGCCAGATTCGAAACCAGGCCGTCGTTGGCCCCGAACACCGCGGCCCGGAACGTGCCCGACAGACGGATGCGGCTGCGTGCGGCGAGCCCGCGCACCACCTCGCCGTGGATCTTCTCGTCGGCGCGCATCGCCGGCGTGGCGAACGGGTCGTCATCGTAGGGCGACCGGGCCTCCGCGTTCTGGATCAGCGCGAGAACGAAGACGAAACCGAAGCGTCGGCTCATCCACCCCAGGATCCGGCTGGTCGGAGACATTCGGGGAAGCCGTTTCGGCTCACCGCCGAGCAGCGCGAGCCAGTGCCGCTCATGACGCCGCTCGGCCTCGGCCAGGGCGAGCAGGATCTCCCGTTCCTCCCCGTCCCGGCGCGCCGCCAGCGCGCGGTACAGGGCGGCTTCGGCCCGCTCGTTGACCAGGTGCCTGGCCCATCGGCGCCGTTCCCGCTCCGTTGGCTGCCGGGTCATCCCGTCCTCCCCCCGCTCGGCGCCACCACAGTAGCCGCGACCCGGTATCCGCGCAGTTCGGTCGGCCGAACTCTCGCCCGTTACGACCGGATCAGCGCGCGAGCGGTCTCGATGCGCTGCTGGAGCTGGTCAACCGTCGCCTGCGCCACCGGCGGGCCCCCGCAGCGCCGCCGGAGTTCGGCGTGGATCGCCGCGTGCGGCTGGCCGGTCTGGCGCGCCCGGAGCCCGACGAGACTGTGCAGCAGCTGGCGCTGCTCCCGCAGTGTCCGGTGCAGCATCGGAACCTCGGCCGGCGGCGACCCGACATCGGAGGCGGCGCGGCGACGGCTCTGGCGGGCCGCGCGATGCCGGAGCAGGTCGTGGACCTGCTCCTGGTCGAGCAGGCCGGGCAGTCCGAGGAACTCCTGCTCCTCGTCGCTCCCGGGCGCCGCCCACTGCCCGAAGGAGTCCCCCTGATACAGGACGCGGTCGAACTCCGCCTCCGACTCCAGCGGTTCGAACGCCGGGGCGAGCAGTTCGGCCGAGGCCGGGTCCTCCCCGGTCGACCGATCGGCGGCCGACGGATCCCACACCTCCCCGTCCGAGACGGGGTCCTCAAGCACATGCGATCGCTCGCGCTCCAGCTCGCCCGCCAGCGCGAGCAAGGGCGGCACGTCCGGCAGGAAGATGCTCGCGATCTCCCCACGGCGGCGGGCCCGCACGAAACGACCCACCGCTTGCGCGAAGTACAAAGGAGTGGCGGCGCTGGTCGCGTACACGCCGACGCAGAGCCGGGGCACGTCCACGCCCTCCGACACCATCCGCACCGCGACCATCCAGCGCTCACGGGACCCCGCGAATGCCTCGATCCGCTCCGTCGCCTCGGGCTCATCGGAGAGCACGAGCGCCGGGGACTCGTCGGTTATGGACGCCAGGATCGTGGCGTACGCGCGTGCTGCGGCCTGGTCGGAGGCGATCACCAGGCCGCCGGCATCCGGAACCTGGCGACGCACCTCGGTCAGCCGCCGGTCGGCGGACCGGAGCACCTGCGGGATCCACTGGCCGCCGGGGTCCAGGGCGGCCCGCCACGCCTGGGCGGTCACCGCCGCGGTGTCGGGGTGACCCAGCCGGGCCTCCATCTCCCCCAGCGCCCGGGTGCGCCATCGCATCCGACCGGCGTAAACCAGGAACAGCACCGGCCGTACCACCCCGTCGCGCAGCGCGCGACGGTATCCGTAGGCGTAGTCGGTCCGGGACACGCGTGCGCCCCGCGGGTCGGGGTGATACTCGACGAAAGGGATGGGGGCGCGATCGCTGCGGAAGGGGGTGCCGCTCAGGAGCACCCGCCGGCTGGCGCGCGCGAAGGCGGTCCGCAGCGCATCCCCCCAGCTGAGCGCATCCCCGCCGTGATGAACCTCGTCGAGGATCACGACGGTGCGGGCTCTGCATGTGATGCGCTCGTGCACCCACGGTGCCGACGCCACCTGCGCATATGTGACCACCGCCCCGTGGAAGCCGCGCGGCCAGTCGCTCTCCGCGTTGCGGAAGCCGGGGTGCAGGCGCAGCCCGAGCCGCGCGGCTGCCGCGGCCCACTGCTGCTTGAGGTGCGCCGTCGGCGCCACCACGATCACCTGCTCCACGACTCCCTCCCGGCGCAGCCGCGCCGCCAGTCGCAGCGCGAACACGGTCTTGCCCGCCCCAGGGGTGGCCGCAGCCAGGAAGTCCCGCGGACCCGCCCCCGGTCCATCCGGTCCATCGGCGCCGAAGTACTGGTCCAGTGCCTCCTGCTGCCACGCGCGCAACCGGTCGGCCGTGCCCCACGGCGCACGCTGCGGGAAGCCGGGCGGCACCGCCTCCACGCCCGGCGCTGCGACCGGGGGCGGCGACGGCTCCCCGGGCGCTCGCATGTCCGACACGATTCACCACCCTAGGCCGCGCCGTTCCCCGCATCGACAGCCCGACGCCTTCGTTGTCCGCGTTAGGGTGAGTGGGCAGGGAGGACTGATGTCGTTCGAGCCGGAGCCGCCGAATCGTTTCCCGTATCACCCCGAGACGCAGCACCCGTGGCGCCGCTTCGTGGCCATCGGCGACTCGTTCACGGAGGGCATCGGCGACCCCTCACCGATGTCCCCCGGCGGCCACCGGGGCTGGGCAGACCGCGTCGCCGAAGTACTCGCCGCATCGGTGGCGGACTTCGCGTACGCCAACCTCGCGGTGCGCGGAAAGCTGATCGCGCAGATCGCCGCGGACCAGGTCGAGCCGGCGCTCGCCCTCTCGCCCGACCTGGTGACCGTATGCGCCGGCGGGAACGACGTCATCAGGCCCGGGACCGACCCCGACGAGATCGCGGAGCAGCTGGAGGACGCCGTGATCCGCCTCGGCTCCGACGGCGCCACCGTGGTGGTGTTCACAGGGGTGGACACCGGGTTCTCCCCCGTGTTCCGGCGGTTCCGCGGCAAGGTCGCCATCTACAACGAGAACGTGCGGGCGATCGCCGAACGGAACGACTGCATCGTTGCGGACCAGTGGGCGCTCAAAGAGATCCAGGACCCGCGTTTCTTCACCGCCGATCGGCTGCACATGAACCCCCTGGGCCATCACGAGGTGGCGCGGATGGTGCTGCGCGCCCTGAACGTGCCGAACGACCTGCAGCCGATGCAGCCGGAGCCGCTGCCGACCCTGTCATGGCGGGAAGCGCGAGCGAACGATCTGGTGTGGGCGAGGGTGCACATGGTTCCGTGGGTGCTGCGCCGGCTGCGACATCAGTCCTCCGGCGACCATGTGACCGCGAAGAGGCCCGAACCCCGACCCATTCCGGCCGGTGACCTCACACCCGACGCGGCGCCGGCGGATGCTGCAGCGCCCACAGCGCCACCGCAGCGGCAGCACCCACGTTGAGCGAGTCGATCCCGGCCGCCATCGGGATCCGCACGACATAGTCCGCTGCGGCGCGAGCCGGGCCGCTCAGCCCCGCGCCCTCGGTTCCCAGCGCCAACGCGAGCCGTTCCGGTCGCACTGCCGCGAAGTCTTCGAGCGAATGCGCGTCCTTCTCCAGCGCGAGCGCAGCGACCGGGATACCGGCATCCCGGAACAGGGCCCGCGCCTGGGGCCACGGCGGAAGGCGGGTCCACGGCACCTCGAACACCGCCCCCATGCTCACCCGCACGCTGCGCCGATAGAGCGGATCGGCGCAGCGCGGCGTAACGAGTACGGCGTCCGCCGCGAGTGCGGCCACCGACCGGAATGCCGCACCGACGTTGGTGTGGTCCACGAGATCCTCGAGCACGACGAAGGTGCGTCCGCGCGCGAGAACCTGCTCCGGATCCGGCAGCGTCGGACGGTGCATCGATGCCAGCACCCCGCGGTGCACCCGGTAGCCCGTGACCTGCTGCGCCAGGTCCTCGTCGACCACGTACACCGGCACGTCCTCCACACCCGGGAGGTTCTCCAGCCCGGCCAGCCACCGCTCCTGCGCGAGAATCGACCGCGGTCGGTGACCGGCTGCGAGCGCCCGGCGTAGCACCTTCTCGGACTCGGCGATATAGAGGCCTTCCTCCGGTTCGCGCCGTCGGCGCAACTGCACGTCGGTGAGCGCACGGTACTCGGACAGTCTCGGATCAGCAGCGTCGGTCACGTTCTCACAGTGCATGCAGAGCCTCCCTCATGGTCGATCCTTGCGCGCAGCACCGCCCGGGAGGCCGCGCGGCCGAAACATCGACGAAAAGCGGCGCGCGTAGGATCCCCCGCATGAGCCCGGGTTCCAGCACTCTTCCCACGCACGTCGCGTCGTGGCCGGAACGGGTGTCCGATGCTGCCAGCGTGCTGGCGGGCCGCCGCATCGCGGTGCTGACGGGCGCCGGCATCTCCACCGACTCGGGGATTCCGGACTATCGAGGTCGTGGCGCTCCCGTGCGCACGCCGATGACGGTGGATGAATTCCTCAGCAGCGAGCAGGCACGCCGACGATACTGGGCCGGCAGCCATCTTGGCTGGCGCCGCTTCGCGGCGGCGGAGCCGAATCCGGCGCATCGCGCGGTGGCAGCGTGGGAGGCGGCGGGCTTGGTCACGGCCGTGGTCACGCAGAACGTCGACGGTCTTCATCTGCGCGCCGGAACCCGCCGACTGGTGGAGCTTCACGGCACGATGCGGCGGGTGATGTGCATCCGCTGCGGTCAGGTGTTCGACCGGCGGGACCTCGCGATCCGGCTCGAAGCCGATAATCCGTGGCTGGCGGTTGCCGAGCCGTCGTCGCTCGGACCCGACGGCGACGTGATCCCGTTCCGCACCGATGGGATGCGGGTCCCCTCCTGCTCGGTGTGCGGGGGCATCCTCAAGCCCGACGTCGTGTTCTTCGGAGAGTTCATTCCCGGCACCCGCTTCCGCGAGGCCGAGCAAGTGGTGCACGGCGCCGAGGCTCTGCTCGTGGCCGGCTCATCCCTGGTGGTGAACTCCGGCCTGCGACTCGTGGAGCGGGCACGTCGGCGGCGGCTGCCGATCGTCATCATCAACCGGGGGCCCACCCGGTGCGACACCCGAGCGACCGTCAAGATCGACGGCGGCGCCAGCGAGGCTCTCGCGGCGCTCGGCGACCTCCTCCTCGGCGCGGACGCGGCATAACCGCCACCCACCGACCTGCCCGCGCTGGCTGGGGCGATGCGGAGCCGTGGCTGAGCCCTCTATCCGCCCCGCGCTCATGGAGCGGGAACGAGGGGAACCTTCGCGGCCTCACCACGCGGCTCCCCCGCCGACCCGGCGTCCAGCCGCACGATCACCACCCCCGCGAAGAGGATCACCCCGCCCACCACCTGAACCGTCGAGGGACTCTCGCCGAGCAGCAGCCAGGCGAAGCCGAGCGCGAACAGCACCTCGCTCAACCCCACGAAGGACGCGAGCCGGGATCCCAGGAGCGGAACGGCCTTCACCCCGAGCGCGTAGCCCAGGGTGGTCGCGACTGCCCCGACCCAGACCATCGGAATCCACCACGGGACGGTCAGGCCGACGAGCACGATGCTCACCGGCGGAGCCACGAGCGGCAGGACCCCGACAGCCGCCAGGACGGCGATTCCTGCAGCGCCGGTCAGCAGTCCCCCGGACGCGAGGGCGAGGGGCGGCAGGTCGTCGCCGGCGCGTTCGGAGATCAGGAAGTACATCGCCACGCACACCGCCGCTCCCAGTGCGAAGAGCGTCCCGAGCGGGTCGAACCGCGCGCCGGCGACGTCGGCAACCAGCACCAGACCTGCGATGGCCGCGACCGATCCCACCATGACTCGGCGTGATGGTGCTCGCCGTGTGCGCACCCAGGCCAGCAGCACGAGCAGGACCGGCGCGAGGTACTGGATCAGAAGAGCGACCGCCACAGGCATCCGCTGCATCGCCGCGAAGTAGAAGACCTGACAGCCGAGCACCGCCGTCAGCCCGAATCCGATGATGAGAAGACCGTGACGCCGCAGCATCCGAGGATCGCGCCGGATCGCCAGCAGCAGGGCCGGGGCCAGCAGGATGCCGGCCAGCGACATGCGCACCAGCAGTGCGGCCCCCACCGACCAGCCCGCCTCCAGGAGCGGCTTCACGAGAGGTCCACTGGAGGAGAACGCCAGTGCCGATCCGAGCGCGGCCGCGATCCCGGCACCCCGGCGGATTCCGGCGGGCGCAGCCGGGGCGGCCGTGGCGGTCATGCAATCCCCTCGGTCATGGATGTCAGCAGGTTACGATCGTGACACTAGGACGGCGGACGACAGGAGTCAAGATGGTGTTCACTCATGACACCCGCGAGTCTCTCAGCATGGCCGTCGATCTGGTCAACACGCTGCCGGGTATGACCGTCACGGGGGACGATCGCATGCGGTCGGCATCGGACCTGACCGCTTTCCTCGCCGTTCACCCGTACTCCGGCGTGGTGCGGGGTGACGATCCCGAACGGTCGGCCGTACGCGCGATCCGCACCCGGCTGCGCGAGCTCTGGCATCTGGATCGCGACGGTGCCGTCCCGGCAGTCAACGCCATGCTCGCCGACGGACGGGCCCGGCCACGACTCGTGCGTCACGAGCCGTACGACTGGCACATCCATGCGACGAACGACGACGCCCCTCTGGCGACACGGATGCTGGTCGATGCGGCGATGGCGGTGGTCGATGTCATCCGTGCCGACGAGTATGGACGGATGCGCGTGTGCTCGGCTCCGGACTGCCGGGCGGTTTACGTGGATCTCTCCCGCAACCGATCCAAGCTCTATTGCGACGCAGGCAACTGCGGCAATCGCGTCAACGTCACGGCGTACCGGATGCGGAAGGCTCGAGGAAGCGGATGATCGCCTCGGCGGCCGGCTGCGGCGTCTCGTAGTGGATGAGGTGCCCCACTCGGGGGATCTCGACGAGTCGCGCGTCCGAGATCAGCGTCGCCAGGCGACGCTGAGCCGCCAGCGGCGTGATGTCGTCGCGTTCGCCAGCGATCAGGAGGGTGGGCCGGTCAATCGCAGCGGCGTATTCCGTGACGTCGTGGGTCACCGACGCGGTGAACGCGTCCGCGAGCACGTCCCGGTCGCTGAACGACGAGAAATATGCATCGTGCTGGGCGTGCACGAACCGGCGCAGCCCCGGGTCGCGGGTCTTCACCATCGCCAGACTCATCCCACGCACGATGAGGCGGTTGCGCAGCAGGGCTTCGCCGGACCTGGCCGGCAGCGCGGCGCCCAGTCGGTAGTATGCGACCGCCACGTGCGTCAGCACCCCGCGCGGTCCGGCCAGGGCGGGAGCCCCGATCGGGTTGATCAACACCACACGGGGGGTGTCGAGCCCGGAGGCGACCGCCGCGGACGTCACGATAGATCCGAAGGAGTGGCCGACCAGGACCGCGCCCGGCGCGACCCGCTCGGAGAACTCTCCCAGCCACGCGGCATACAGGTCGATATCGTGGCGGACGCCGGCGATCGGCGGGCTCTGACCGAACCCGGGCAGGTCCGGCGAGATGATCCGCATGCCGGGAAGATGGGCGACGACCGGCTCCAGACCGTGGTGCTCGCCGCGGAAGCCGTGCACGAGCAGCAGCGTCTGCTCCGCGTCCGCGGGCCCGTACTCCCAGTACGCGGTCGCGGCGCCGCGAATGCCGATCTCGTTCCGGCGGATCGGCACGCGTGCCAAGCGCTGGTGGTACTCCGGGTAGGTGGCCTCGGATCGAGCCATCCTGCCGCGCTATCGGCCGGATCCGCCGAAGTTCTTGAAGCGCTGGTTGAACTTCTCCACCCGGCCGGCGGAGTCGAGAATGCGCTGCTTACCGGTGTAGAAGGGGTGGGATGCGGAGGAGATCTCCACATCCACAACCGGGTACTCCACGCCGTCCAGCTCGATCCGCTTGTCGCTGGTGACCGTGGAGCGGGTCAGGAACGTGTCACCGGTACCGAGATCGCGGAAGACGACGGCGTGGTAGTCGGGGTGGATATCGGTCTTCATGGGGGTCCTGCCGGATGCGTGGGACGGGATGTGTGACGAAGGGCCGCGTGGCGCCGACCCTCGATCCTACCAGGCCCCGACGGTCATTCCGCTGCCCGCGCAGCGAACCGCCCCGCGCGTTCGGTCAGCTCGATAGGCAGGCCGAACGTGCGGGTGAGGTTCTCGCCGGTCAGGGTCTCGGATAGCGGGCCGGCTGCGACGACAGCGCCGTCTTTCAGCATCAGGACATGGGTGAACCCGACCGGGATCTCCTCCACGTGGTGGGTCACCAGCACCATGGCCGGAGTGGTGGGGGCCTGGGCATAGCGTCCCAGGAGCAGGAGCAGTTCCTCTCGTGCTCCCAGATCCAGGCTCGCTCCCGGCTCGTCCAGCAGCAGCAATTCGGGGTCGGTCATGACAGCCCGGGCGATCTGCACGCGCTTCTGCTCACCGTCGGACAGCGTGCCGAACGTGCGCTCGGCCAGGTCCTCCAGGCGCCACTCCGCCAGAACGCGCCACGCGCGGCGCTCGTCGATCCGGTCGTACTCCTCGCGCCAACGGCCCAGCACGGAGTAAGCGGCGGTCAGGATCGCGTCCGCCGCCGTCTCCTCCGGCGGGATGCGCCGCGCCATGGCGGAGGAGGCGAACCCAATCCGAGGCCGCAGCTCGAAGACGTCAGTGCGACCGAGCCGATCTCCCAGGATCGTCACCGTGCCGGAACTCGGATGCTCCAGCGTCGCTGCCAGCTGCAGCAGCGTGGTCTTGCCGGCCCCGTTCGGACCCAGCACCACCCACCGCTGATCGTCGTCGACAGCCCACGTCAGATGGGACAGGATGTCCCGGCCGCCGCGGCGCACGGTCACATCGGTGAACTCGAGCACCCGGGGCATGGCCTCAGCCTACTGTCCCGGCGCGCCGGGACCGGATCCTCACGAGCTCAGGACCGTGCGGTAGAGCTGCTCGGTCTGCTCCGCGACCCGCGCCCAGCTGAACTCCGCAGCCGCGCGCGCCCTTCCGGCCGTGCCGTACGCTTCCGCGCGCTTCGGATCGGCCACCATCGCAGCGATGGCCGCGGCCAGGTCGGAGACGAACCGGCCGGGGTCGCGCGGGGTTCCTGACCCGTCCTGGACCTGATCGATCGGGACAAGAGCGCCGGTCTCGCCGTCGCGGACGACTTCCGGGATCCCCCCGGTCGCCGTCGCGACCACCGGCGCGCCGCACGCCATCGCCTCGAGATTCACGATGCCGAGCGGCTCGTACACCGAGGGGCATACGAACACGGTTGCAGCGCTGAGGATGGCACGGAGCCGTTCCTGGGCCAGCATGCGTTCGATCCAGACCACTCCTGTGCGTGTCTGGCGCAACTGCCCGACCAGGTCCGTCACCTCGGCCAGGATCTCGGGAGTGTCTGGCGCTCCCGCACACAGGACCACCTGGACTTCGGGCGGGAGATCCCGCACCGCCCGCAGCAGATAGGGCAGTCCCTTCTGACGGGTGATCCGCCCGACGAACACCACCGTCGGCCGGTCCGGGTCGATGCCCTCCTCGGCCAACACGGCGGGTTCGTCGACCGGATACCAGCGGGCGGTGTCGATCCCGTTGTAGATCACGTGCACGTGTGCGGGATCCAGCGTCGGATAGCAGCGCAGGATGTCGGCCCGCATGCCGCCGCTGACGGCGATCACGGCCGCGGCACCGGCATAGGCGCTGCGTTCAATCGCGCTGGAAAGCGCGTATCCGCCGCCCAGTTGCTCCGCCTTCCAAGGCCGGAGCGGTTCGAGGCTGTGCGCGGTTATCACATGCGGTATTCCGTGCAGCAGGGACGCCACCTGACCCGCCGCATTGGCGTACCACGTGTGACTGTGGACCAGGTCGGCGCCAGCGACGTCCTGCACCATGGTCAGATCGGTGGCGAGCGTCTGCACAGCGGGGTTCGCCGCGCTCAATTCGGTCGGGGTCGTGTAGGAGAAGGTGTCCTGCTCTGCCCGCGGTGCTCCGAACGCACGCACCTGCACTCGGACGGACCGGCGTCGCAGCGCCGCGACCAGCTCCGCCACGTGCACGCCGGCACCGCCGTAGACCTCGGGTGGATACTCCCTCGTGACCACGTCCACCCGCATGTCAAGGACCGTAGTACAGGCGGTGGCCGGGACATAGTCTGGTCCCATGCCTGCCGCCCCCAAGGTCTTCGGGATCGTCCTCGCCGGCGGGGAGGGCAAGCGACTGATGCCGCTCACGGCGGATCGCGCCAAGCCGGCGGTCCCTTTCGGCGGCCAGTACCGACTGATCGATTTCGCGATCTCGAATCTGATCAATTCGGGCCTGCGTCAGATCGTGGTGCTGACCCAGTACAAGTCCCACAGTCTGGACCGGCACGTGTCGCAGACCTGGCGGATGTCGGCGCTGCTGGACTCCTACGTCACCTCCGTGCCCGCCCAGCAAAGGCTCGGGAAGAGATGGTTTTCGGGGTCGGCGGACGCGATTCTGCAGAGCCTGAACCTCATCAATGACGAGCAGCCCGACATCGTCGTCGTGATCGGGGCCGATCACGTGTACCGCATGGACTTCCGGCAGATGATCGAGGCGCACATCGCGTCCGGCGCCCGTGCAACGGTGGCGGGGATCCGGCAGCCGCTCGCGTTGTCAACCCAGTTCGGGGTGATCGAGACGGCGGCGGGCGATCCCACCCGCATCCAGGACTTCCTCGAGAAGCCACAGCACGTGGCGGGGCTGCCGGACTCCCCGGGCGAGATCCTGGCCTCGATGGGCAACTACGTGTTCGACGCCAATGCTCTCATCGAGGCCGTCGAGGCGGATGGGGAGATGCCGACGTCCAGCCACGACATGGGCGGCGACATCATCCCGTACTTCGTCGGTCGCGGGGAGGCCGGCGTGTACGACATGCGACGCAACGACGTGCCGGGTTCGACGGACCGGGACCGCGCCTACTGGCGCGATGTCGGCACGCTCGATTCGTTCTTCGATGCCCACATGGACCTGATTTCCACTCTCCCGATCTTCAATCTGTACAACACGCTGTGGCCGATCCACTCGCAGCTGGTGAACTCGCCGCCGGCGAAATTCGTGCGTGACTCCGTCGGGCGCATCGGAACCACCATCGACTCGATCGTCTCCCTCGGCTCGGTGCTCTCGGGCACGCACCTCGAGCGCAGCGTGGTCGGTCCCTGGGCACTCTCGGCGGGCGGGGCCACCATCACCGATTCCGTGATCTTCGATCGCGTCCGGGTGGGCACTGGAGCGCGCATCCACCGGGCGATCCTCGACAAGAACGTCGTACTCGCCGATGGTGCGACCGTCGGAGTCGACCGGGAGAGGGATAGGGAGCGCGGCTTCACCGTGACCGATTCGGGCATCACCGTGGTGGGCAAGGGCGTCCGGGTCGAGGCGTGAGTGCCCCGGCGGCACCGATACGGTGAACGGGTGACGTCGGCGGCGCGATTCCTCGTGGTGCTCGATGCCGACTCCACGTTGCTGCGGGACGAGGTGATCGAGTTGATCGCTGACGAGGCGGGCCGGGGAGCAGAGGTGGCTGCGGCGACCGAGGCGGCGATGCGCGGCGAGGTCGACTTCGCAGCGAGTCTGCGATCCCGGGTCGATGCGTTGCGGGGGGTGCCGCTGGCCGCCTTGGGCGGGGTGCGCCGGAGAGTGCGTCCAACCCCCGGCGCCGCGGACCTGATCGCGCACGTGCACCGCCGCGGTGGTCGCGTCGGGGTCGTCTCGGGCGGATTCCATGAGGTCCTCGACCCCATCGCACAGGACCTGGGTGTCGACGTGTGGCGCGCGAACCGCCTAGCGGTCGCCGACGGAGTCCTGACCGGCCGGGTCGCCGGCGCCATCGTGGACGCGGCGGGAAAGGCGCAGTGGCTGGCGCGATGGGCGAGGGAGATGGATGTCGCGCCGCACCGCACCTACGCGATCGGCGACGGCGCCAATGACCTGCGCATGCTCGCGGATGCGGCGCTGGGCATCGCATTCAACGCGAAGCCCGTGGTGCGCGCCGCGGCCGACGTGGTCGTTGACCGCCTGGATCTGCGGGAGGTCATCCCCCTGCTGCCGTGACGTCAGTGACCCATCCCCAGGCCTCCGTCGACCGGGATGACCGCTCCGCTGATGTACCCGGACTCCTCTGAGGCGAGCCACGCGACCACGCCCGCGACCTCCGAGGGAGCAGCGAATCGGCCCGCAGGAATGCTCGCGCGATACTGGGCCTGAAGGTCCTCAGGCAGCGCCGACGTCATCTCGGTCTCGATGAATCCCGGTGCGACGACGTTCGCGGTGATCCCGCGCCCACCGAGTTCTCGTGTCAACGACCGCGCGAGACCGATGAGGCCGCTCTTCGAACTGGCGTAGTTGATCTGACCGGCCGATCCGTACAGGCCCACGACACTGGAGATCAGGATCACTCGGCCCCACCGCGCCCGCACCAGCCCTTTCGCAGCCCGCTTGACGACACGGAATGCGCCCCCCAGGTTCGTCGCCACCACATCGTCGAAATCCGCCTCGGTCATGCGCAGCAGCAAGGCGTCTCGAGTGATGCCGGCGTTGGCGATCACGATCTCGACGGGACCGAGCGCGCTCTCCACCTCGGTGAACGCCGCGTCCAGTGACGCGGAGTCAGTGACGTCAGCGCGCACCGTCAGCGATCCTTCCGGACCGCTGCCACTGCGTGTCGTCACTGCAACACGGTGACCGTCGGCGATCAAGCGTTCGGCGATTGCTCTGCCGATGCCGCGATTGCCGCCCGTTACGAGTGCGACGCGGTGTGTGCTCATGGGTTCCTCCGGCCTCGGGCGACGGGCTTCCAGCCTAACCGGGGCGATCGCGGGGCACCCGCGGCGCGATTGACACTCCCCGATGCGACTGGAACGCTGGGAGCACAACCCGAAAGGCCTGCGACGACGATGAGTGACCAGAACGCCGGAGAACCCACCCCCGCTCCTCCGACACCGCCCGCGGCGTACCCGCCGCCGGCCCCGCAGTACGCGCCACCGCCAGCAGCCCCCGCCGCACCCGCGGCCGCACCTGCCCAGTACGCGCCGCCCGCCTCTTATGCGCCGCCCGCTGCGGCACCGGCGCAAGTCGGCCCGCCTCCGGCCTACGCCCCGCCCGGTTACACGCCATATCCTCCCGGGCCCAAGACGAACGCGCTGGCGATCGTGTCGCTGGTCTCGTCGCTGGTGGGACTTTTCCTCATCCTGCCGCTGATCGGATCGGTCGCCGCCGTGATCACGGGCCACATCGCGCTCCGTCAGCTGAAGACGTCCGGTGAGGGCGGCCACGGCATGGCGCTGGCCGGAACGATCATCGGCTGGGTGGGAGTGGGTCTGATCGTGCTCGTCGGCGTGCCGCTCCTGATCTTCTTCTTCGTCACCGTCGTTCTGAGCGCGGGGGCAGCATCCACCGGCTACCTCTCCTGACACCGAAGGCGGCGTAGGCTGAGGCCACCGTGAAGACCTCGGATCCGCCGCAGTCGGCCACCTCACTCCCCCGCGCACCGCAGGCGGACGCCACCAAGCGTTCCACGCGGTATCTGATGACGATGGGGATCAGAATCGCGTGCCTTCTCGCAATGATTCTGGTGACGCCGTACGGCTGGTACAGCTGGCTGTTCGCCGTCGGCGCGGTGGTCCTGCCGTATATCGCGGTGGTGATCGCGAACGTCGGCCAGGACACGAAGGAGGCGGTGGCTCAGAGGCCCGACCGGATGCTGCCGCCGGCGGCCGCGCCGCCCGCACCGGAGCCGAGGCCGGACGTGATCCGGGTCACGGAGTCCGCGCCGCCGAACGGCGGGTGAGCCGACCCGTGTTCGACCGCACCTGGGTGCGCTGGAGTACCTATGTCGTGATCGCGGCGGCGTTCGCCGTCGCGTGCGGCTTCCTGTCGCACTGGCAATTCACCCGCAACGCCGATCGCAGCACTCAACTCCAGCTCGTCGCCGACAACTACGACGCCCCGCCCATGACCCTCGCGGAGGCCGTCTCGGCCGCGGACGGCTTCGACCCGGCGGCCCAGTGGCACCCAGTCGCCGTCCATGGGACGTACCTCGTGGAGCGGCAGCTCGTGGTTCGCAACCGCCCGCATGGCGGCACTTCCGCGTTCGAGGTCCTGACTCCGCTGCGCCTCGACGACGGGAGGATCCTCATCGTCGATCGGGGGTGGATCCCGCCCGCGGACTCCGGCGACGGCCCGGACCTGGTCCCCGATCCGCCGTCGGGTCCCGTCGACGTGGTCGTGCGGATGCTGCCCGGGGAAGCGCTGCCCTCGTCGGGGCGTTCAGCGCCGTCCGGTCAGGTGCCCACCATTCATCTGCCACTGATCGCCGAGTCCACCGGTGCGGACACCATCACCTCCGCTTACGGGCGGATGGTGTCGGAGGATCCTTCCGCGGCGACCACACCCGCTCCGCTGGATCCGCCGTCCGAGGATCCCGGGCCGCATCTGTCCTACGCGGTGCAGTGGATTCTGTTCGCGGTGATGGGATTCGTGTTCATCGGATACATCATTCGCACCGAATTGGCTCACCGACGCGAGGATGCTGACGAGCAGGCGAAACCGGAAGCCGCACGGGCGCGGCGGGTGGCCACGCCCGAACCCCGCCGGGACCGCGACGCGCAGGACGAGGACGAACTGCTGGACCGGATTGGGCGCTGACCGTCCGGTCGGTCCGCGTCAGGCGAGGGTCACCAGTCCCGCGTACTCCCGCCCCCACAGGTCTTCCACGCCGTCGGGCAAGATCAGAACCCGTTCGGGCTTGAGGGCATCCACGGCGCCCTCGTCGTGAGATACCAGCACGACGGCGCCCCGGTACTCGGCGAGGGCACCGAGGATCTCCTCGCGCGAGGCGGGGTCGAGGTTGTTCGTGGGTTCATCCAGCAGCAGCACGTTCGCGCTGGACACGACAAGCGTAGCCAGGGACAGGCGGGTCTTCTCGCCGCCGGAGAGCACCCGTGCCGGTTTCAGGACGTCGTCCCCGGTGAACAGGAACGAACCCAGCACCCGGCGCGCCTCGGATTCACTGACCCCGTCACCGGCCGACATCATGTTCTCCAGAACGGTTCGGGATACGTCCAGGTTCTCGTGCTCCTGAGCGTAGTATCCGAGCTTCGCGCCGTGCCCGTACACCACGGCTCCGGCGTCCGGTTCATCGACGCCCGCAAGGATCCGCAGCAGTGTGGTCTTGCCCGCACCGTTCAGACCCAGCACGACGACTTTAGAACCCCGGTCGACGGCCAGGTCGACGCCGGCGAAGATCTCGAGCGACCCGTAGGACTTGCTGAGGCCGGTCGCGACCAGCGGGGTTCGACCGCAGGGTGCTGGCTCGGGGAACCGCAGATGCGCTACCCGGTCGCGAACCCGGACCTCCTCCAGACCGGAGAGCAGCTTCTCCGCCCGAGCCACCATCTGGTGCGCGGCGGCGGCCTTGGTCGCCTTCGCGCCGAATTTCGCGGCCTGGCTCACGAGCGCGGACGCCTTCTTCTCGGCATTGGTCCGCTCCTTGCGACGCCGCTCCTCATCGGCGGCGCGCTGGCGCTGATAGTGCCTCCAGTCCATGTTGTAGATGTCGATCACCGCACGCTGCGCGTCCAGGTAGAACACCCGGTTGACGGTCTCGTCCACCAGGTCCACGTCATGGCTGATCACGACGAGTCCGCCTCGGTAGCCGCGCAGAAAGTCGCGCAGCCACCGGACCGAGTCGGCGTCGAGGTGGTTCGTGGGTTCATCGAGGATCATCGTCTCCGCGTCGGAGAACAGGATGCGAGCCAGTTCGATGCGGCGGCGCTGCCCGCCGGACAGGGTTCCGAGCTTCTGATCGAGGATCCGGTCGGGCAGGGCCAGGTTGTGGGAGATCGCGGCGGCCTCCGCTTCGGCGGCGTATCCGCCGAGCGCCTCAAACCGCTCCGTGAGCGACGCGTACCGGTGCAGAGCGTGCTCGGCCTTATCCGGGTCGGCCGCCCCCATTTCCGCGGCGGCGGCCGTCATGCCCGCGGACAGTTCCCCGAGCCCGCGCGCATCCAGGATCCTGCTGCGCGCCAGCGTCTCGGGGTCGCCCGAGCGAGGGTCCTGCGGAAGGTAGCCGATGCGGCCGGTGCGCTCCACCCGGCCTGATGCAGGCAGCAGGTCGCCGGCCAGCACCCGGGTGAGCGTGGTCTTCCCGGCGCCGTTGCGCCCGACCAATCCCACCTTGTCGCCGGAGCCCACCCGGAAGGTCACGTCCTGCATGAGCACCCGGGCGCCGACGCGGATCTCCAGGTCGTGCACGGCGAGCACAGCGAGGTTCCGTTTCTTCCAGGGGATGCGGCCGAGCGGCCCGTGCCATTCTACCGCCGCCCGCGCGGCGGATCGTTAGGATGTGCTGCAGTGCCCGAGCCACGCCCGCCGTCGAAGGAGACCGACATGACCGTGTCCACCCCCCAGGGATCCGTTCGCGTCCTCGCGGACGTCATCGTTCCGGCGCGGGGCCGCGCGGCCGCGCTCGTGGCCGATGCCGGCCTCGTCACTGCCGGGGCCGCCCTCGTCGCACTGGCAGCCCAGGCCGCGATTCCGTTCTGGCCTGTGCCGTTGACGCTGCAGACGTTCGCGGTCCTGCTGGTGGGCACAGCGCTCGGGCCGGTGCGCGCGGCTCTGTCCCTGGGCCTGTACCTGGTGGTCGGGGTCGCGGGCGCGCCGGTGTTCGCTGAAGGCGCCTCCGGCAACCCGTTCGCGCTGACTACGGGTGGGTTCCTCGTCGGCTTCATCGTGGCAGCCGCGCTCACCGGATGGCTCGCGCAGCGGCGATGGGATCGCCGGATCGCGGGAATGCTGCTGTCATTCCTGGCAGGCAACGCGGTGATCTATGTGTTCGGGCTGCCCTGGCTGTACGCATCGCTGGCCACCATGGGCCCGGGCGTGTGGCAGGATGCGCTCGGCTACGACAGCATCCTGGCCGCGACGGTGGGGGCGGGCCTGGTGCCGTTCGTCATGGGCGACCTGCTGAAGGCCGCCGCAGCTGCCGCCCTGGTACCACTGGCATGGCGGGGGGTCGCGGCCGTGGACAGGCGGCGCTGAGTCATCACATCGCGAAGCCGAGGGCGCGCATCATGTCGCGGCCCTCGTCGGTGATCCGCTCCGGTCCCCACGGCGGCATCCACACCCAGTTGATCCGAAATCGCTCGACCACCCCGTCCAGTGCCTCGGCGGCCTGATCCTCCAGCACGTCGGTCAGCGGGCATCCGGCCGAGGTCAGGGTCATGTGGATCACCAGAGCGTCGTTTTCCTCGTCCCACCCGAGGTCGTAGATCAGCCCGAGATCGACCACGTTCACGCCCAGTTCGGGGTCGACGACATCCTTCAGCGCCTCGACCACCTGGTCGTAGGCCTCCGAGGTCAAGGTCGCAGCCATGCGGCGATCCTACGCGTCCGACTGACCCGCGGGGGCGAGGAACCGATCGTACCCCTCGTTCTCGAGCCGGTCGGCCAGTTCCGGTCCGCCGTGCTCCACGATGCGCCCGGCAACCATGACGTGGACGTGATCCGGGCGGATGTACTTCAGGATTCGGGTGTAGTGCGTGATCAGCAGCACCCCCATCCCGCCGCGCTCCCGCGCCCGGTTCACCCCTTCCGACACGATCTTCAGCGCATCCACATCCAAGCCCGAGTCAGTCTCGTCGAGCACGGCGAACGTCGGCCGCAGCAATTCCAGCTGCAGGATCTCATGCCGCTTCTTCTCGCCCCCGGAGAATCCCTCGTTGACGTTCCGCTGCGCGAACCGCGGATCCATCCGCAGATCCGCCATCGCTCGGGCCACGTCCTTGCTCCAGGTTCGGATCGACGGGGCGGTTCCGTCCACGGCGGTCTTCGCGGTGCGCAGGAAGTTCGTGACGGTCACTCCCGGGATCTCGACCGGATACTGCATCGCCAGGAAGATGCCCGCACGAGCGCGCTGATCCACGCTCATCGCCAGGACGTCCTCGCCATCCAGGGTGATGGTTCCAGCGGTGACGGTGTACTTGGGGTGGCCCGCGATCGTGTACGCCAGGGTCGACTTGCCCGAGCCGTTGGGGCCCATGATGGCATGGACCTCATCGGTGGCCGCGGACAGCGTCACGCCGTTCAGGATCGGGACCGTGCCCTCATCCGTCTCGACGTTCACGTGCAGGTCACGGATCTCCAGGAGGGACATTCAGACTTCCTTCGTCACAGTCGGATCGATCATCACGTCGTCCCCGTCGACGATCACCTCATATACCGGCACCGGCTCGTACGCGGGCAGGTTCAGCGGACGCCCGGTGCACAGCGAAAACGCGGAGCCGTGCGCCCAGCATTCGATGGTGTCCCCGTCGACGAAGCCGTCGGCGAGCGAGATCTCGCCGTGCGTGCAGGTGTCGCCGATCGCGTGCACCTGGCCGTCGCTGGCCCGCACCACGGCGATCGGCTGGCCGTCGACCACGACTCTCCGCGCCGCTTCCGGCTCCAGCTCATGCAGCGCGCACACCCGCGTCGCGGTCATCCGCCCACCCTCTCGTCCAGTTTCCGCCGGATGCGGGTCACCAACTCCGTCTCCAGCTCGGGCACGCCGATCTTCTGCACCACCTCGACCAGGAATCCCAGCACAACCAGGCGACGAGCCTCATCGGCGGGGATGCCTCGGCTCTGCAGGTAGAACAGCTGCTCATCGTCGAACCGTCCGGTCGCGCTGGCGTGACCTGCGCCGCGGATGTCGCCGGTCTCGATCTCCAGGTTGGGGACGGACTCGGCGCGCGCACCCTCGGTGAGGACGAGGTTGCGATTGGCCTCGTACGTGTCCGTGCCCACGGCGTCCGGTCCGATCAACACGTCCCCCACCCAGACGCTCCGTGCGGATTCGCCCTGCAGCGCCGTCTTGTACAGCACCTCCCCGCTCGTGTGCGCGCCACGGTGGTGCAGGAACACTTGGCTCTCCAGGTGCTGCCCCGCTCCGGCGAAGCCGACGCCGAACAGCTCGGCTCGCGACCCCGCGCCGGCCAGATCGACCGTCGGGTCGACGCGCACGATGGAGCCACCGAAACTCGCCACGACATGGCGCAGCTGGCCGTCGCGGCCCACCCGAGCCTGGTGCGATGCGACGTGCACGCCCGGATGCTCCCACTCCTGCACGGTCACCACCGCGAGACGAGCACCGTCCTCGACGAGGATCTCCACGTTCTCCGCCAGCATCCCGGCGCCGGTGTGACGGATCACAACGGTGGCTCGCGACGCTGGTCCCGCTGCGACGACCAGGTGAACACGGCCCGCGCCGCCCGCCTGATCGGCGTGCACGCGTACCACGACAGGTTCGTTCAGCTCGGCGCCGGCAGGAATGGATACCAGCGGCGACGGCCGTTCGTCGGCCCACGCCAGAGCCGCGACCCGGTCCTCGGGCGCGAACACGGACCCGCGGGGAGATCCCGACTCAGCCGCCTCAGCGAGCCGGATCGGGCCGACGGCGGTGACGGTGACCGGAGCAGGGGGCACGTCGGCGTCGAACAGCGGCGCGAGCGCCTCGCGCGGACTGTGCTTCCATTTCGGTTCCCGGCCGGTCGGCACGGGGAAGTCGGCCGGGTCGTAGGACGTCGGACGCTCGGAGCGCGTCTGCACAGGCACGAAGGACGCGGCCGGGTCCACGTGCCCGTGAGGCTGCACGGGCACGACAGCGGGTCCGGACATCAGCCGACGGACCCTTCCATGCCCATCTCGATGAGCTTGTTCAACTCCAGGGCGTACTCCATCGGCAGTTCGCGGGCGATCGGCTCGATGAACCCGCGCACGATCATCGCCATCGCCTCGTCCTCGGGCAGTCCCCGGCTCATGAGGTAGAACAACTGCTCCTCGCTGACCCGGGAGACGGTCGCCTCGTGGCCGAGCTGCGCGTCATCGACACGGATGTCGATGGCCGGATAGGTGTCGGAACGGGAGCGAGTGTCCACCAGCAGCGCGTCGCAGCGGACGGTGTTGGCGGCGTGATGCGCGCCGGCTTCGACGCGCACCTCACCGCGGTACCCCGCGCGTCCGCCGCCGCGGGCGATGGACTTGGAGACGATCGAGGACCGCGTGTGCGGCGCCATGTGAATCATCTTCGCGCCGGCATCCTGGTGTTGACCCGGACCGGCGAAGGCCACCGACAACGTCTCGCCGGTCGCGTGCTCGCCGACGAGGTAGATGGACGGGTACTTCATCGTCACCTTGGAGCCGATGTTGCCGTCCACCCACTCCATCGTGGCGCCTTCGTGGGCAATGGCCCGCTTCGTGACGAGGTTGTACACGTTGGTGGACCAGTTCTGGATCGTCGTGTACCGCACGCGTGCATTGCGCTTCACCACGATCTCCACCACGGCCGAGTGCAGTGAGTCGCTCTTGTAGATCGGAGCGGTGCATCCCTCGATGTAGTGGACGTAGGAGCCCTCGTCCGCGATGATCAGGGTCCGCTCGAACTGGCCCATGTTCTCCGTGTTGATGCGGAAGTAGGCCTGCAGCGGAATGTCCACGTGAACCCCGGGAGGCACGTACACGAAGGAGCCGCCGGACCATACGGCGGTGTTCAGCGCAGCGAATTTGTTGTCGCCGGCCGGGATCACTGTGCCGAAGTACTCCCGGAAGAACTCCGGATGCGTGCGCAACGCCGTGTCGGTGTCCATGAAGATGACACCCTGGCGCTCCAGGTCCTCCTGGATCTGGTGGTACACGACCTCGGATTCGTACTGGGCCGCCACGCCCGACACCAGCCGTGAGCGCTCGGCCTCGGGTATCCCGAGACGCTCGTAGGTGTTCCGGATGTCCTCCGGCAGATCCTCCCAGGCCTGCGCCTGCTTCTCGGTGGAGCGGACGAAGTACTTGATGTTCTCGAAGTCGATCGCGCTGAGGTCGGCGCCCCACGTGGGCATCGGCTTGCGCTCGAAAAGCTGCAACGCCTTGAGGCGGTTCTTCAGCATCCAGTCGGGCTCGGCCTTGAGAGCGGAGATGTCACGCACCACCGCCTCGCTCAGGCCACGCGCGGCAGAGGCTCCGGCGGCATCCGCGTCGTGCCAGCCGAACTCGTAGGACCCCAGTCCTTCGAGCTCGGGACGATTGATGAGCACATCGGACATGATTCGTCACTCTCCTCGCTGGACCGAACGGTGTGATCCGTCCCGGAATCCCGACGCCCCCGCTGGAGTTCGCGAGGCGGAATGCCGCTTGCCGGTCCGATCAGCAGATGACCGCGGCCACCTACACTGGATCGGATGCGGGACGCGTCCGCCCGCACCCGACTCCTCGATTCTACAGGGTGAGGCCACGGAGCGGCCCGGCGCGTGCCGCCACGATGATCCGCGACATCGACAGGAGAGCGCACGATGACCATCACTCCCCCACAGGAGGCCCCCGCCGGCCGTCCGCGACGCTGGATGGGCTGGCTGCCACGTCGTGTCGACGGCCGGGTGATCGCCGCAGCGTGGGCCACACTCGTGGTGCAGATCGGCATCGTGGGGACGGGGGGTCTGGTCCGCCTGACCGGATCCGGTCTCGGTTGCCCGACCTGGCCGCGCTGCACACCCGAATCGCTGATCGCGACGCCGGAGATGGGTATCCACGGCGCAATCGAGTTCGGCAATCGACTGCTCACATTCGTACTGGCCGCCGTCGCGATCATCACCTTTCTGCTCGTGGTGCGGATGCGTCGCACGCGTCCGGATCTGTTCTGGCTGGCCCTCGCGATCGGGTTGTACATCCCCGTGCAGGCTGTGATCGGAGGGGTCACCGTGCTCACGGGTCTGAACCCCTACGTCGTGGGTCTGCACATGCTCGCCTCCGCGATCCTGGTCGCCCTCGCGGCCGCGCTCGTGGTGCGGGTGCATGCGGCACCGGGCCGCCTGGTCCGCGTCGTGCCCAGCTGGTACGCCTTTATCGCGTGGCTGGCGGCGGCATCCGTCGCGGTGACGGTCGTCGTCGGCATCCTGGTCACCGGATCCGGCCCACATGCCGGCGACGGCGGCGCTGCCCGCAACGGCTTGGACCCCGAGCTGATGCAGCACGTGCACTCCTGGCCCGCGTACGCCACGCTCGCCCTCACGCTTGTGCTGCTGGTGGCGGCGTGGCTGCGGCCAGGACGCACCCGGCTGGCGCTGTGGACCGGCGTGCTCCTCGCGGTGGAGATCGTTCAGGTCCTGGTCGGAATCGCCCAGGCGCGCACCGGGCTGCCGCTCGCCCTGGTGAACATCCACATGGTGCTGGCCATGGTGCTGGTGGCTGCGACGACCGTCGTGATCATGAACCTGCGCGCGCCCGCGGTGGATGCGGCGGCCGAGCCCGCGCACGGATCTGAGCGCCCGATCCTGGCGCGCCCGGAGCGCTAGAACGGCAGCAGGGGGTCGACCGCTATCGCGACGAACAGCAGCGTCAGGTACGTGATTGAGGCGTGGAACACCCGCATCGGCTGCGGGTCCGCGCCGCGTGCGGCCTGACGGTAGAGGCGGTGGGCCTCCACCAGGAACCACCCGCCGAAGCCGAGCGCCGCCGCCGCGTACAGGATGCCCATGTGCGCGACCGGGATCAGCAGCAGCGAGCATGCCACGGTCGCCCACGTGTAGAGGATCACCTGGAGCCCGACCTGGGCGCCACTGCGCGTGGACCCGAGCATCGGCACATCCACGTCGTCGTACTGGTCCTTGTACTTCATCGACAACGGCCAGTAGTGCGGCGGCGTCCACAGGAAGATCAGTGCGAACAGAATCACGGGCGGCCAGGACAGCGTGCCGGTGACGGCCGACCATCCGATCAGCACCGGGAAGCATCCGGCGATCCCGCCCCACACGATGTTCTGCTCCGTGCGGCGCTTGAGGATCATCGTGTAGACCACGACATAGAAGAAGATGGCTGCCGCCGACAGAGCGGCCGCCAGCAGATTCGTGGTGACCGCCAGCCAGCCTGTCGAAACCACCGCCAGCGTCCAGGCGAACACCAAGGCTCCCCGGGGCGAGACGTCCCCGGTCACGAGCGGACGGTTCTCTGTGCGACGCATGTGAGCGTCGATGTCCCGGTCCAGGTACATGTTGAACGCGGCCGCCGAACCGGCGCTCATCGCGCCTCCGAGGACGGTGGCCAGCACCAGCCACAGATCCGGCAGACCGTTCGCCGCCAGGATCATCACCGGCACCGTGGTCACCAGCAGAAGCTCGAGCACCCGTGGTTTCGTGAGTGCGACGTATCCCCGGAGGGTACGGCTCAGCGACCGGCTTGTCGGCGCACCCTCCACCCCGGTTGCCGTCACGTCCGCTTCCCGCCCTCCGCCGGATTCCCTGCCCGCAGTCTATCCGGCACCCACGCCGGAGGCATCCGCGCCCTCTCCCCGGACGGGCCGGTTCGCTATGCTGAAGCTGATGCGCCCGGCGCCGGCCGCCAGCAGCGATCGTCGAGATCCCCGGCGCCCCGGCACCGAGGGGCGCGACCCCCAAGGGAAGGGCGATCGGCGTGACCGACGTTGAGTGGAACGACATCGACCGGCGCGCCGTGGACACGGCGCGCGTGCTCGCGGCGGACGCTGTGGAAAAGGCCGGCAACGGCCACCCGGGCACCGCGATGAGCCTGGCGCCGGTGGCGTATCTGCTGTACCAGCGGGTGATGCGGCACGACCCCGCCGACCCGCGGTGGATCGGGCGGGACCGTTTCATCCTTTCCGCCGGGCACTCCTCGCTCACGCAGTACATCCAGTTGTTCTATGGCGGCTTCGGGCTCGAGCTGTCCGACCTGGAGGCGCTGCGGACGTGGGGTTCACTGACGCCGGGCCACCCGGAGTACCGGCATACGGCTGGTGTCGAGATGACCACCGGCCCGCTGGGGCAGGGCCTGGCCTCGGCGGTGGGCTTCGCGTACGCGGCACGCTACGAACGAGGACTCTTCGATCCTGACGCGCCCGCGGGCACGTCGGTGTTCGATCACCGGATCTACGTCATCGCCTCCGACGGCGATATGGAGGAGGGGATCACGAGCGAGGCATCCTCGCTCGCCGGCCACCAGCAGCTGGGCAATCTGATCGTGATCTACGACTCCAACCAGATCTCCATCGAGGACGACACCAACGTCGCATTCACGGAGGATGTGCCGACCCGGTACGCCGCGTACGGCTGGCACGTGCAGGTCGTCGACTGGAAACGCACGGGACGGTATGTCGAGGACGTCGCGGAGCTCCACCAGGCGATTGTCGCCGCCCAGGGCGAAACCGATCGACCGTCGCTGATCGTGCTGCGCACCATCATCGGCTGGCCCGCGCCGGGCAAGCAGAACAGCGGCGCGGCGCACGGGTCGGCTCTCGGCGCCGACGAGTTAGCGGCTACGAAACGGGTGCTGGGATTCGACCCGGACCGCGCTTTCTTCGTCCCCGACGAGGTTCTCGAGCACACCCGCGACTTGCGCCGCCGGGGCGCGGAGGCGCACCGCGCATGGCAGGAGAGGTTCGACGAGTGGGCCGCGGGCCATCCGGAGCGGCATGATCTCCTGCGCCGGCTGCTGGCCGGCGGCCTCCCGGAGGATCTGGAGTCGGCGCTGCCGGCGTTCGCGCCGGGGAAGGACGTCTCCACCCGGGCCGCGTCCGGTCGCGTCATCAACGCCCTGGCGCCCCGGATGCCAGAGCTGTGGGGCGGGTCGGCTGATCTCGCGGAGTCGAACCTGACGACCATCAAGGATGCCGCCTCGTTCATCCCGGAGCAGTGGTCCACCCATGAGTGGTCTGGATCGCCCTACGGCCGGGTGCTGCATTTCGGCATCCGCGAGCACGCGATGGGTGCGATCCTCAACGGCATCGTGCTGCACGGACCCACCCGAGCTTTCGGTGGCACGTTCCTGATCTTCAGCGACTACATGCGGCCGGCGGTGCGGTTGGCCGCGCTGATGCGGATCCCCTCGATCTTCGTGTGGACCCACGACTCCGTCGCGCTCGGGGAGGACGGGCCGACCCACCAGCCCATCGAGCAGCTCGCGTCCCTGCGAGCGATCCCGGGCTTCGCGGTGGTGCGCCCCGCCGACGCCAACGAGACCGCGGTCGCGTGGCTTGAGGTGCTGCGTCGCCGACAGGGCCCGGTGGGGCTCGCGCTGACCCGGCAGAACGTGCCGGTTTTCGAACGCGGCGACGGGGAGGCGGTCGGGGACGTGTTCGCCTCGGCTGCGGGGACCGCACGCGGCGCGTACGTACTCGCCGAAGCGCCCGGGGGCGACCCTCAGGTGCTCCTGATCGCCACCGGTTCCGAGGTCCAGCTGGCCGTGCGGGCCCGTGCCATCCTCGCTGAGGACGGCGTCCGCGCACGGGTGGTGTCGGCTCCCTCACTGGAATGGTTCGCCGAGCAGGATGCCGAGTACCGCGAGCAGGTGCTTCCGGCCGCGGTTCGGGCCCGAGTCTCCGTGGAGGCGGGCATCGCCATGCCCTGGCGCGGGATCGTCGGGGACCGGGGGCGGTCCGTATCCATCGAGCACTTCGGCGCGTCCGCCGATTACGCGACACTGTTCCGGGAGTTCGGTCTCACTGCCGAGGCCGTCGCCGCCGCCGCCCGCCAGTCGATCGAGGAGACCGCATGACCCCCACCGACCAGCTTGCCGCAGCGGGAGTGAGCATCTGGCTGGACGATCTGTCCCGGGAACGGATCATCTCCGGGAACCTCGCCTCGCTGATCAGGGATCGCACCGTCCGCGGCGTGACGACCAATCCCACCATCTTCGCCGCTGCCCTGGGTCGCGGCAACGCCTACAACGCGCAGGTGGCGCAGCTTGCCGCGGCGGGCGCGGACGTCGACGAGGCGATCTTCCGGATCACCACCGACGACGTCCGCGACGCCGCCGACATCCTCCGCCCGGTGTGGGAGGACACCGATGGCGTCGACGGGCGGGTGTCCATCGAGGTCTCCCCCGACCTGGCGCACGACACCGCCGGCACGATCACCCAGGCCGCGCAACTGTGGCAGGCGGTGGATCGTCCCAACGTGCTCATCAAGATTCCCGCGACCCTCGCGGGGCTCCCCGCCATCACGGCCTCGATCGCGGCCGGGATCAGCGTCAACGTCACGCTGATCTTCAGTCTCGAGCGGTACTCGGCCACCATCGACGCGTACCTGACGGGACTGGAGGGGGCGCAGGCGGCGGGACGGGACCTCTCTGCGATCCACTCGGTTGCATCGTTCTTCGTGTCGCGAGTGGACACGGAGGTCGATCGGCGGCTGGACGCGGCCGGGTCCGCGTCGGCCGTCTCCCTGCGATCCCGATCCGGAGTCGCCAATGCCCGACTCGCCTACGAGATGTACCTGCGGCGCTTCGCGGAACCGCGGGCGCGCCAGCTGATCGCTGCGGGTGCCCGACCGCAGCGGCCGCTCTGGGCCTCCACCGGGGTGAAGGACCCGTCGCTACCCGACACGTTGTACGTCACCGAGCTCGTCGCCCCGGGCACGGTCAACACGATGCCGGAGAAGACGCTCGAGGCCGTGTACGACCACGCCGTCATCACCGGGGACACCATCACCGGCAACCTGGCGGACGCTCACGCGGTCATCGACGCGCTCGCCGCGGCGGGTGTGGACTTCGCGGATGTGACGCGAGTACTCGAGGATGAGGGGGTCGACAAGTTCGTGGCATCCTGGCGCGAGCTGCAGGCGACGGTGCGCGGCGAGTTGGAGCGCGCGCGGTGAGCGTCGAAGTCCGCGTCAGCGGGCGCGCCGCGGGCGCCGTGTCGGCGGTACTGCCCGGACTTGTCGCGGATCTGACGGCGTCCGGGATCGCCGCGGCCGACACGGCACTGTGGCCGGAATTCCCGGGCGGAGACGGTCGGATGCGACTGGGCTGGATCGATGCCGTCACGCGCGCGCGGCCTCTGATCGACCGGCTGGGACCGCTCCGGGAGGTCCTGCTGGCCGATGGTGTGACCCGGTTCGTGCTGGCGGGGATCGGTGGCGCCGCTCTGGCCGCGGACGTCATCGCCGCCACCAATGGACTGCCGCTGGTGGTGCTCGACTCAACCGTGCCCAGCCAGGTTCTGTCAGCGATCAACGGGGACGCCGAATCCGGCGGTCTCGCCCGGACGGCGGTCGTGGTCGCCTCCCCCACCGGGTCTACGGAGGCGATGGCGTTCCTGCGCACGTTCGAGACGGCCTACCGCGACATCGGCACGGATCCGGCCACCCGGATCGTGGTGGTCACCGACCCCGGATCACCGCTGGAGATCGAGGCGGAGCATGTCGGGTATGCCGTATTCCCGTCGGACCCCGCTGCGTCGGGAGCATACGCGGCGCTCACGGCACCGGCGTTGGTTCCAGCCGCGCTCGCAGGCGCGGACGTCGGCGAGATCCTGGACGAGGCGGAGGCCGCGCTGCTGGATGTGGCCATCGATGACCACCGCAACCCAGCTCTGATCCTGGCCGCCGCCCTGACCGGTGGTCTCCCCGCCACGGACAAGGTCGGCCTGATCGCGGACGGTACCCACCTGGTCGGCTTCGAGGTCTGGCTGGAGCACCTCATCGCGCAGTCCGCCGTGGGACCGGGAGCCGGCATCCTCCCGATCGTGCTGCTGCCGGTCTCGCCCGAGGCGACCTCCGCGCCGGATGACCTGCAGCTCGTGCGGTTCGTCGCCGATGTCGACGACGGACGCCTATTCGAACCCCACCTCGGCGAGGTCCTGGTGTCCGGCTCGCTTGGGGCGCAGTTCCTGGTGTGGCAGACGGCCCTCGCCATTGCTGCGCGGACGCTCGGTGTGAACCCGTTCGACCGGCCGGAGCCCGACCCCGCAACCACCCTCGCACTGCCACCGGTCCTCCCCGACTCGCCGGCGTTCACGTCGCAGGGGATCGAGGTGCGGGTCTCGGATCCGGACCTGGCTGTATCGGGAACGGTCTCCGGCGTGTTCGACGCGCTCTGGTCACGGCTCGAACCCGGAGGATACTGCGCGATCGCGGCGTTCGCGGACCGTGATCGCCGCGCTCCCCTGGAGGGCTTGCGCGATCTGGTCGCCGCGGTCTCGAGCCGTCCGACAACCTTCGGCTGGGGCCCCCGTTACCTTCCGGCCGTCGGCCGGCTGCACACCGCCGCCCGCCCGGCCGGCGTGTTCGTCATCATCGTCGAGGCCGACGAAGTGGACGTGGAGATCCCCGGCGCGAAACGCACGTTCGGCGGGCTGATGCGGGACGAAGCGGCCACCCAGATCGAAGCACTGATCCGTCGGGGACGACCGGTCGTCGCGCTCACACTCACCGATGCGGATCAGGACCTGACCGCCCTGTTCGAGGCCGTGCAGTAGCGGCGGTGGACGCCTTCAGCGACCCGCGACGCAACCCGCTGCGAGACCCGGAGGACCGGCGCCTGAACCGGATCGCCGGGCCCAGCGCGCTCGTGATCTTCGGAGTGACCGGGGACCTGTCCCGGACGAAACTGATGCCCGCCGTGTACGACCTCGCGAACCGGGGACTTCTCCCCCCCGGCTTCGGGCTCGTCGGGTTCGCGCGCCGCCAGTGGCAGGACCCAGAGTTCGCGGAGGTGGTCCGGGAGGCCGTCAGGAGCTCCTCCCGCACGCCGTTCCGGGAGGAGACCTGGCAGCAGCTCCTCCGAGGGATTCGGTTCGTCTCGGGCGAGTTCGACGACCCGGCGGCGTTCGAGCAGCTGCGCAGCACGGTCACGGCGCTCGACGCGGAGCGCGGCACGATGGGCAACCGCGCGTTCTATCTGTCGATCCCGCCTCGCGAGTTCGCGGTCGTGGCACGCCAACTGCGGACCTCCGGGCTGGTCGAGGCCGATCCCGGGCCGGGCGGTCCGTGGCGGCGGGTGGTGATCGAGAAGCCGTTCGGCCATGACCTCGAGTCGGCACGCGCATTGAACGGAACGCTGCAAGCAGCGTTCCCCGCGGACTCGATCTTCCGCATCGACCACTATCTCGGCAAGGAGACGGTGCAGAACATCCTCGCGCTGCGGTTCGCGAACGAGTTCTACGAGCCGATCTGGAACCGCAACTACGTGGACCACGTCCAGATCACCATGGCGGAGGACATCGGGGTCGGCGGACGCGCCGGATACTACGACGGGATCGGCGCGGCCCGGGACGTCATCCAGAACCACCTGCTGCAGCTGATGGCCCTGACCGCGATGGAGGAGCCGATCCGGTTCGATGCCACTCACCTGCGAGCCGAGAAGGAGAAGGTCCTCGCGGCCGTGTCCCTGCCCGAGGATCTGGCCGCGACGACAGCGCGCGGGCAATATGCCGGAGGCTGGCAGGGCGGGAGCCAGGTCGCAGGCTTCCTCGAGGAGGAGGGCATGGATCCGGAATCCACCACCGAGACGTATGCGGCGATCACGCTCCATGTCGACAACCGCCGGTGGGCCGGCGTGCCGTTCTACCTGCGGACCGGGAAACGACTGGGGCGACGGGTGACCGAGATCGCGGTGGTGTTCAAGCAGGCGCCGGATCATCTGTTCACCCGCAGCCGCTCCACGGGACCGGGTCGCAACGCGCTGGTGATCCGAGTTCAACCCGATGAGGGTGTGACTCTGCGTTTCGGCTCGAAAGTGCCCGGCACCGCCACGGAAGTGCGCGATGTCACGATGGACTTCGGATACGGGCACGCGTTCACCGAGGCGAGCCCGGAGGCGTATGAACGACTCATCTTGGATGTGCTGCTCGGGGATCCCCCGTTGTTCCCCCGGCACGAGGAGGTCGAGTTGAGCTGGCGCATCCTCGACCCGATCGAACAGTTCTGGGCCGACCACCCGGGGCCGCTGGAGCAGTACGCGCCCGGTTCCTGGGGGCCGGCGGGGGCCGATCGGATGCTGGCCCGGGACGGGCGATCCTGGAGGCGGCCATGATCGTCGACTTGCCTGATACCACGGCGAGCATGGTCTCGCGCACGCTCGTGCGACTTCGCGCCGACGGCGGCGCGGTCGCGCTGGGACGAGTGCTGACCCTCATCATCGTCACGCACCCCGGTGAGGAGGAAGCAGCGGTGGAGGCCGCGAACGCGGCATCCCGGGAGCACCCCATGCGCGTTCTGGTTGTGATGATCGACGACCCGGACGCGGAGGCCCGTCTGGACGCTCAGGTGCGAGTCGGCGCCGACGCGGGGGCGAGCGAGGTGGTGCTGCTGAGCGCGACGGGACCCGCGGGAACCTCCGCAGAGAGCCTGGTGAACGCGCTGTTGCTCCCGGATGCACCGGTCGTCGCCTGGTGGCCCGGCTCGACACCACCGGTACCGGCTTTATCGCAGATCGGGGGGATGGCGCAACGCCGGATCACGGATGCCGCCGCCCAGTCCGACCCGAATGGCTGGGCGCGATCCCTCGGCGACCGCTATGCCGCCGGGGACACGGACTTGGCGTGGACCCGGCTCACCCATTGGCGGGAGCAGTTGGCGGCAGCGCTGGATCAGCCACCGTACGAACCGGTCCTGGGTGCCCGGGTGCGCGGCGCCCGGGACTCTCCCTCGACGCTGCTGCTCGCCGCATGGCTCCGACTACAGCTGGGCGTGCCGGTGGATTGGGGCTATGCACCGGCGGACCGATGGCGCAGCGGCATCCGGTCCGTGCGGCTGGAGCGCGCTTCCGGCGACATCTCACTGCAGCGGGTATCTTCCGACCGCGCTCTGCTCAGTCAGCCCGGACAGCCGCAGCACGAACTGCTCTTTCCCCGGCGAACCCTGCGGGAATGCCTGGCGGAGGAGTTGCGGCGGCTGGACGCGGACCTGCTGTACGGTCGGGTCATCACGGACGGCTTGGCTCTGCTAGGCCCGGCGGCGCGGGAGGCTCCGGATGACGCGCGGCGCTGAACCCAAGGTGGTCGTGGATCCCACCTCGGACGCCGTGGTGCAGCGGGTCTGCAGCCGCCTGCTCCGGCGGGTGGCGGCACGCGCGGCGCGGCACGCGACCACTCACCTGTCGTTGACGGGCGGGACGATGGGAGCGCGGGTGCTCGCGGCGCTGGCCGAGGACCCCCGCACGGGCCGCATCGACTGGTCCGGCATCCACTTCTGGTGGAGCGACGAGCGTTTCGTTCCGGCCGCCGACCCGCAACGCAACGATGCCGCCGCTTCGTTTCTGCTGGACCGGATCCACGCCGCGCCCGAGCAGGTTCATCGCGCTGCCGCGTCCGATCAGGGCATCGGACTGGAAGAGGGCGCCCGGCGGTATGCGGAAGACCTTTCCCGCCATGCGAGCGCCGTCGGCGCGCCGTGGCCCTCGTTCGACGTGTGCCTGCTGGGCGTGGGACCGGACGGCCATGTGGCCTCGCTATTCCCCGACCGCGACGAGGTGCGAGTCCGGGACCGGGCGGTGGTCCCGGTGCGCGACTCCCCGAAGCCGCCGCCGGAGCGGATCAGCATGACACTGCCCGTGATCCGGTCCTCGCGACGGGTCTGGCTCGTCGTCAGCGGCGCCGACAAGGCCTCCGCCGTGGGGCTGGCGGTCGCGGGCGCGAGCGAGACGAACGTTCCGGCGGCGGGAGCGCGGGGTCTTTCACGCACCGTGTTCTTCCTCGATGCGGCCGCAGCGGCGCAGCTGCCCGACGGGGCGAGCGGTCGGACTGTGTGAGGATCTTTATCAGAGTTCTCCGCGGCGCTCACGCAGTTTGTGCAGCGCCTCCTCGAGCAGTTGCGCCCCCTCCTCGGGAGTGCGCCGTTCTTTGACGTACGCCAAGTGCGTCTTGTACGGTTCGACCTTCGCCATAGCGGGCGGGCTGTCGCGATCGCGGCCGGCGGGCAGGCCGCTGTGAGGAGAGTCGATCACGTCGGGGATCTCGTCGTCCGGAACCCCCGCGGCGAAGTAGCGCACGGTCTCATTGCCCAGGGCGTCCCAGTAGGACACCGCTACCCGGTCGGCGTGGAACCCGTGATCCTGCTCACCCATGGGTCCGGCGCCCACCCTGGAGCCGCGAATGGCGTTGCCTCCGGCGGCCATCTCAGACCAGCCCGGCGAACTTGGTGACCAGGCCCAGGGCGACGATGGACACGAACCATACCAGGGCCAGGACCACGGTGAACCGGTTCAGGTTCCGCTCGGCCAGTCCGGATGACCCCACCGCCGAGCTCATCCCGCCACCGAACATGTCCGATAGCCCGCCACCACGTCCCTTGTGGAGCAGGATCAGGAGGGTCAGCAGCAAGCTCGTGATGCCCAGCAGCACCTGGAGCACGAATTCGAGGATCTGCACTTCGAAATGCCCTTCCGTGTCGCGAGCCCTGGGCACGCCGTCATTCATTATAGCGGGGGTGCCACCCGGGCCCGTGCCGGGTCCGACGGGAATCTCAGCGCCCGAGGTGGCTGCGGTAGCGCACGATCGCTGCGAACTGCTCGGGTACAAGGCTCGCCCCGCCCACGAGCGCTCCGTCGATGTCGGCTTCTCGCATGAACCCCGCGATGTTCTCCGCCTTCACCGAGCCCCCGTAGAGGATGCGGGTGCGGTCGGCCGCGCCAGACCCGAGCCGTTCCGCGACGGTCGAGCGTAACGCGGCACACACCTCCTGCGCCTGCTCTGACGTCGCAGCCTGACCCGACCCGATCGCCCACACCGGCTCATAGGCCACAACGACCTCGGTGTCGGCCGGCAGCCCGGTCAGCGCGGCCCGCAGTTGACGCACCGGCACTGCGCTGGCCCCGTACCGGTCCCGGTCCGCGCCGCTCTCCCCGACGCATACCACGGGCACCAGGCCGTGCCGGATCGCAGCGGCGGCCTTCGCGGCTACGAGCTCATCGCTCTCGGCGTGGTACTCGCGCCGCTCCGAATGCCCCACGATGACGTATCGGCAGTCCAGCTTGGCCAGAAACGCACCGGAGACCTCGCCCGTGTACGCCCCAGCATCGTGCGCGGACAGATCCTGCGCGCCCAGCGCGAAGGGGATCCGATCAGCGTCGATGAGAGTCTGCACGGTACGAAGGTCCGTGAACGGCGGGAACACGGCCACCTCCACGTCGCCGGCGCGGTGCTTCGCGTCCCGCAAAGCCCAGTCGAGCTTCTGGATGACGGCGACGGCCTGGAGATGATCGAGGTTCATCTTCCAGTTTCCGGCGATCAGCGGCGTCCGGGTCACGGCTGCCATCCCAGCACCTCCAGTCCGGGCAGCGTCGCGCCCTCCAGGAATTCCAGACTGGCCCCGCCACCTGTGGAGATGTGGCCGAACTGGTCATCGCTGAAACCGAGGCTGCGGACCGCCGCGGCGGAGTCGCCGCCACCGATCACCGACAGCCCCGTCACCGCGGTCATGGCCTCCGCCACCGCCCGGGTGCCGGCCGCGAACGCGGGCATCTCGAACACGCCCATCGGGCCGTTCCAGAACACGGTGGCGCTGGACCGGATCACATCCGCGAACGCTGCCGCGGACTTCGGGCCGATGTCCAGACCCATTCCCGACGCACCGAACGGCGTGCGCTCGAGGGCCTCGACGTCTGCGACCGTGTGCGCGGCATCGGCTGCGAAGGACGCGGCCATGACCGCGTCGCTCGGCAGCAGGAGACGGACGCCCCGGCGTCGCGCCTCCTCGATGTTCCGGCGAACAGCGTCGATCTGACCCACTTCGAGCAGGCTCGCACCGACGGCATGGCCCTGCGCCGCGAGAAAGGTGAACATCATCCCGCCGCCGATGATCAGCGTATCCACGCGCGGCAGCAGGTTCTCGATCACCCCGAGCTTGTCGCTCACCTTGGATCCGCCGAGCACCACGGTGTAGGGGCGGGTCGGATCCGTCGTCAGACGATGAAGGATCTCCACCTCCGCGGCGACGAGGAGGCCCGCCGCCGACGGCAGGATCCGGGCCAACTCATAGACACTCGCCTGCTTGCGATGCACCACCCCGAAACCGTCCGACACCAGCGCATCCACCGGTTCCGCCAGGCGGCGGGCGAAGTCCTCCCGCTCGGACCCGTCCTTGGACGCCTCCCCGGGCTCGAACCGCAGATTCTCGAGCATGCCGACCGCGCCCGGCGCGAGCGCGTCGATCATCGCCGCGGCCGCCGGCCCGACGGTGTCGGGAGCGAACGCGACCGGGGCACCGAGGAGCTCCTCCAGCC
Organism: uncultured Actinomycetota bacterium; assembly: GCA_963696115.1. Classification (GTDB taxonomy): domain Bacteria; phylum Actinomycetota; class Actinomycetes; order Actinomycetales; family Microbacteriaceae; genus Microbacterium. The sequence goes on along the minus strand of CAVOIT010000020.1, from coordinate 29,648 downwards.
GGCGGGCGACCGGGGCGAGACTGAACCGCGGATCGGGAGATCCCGCGGGTCTGCCCAGATGGGAGCAGACGACGACCGCCGCGCCGCGTTCGGTCAGCGTCCTGATGGTGGGCACCGTCGCCCGGATGCGGCCGTCGTCGCCGATCCGCCCGTCGTGCAGCGGCACGTTCAGGTCCGCGCGGAGCAGGACCCGCCGTCCCTCCAGTGGCCCGAGGGAGTCGAGGGTTCGCAACGCCATGCGGGTTACAGGCGTTCGGCGACGTACTCGGTCAGGTCGACCAGGCGGTTCGAGTAGCCCCACTCGTTGTCGTACCAACTGGACAGCTTCACCTGGTCGCCGATCACGCGCAGCAGCCCCGCATCGAAGATCGAGGAGTGCGGGTCGGACACGATGTCGGCGGAGACGATCTCGTCCTCGGTGTACTTGAGGATTCCGACCAACGGTCCGCTGGCCGCCGCGGCGCGGTACGCCTCCTTGACCTCCTCGAGCGTGACCGGGCGGGATGCGTGCACGGTGAGGTCGGTGATCGAGCCGGTCGGGATCGGCACGCGCAACGCGAACCCGTCGAGCTTGCCCTTCAATTCGGGAAGCACGAGCCCGATCGCCTTGGCCGCCCCGGTAGAGGTGGGCACGATGTTGATGCCCGCCGCCCGGGCCCGGCGCAGGTCGCTGTGCGGCCCGTCCTGGAGGTTCTGGTCCGCCGTGTACGCGTGCACCGTCGTCATCAGGCCGCGCTCGATGCCGAACGTATCGTGGAACACCTTTGCCAACGGCGCCAGACAGTTCGTGGTGCACGAGGCGTTGGAGATGATCGCGTGCCCGGCCGGGTCGTAGGTGGACTCGTTGACGCCCATCACGATGGTGGCGTCCTCGCCCGTTGCCGGCGCCGAGATCAGCACCTTCTTCGCGCCGCCAGCGATGTGCTTGCGCGCGTCTTCGGCGCGCGTGAACCTCCCCGTCGACTCGATCACGATGTCGACGCCGAGTTCGCCCCACGGGAGGTTGGCCGGGTCGCGCTCCTCGAAGACCCGGATCGCGGTATCGCCGACACTGATCGACTCCGCGTCGTAGCCGACCTCCCGATCCAGGCGACCGGTGATGGAGTCGTACTTGAGCAGGTGGGCCAGAGTCTTGTTGTCCGTGAGGTCGTTCACGGCCACGATCTCGAGGTCCGCATCCTGGGCGAGCGCCGCCCGGAGGTAATTGCGACCGATCCGCCCGAACCCGTTGATCCCGATCTTGACAGCCACGTGTCTCCGTTCCGTTGCGCGCCGCAGCGCCTGTTCCTGCTGGCGTCGGCTCTCAGCCGGTCACGACACTACCAGGAGGCCCGCGGTCTTCTCCCGGGCGGTGGTGAAGCGCTCCTGCACGTTTGCCCAATTGACGATGTTCCAGAACGCCTTCACGTAGTCCGCTCGCACGTTCTTGTAGTCGAGGTAGTAGGCGTGCTCCCAGACGTCCAGGAGCAGCAGCGGAACCGTCCCGGCCGCGAACTGGGCTTGCTGGTCGAAGAACTGCTGGATGATCAGGTTCTCGCCGATCGAATCCCAGAACAGGCCCGCCCAGCCGGAGCCCTGGACGCCTAGCGCCGCAGCCGTGAAGTGGGCCTGGAACTTGTCGAACGACCCGAAGTACTCGTCGATGGCGGCGGCGGCCTCCCCGGTCGGCTTGTCGCCGCCGTCCGGCGACATGTTCGTCCAGAAGATGGAGTGGTTGGTGTGTCCGCCCAGGTTGAAGGCGAGGTCCTTCTCCAGCTTGTTCACGTTCGCGAGATCGCCCTTGTCCCGCGCCTCCGCCAGTTGCTCCAACGCCGTGTTGGCACCGGTGACATACGCCTGGTGATGCTTGTCATGGTGCAACTGCATGATTGTGGCGCTGATGTGAGGTTCGAGCGCGGCATAGTCGTAGGGGAGGTCGGGCAGCGTGTACTTCGCCATGGTCTCTTCTTCCTGTCGGCGCCGAGCAACGCGCGCACGGCGATAATGACGAATTCATCCTAGTGACGACCGTTCCGGGGGGGCAGGGGGTTGCGGCGATCCGGCGCGAGTGCCCGAGTCAGTGCACTCCCGGCACCGCCGCTTCGGTGCTGGGGATCCCCTCGGCCGCCGCTCTCTTGTCGGCCATGGCGAGCAGACGCCGGATCCGGCCGGCGACGGCATCCTTGGTCAGCGGTGGGTCCGCGTGCTGCCCGAGCTCGTCGAGGCTGGCGTCGCGGTGGGCCAGCCGCAGGGCCCCGGCTTCGCGCAGGTGCTCCGGGACCTCCTCCCCCAGGATCTCCAGCGCCCGCTCGACGCGCGCGCACGCCGCCACCGCCGCCTGCGCCGACCGCCTCAGGTTTGCATCGTCGAAGTTCACGAGACGGTTCACGCCCGCGCGCACCTCACGCCGCTGGCGCATCCGCTCCCATTCCGCCGCGGATTCGCGCGCCCCCATAGCCAGCAACGCGGCGCGGATGGCATCGGACTCGCGGATCACCACGCGCTGCGCGCTCCGAACTTCGCGCGCCTTCGCCGCAACTCCGATCCGATGTCCGGCCCCCACGAGCGCCATCGCCGCCTCCGCGGACGGGCTGGCGATCTCCAGCGAAGCCGAACGGCCTGGATCGCTCAGGAAACCCGCTGCCAGGAATGCGCCGCGCCACACCGCGGCCAGGTCGTCGCGCGCGCCCGTCGTCAACCGGTTGGGCAGTCCTCGCACGGGGCGCCGACGCTGATCCAACAGTCCAGTCTGGCGAGCCAGCGTCTCACCGCCGTCGATGACACGCACGGCGACGCGGCTTCCGTTGTCCCCCGACGACGCCTGCACCCGAGCGAGCTCCGCACGCACCCCGTACAGGTCCCGCAGATCTCGCACGAGCCGCCGGGCGAGCGCGTCCGAGTCCAGCTCCGCCTCCACCGCCACCCGCCCAGCGATCGAATGCAGACCACCGGCGAACCGGAGCACCGTGGTCAACTCCGCCATCCGAGCGGAGGGACGCGCGTCGCGCGGGGCCATCAACTCGGCCTTCACGTCGGCGGTCAACGGCACGGCACTCCTCGGACGTCGCGGAACGTCCAGCCTACTCGCGGCCGAGGTCGCGATGTGTAACCCGCACGCCGACGCCAGGAAGGCGACCGAGCCGCGCTGCGAGCTCGTGTGCGATGACGACGGAGCGGTGCTTCCCGCCGGTGCACCCCACCGCCAGGATCGAGTGGCGCTTGTTCTCCCGCTGATATCCCGCCATGACCGGGGCGAGCGCCCGCGCGTACGCGTCCAGGAATTCGCTCGCCCCCGGTTGAGCCAGCACGTAGTCGCGGACCGCGTCATCCTCACCGGTCAACGGGCGTAGCGGCCCTTGCCAGAACGGGTTGGGAAGAAAGCGCACGTCCGCCACGATGTCGGCATCAGGGGGCAGACCGTACTTGAAACCGAAACTGACCACGGTCAGCGCATGCGGGGCCGCATCCGGGTCGGCGAACAGCTGGGCGACCCGTGTCGTGAGCTGGTGCACGTTGTAGTCCGACGTATCGATCACGACGTCCGCGCGTTCCCGCAGCGGGGCAAGCATCTCGCGCTCGCGGTGGATGCCGCTCATCAGGGTCCCGCTCGCCTGGAGCGGATGCGGCCGGCGAACAGCTTCGAAACGCCGGACCAGGACATCGTCGGACGCGTCCAGGAAGACCACACGCAGCAGCCGCCCGTCCGGGAGCGAGGGCGCCAGGTCGGGCAACCGTCCGAAGACCTCCCGGCCGCGGACGTCGACCACGACCGCGACACGCGGCACCGCCCCTCCCGCGAGCTCGGACAGCTCCAGCAGTGGCCGGAGCATCTGCGGAGGCAGGTTGTCCACGACGTACCAGTCCAGGTCCTCCAGCGCGTTCGCGACGGTCGATCTCCCGGCCCCGGACATGCCGGTGACGATGAGCACCTCGCCGGTGTTGTTCGCCGTGCCCGACATGGTCGCCCCCGTCTCCGAGCCAGCCTAACGGTCACTCAGGCGCTCGTGCACGGTCGCAGCCAGAGTCGGCCCGATCCCCGGAAGCTGAGCGATCTGATCCGGTGTCGCCTGGCGCAGCGCAGCCACCGAGCCGAAGTGGCGCAGCAGAGTCGCGACCCGCACCTCTCCGAAGCCGGGAATCTCGCTCAGAACCGATCGGATGTCCCGCGTGCGTCGACGGCGCTGATGCGTGATCGCGAAACGGTGCGCCTCGTCACGCAGCCGCTGCAGCAGGTACAGCGCCTCCGAGCCTCGCGGAAGGACAAGCGGGTACTCCTCGCCGGGCAGCCACACCTCCTCCAGCCTCTTTGCCAGGCCACACACCGCGATCCCGATCCTGCCCGATTCCGCCAGAGCTCGGGCGGCGGCGGCAACCTGCGGCCTGCCACCGTCCACCACGATGAGGTTCGGCGGGTACGAGAATCGCCGCCGCCGCGCCGGCCGATCGCCTGCGCCGTCCTGGTCTTCCACGTCCCGAGGGGGCACGGTGTCGTTGTGCGCCAGTCGCCGGGCAAGGACCTGAAACAGCGCCTCCGTGTCATCCGCGGCTCCAGGAACGGAGAACGAGCGGTACTGGTCCTTCCGGGGCAGGCCGTCCTCGAACACGACCATGGATGCCACGATGTTCGTGCCCGCGAGGTGGGACACGTCGAAGCATTCGATCCGCAACGGCGCTTCCTCCATCCCGAGCGCCTCCTGAAGCTCGGTCAGCGCGCGGGTCCGGGTGGTGTAGTCGGCTGAGCGACGCGTCTTGTGGACGGCGAGGGCCTGCTGCGCGTTGAGCATCGCCGTCCGCATGAGCTCCGCCTTGGCGCCACGCTGCGGAACCTGCACCGCCACGGCGGATCCGCGCCGTTCCCGCAGCCAATGCTCGAAACCCGCGACGTCGTCGGGACGCTCCGGCACGAGCACCTGACGGGGGATCTCGGAGGCCGCCGCCGAACCGTAGCTGCGCTGCAGCACCTGGGCGACCAGGTCGGCGCCGGAGATGTCCATCTCCTTCTCCACAATGGCTGCACGCACACCGCGGACCCGACCGCCGCGAACCACGAAGTGCTGCACGGCCGCGGCGAGTTCGTCCTCGGCGATCCCGAACAAGTCCGCATCCGTGCGATCCGGAAGCACGAGCGCGGATCTGCTGAGCACCGCCTCGATCGCCGCGAGCTTGTCGCGGTACACGGCGGCGGCCTCATAGTCCATCGCGGCGGCAGCCTCCCGCATCCGCCGCGTCATCTCACGCGTGAAGCGTTGGTCGCCCCCGGCCATGAACGCCACGAAGTCGTCAACGATGGCCCGATGCTCTTCGACCGTCACCCGCATCGAGCAGGGGCCGCCGCACCGCCCGATCTGTCCGGGGAAACAGGGCCTGCCCGTCGCCATCGCCCGCGCGTACGACGCATCCGAGCAGGTCCGGATCGGGAAGACCGTAATGAGGAGCTCGATGACCTCGCGCACCGCCCACACCTTGGGGTAGGGCCCGAAGTAGCGGGCACCCGGGATGCGATGATTGCGCGTCACCAGGACGCGAGGGGCTTCGTCCGCCAGCGTGATCGCCATGTACGGATAGGACTTGTCATCCTTGTAGCGCACATTGAACGGCGGCGAGAACTCCTGGATCCACATGTACTCCAGCTGCAGCGCCTCGACGTCACTGCCGACCACCGTCCACTCGACGGACGCCGCCGTGGTCACCATCCGCCGGGTGCGCTCGTGCAAGGTCTCCAAGGGAGCGAAGTAGTTCGCCAGCCGTGCCCGGAGGTTCTTGGCCTTGCCGACGTAAAGGATGCGGCCACCCGGGTCCCGGAACCGGTACACGCCGGGACTGGTGGGGATCTCCCCCTGCTGCGGCCGGTAGGGCAGAACCGCTGCCATTCAGCCTGCCCGGCGCCGAGAGGATCCAGGCAGGATCTCGGCCAGGAACGCGCCGGTATGGCTTCCGGGAGTGGCGGCCACCTGTTCGGGCGTACCCGTCGCGATCACCGATCCTCCGCCGTCGCCGCCCTCGGGGCCCAGATCGATCACCCAGTCGGCGGACTTCACCACGTCGAGATTGTGCTCGATCACGATCACCGTGTTGCCCTTGTCCACCAGTCCCGACAGCACCTCCAGCAGCCGCCGCACATCCTCGAAATGCAGCCCCGTCGTGGGCTCATCCAGCACGTAGACGCTGCGCCCGCTGGAACGCCGCTGCAACTCGGTGGCGAGTTTAACCCGTTGCGCCTCGCCGCCCGAGAGCGTCGTCGCGGACTGTCCGAGTCTCACGTACCCCAGCCCCACGTCGACCAGGGTCTTCAGGTATCGATGGATCGCCTGGATCGGCTCGAAGAACTCCGCCGCTTCGGTGATCGGCATCTCGAGCACGTCGGCGATGTTCTTGCCCTTGTAGTGGACGGTCAACGTGTCGCGGTTGTAGCGCCGGCCGTGACAGACCTCGCAGTCCACGTACACGTCAGGCAGAAAGTTCATCTCGATCTTGATGGTCCCGTCGCCGGCGCACGCCTCGCACCGGCCGCCCTTGACGTTGAACGAGAACCGGCCGGGCAGGTAGCCCCGCGCCTTCGCCTCGGGCGTCTCGCTGAACAGCGTGCGGATGCGGTCGAACACGCCCGTGTAGGTGGCGGGATTGGATCGCGGTGTGCGCCCGATGGGCGCCTGGTCCACGTGCACGACCTTGTCCAGGTCGTTGGTTCCCGTCACCCGGGTGTGACGCCCCGGCACGGTGCGCGCGCCGTTCAGTCGTGCTGCGAGCACCTGGTACAGGATGTCGTTGACCAGGGAGGACTTGCCCGAGCCGCTGACACCGGTCACCGCGGTGAAAACCCCGATCGGGAACTTCGCGGTGACGTTCTTCAGGTTGTTCGCCTGCGCGCCGACCACAGTGAGCTGACGGCGCGGATCAACCGGGCGCCGACGTGGGGGGGTGGGGATCTGGCGACGACCGGCGAGGTAGTCAGCCGTCACAGACGCGGTCTCGGTCAGAAGCTGCGGATAGGGCCCGGAGTGGATGACCCGGCCGCCCTCGACGCCGGCGCGCGGGCCGATGTCCACGATCCAGTCGGCTGCCTGGATGGTCTCCTCGTCGTGCTCCACGACGATGAGGGTGTTCCCGAGGTCGCGGAGCGTGACAAGCGTCTCGATCAGGCGGCGGTTGTCCCGTTGATGCAGTCCGATCGACGGCTCGTCGAGCACGTACAGCACACCGGTCAATCCGGAGCCGATCTGCGTGGCCAGCCGGATCCGCTGCGCCTCTCCCCCGGACAACGACCCGGCCGAGCGCGCGAGGCTGAGGTATCCCAGCCCCACCTGGATGAGGAAGTCGAGGCGCGCCCGGATCTCGCGCAGCACCGCCGCGGCGATCGCGGCCTCACGGTCGGTGAGCTGCAGGGTCGCGAAGTACTCGCGGGCCTCGACCAGGCTCAGTCGTGAGACCTGAGCGATGGAGTTGCCGTGGATCTGGACCGCCAGCACTTCGGGCGTGAGCCGGTCGCCGTGGCACACCGCGCACGGCACTTCCCGGAGGTATTCCGCCCAGCGCTGACGAGCGCTGTCGGACTCGGCCTGCGCGTACTGACGTTCGATGTACGGCACCACGCCCTCGAAGCCCGAGGTGTAGCGCATCTCCCGCCCGTACCGATTGCGCCAGCGCACGTTGACGGTGAAGTTCTCGCCGTGCAGGACAGCGTCCTTCACCCGCTGCGGCAGAGAACGCCACGGCGTGTCCAGCGAAAACCCCAGATCGGCAGCCAGTCCCTCCAGCAGACGCTCGTAGTACTGGTAAAGGCCCTTGCCCTGCGTGCTCCAGGGCACAATGACGCCTTCCCTGAGCGACGCGTCGTCGTCACCCAGCAGCAACTCCACGTCGACCGACATCCGCGTCCCCAGGCCCGAGCAGGCAGGGCAGGCTCCGAACGGCGCGTTGAACGAGAACGTCCGGGGCTCGATCTCGGTGAGGTGCTGGACATGCCCATTCGGGCATGCCATCCGTTCGCTGAAGCTCAGCCACGCGGCATCCCCTTCGACGTCCACCAGCTGAACGCGGACCACGCCGTCGGCCAGGCGCAGCGCTGTCTCGACCGAGTCCGTGACGCGTGGCAGGACGTCCGGACCCGCCACCAGCCGGTCCACCACGACCGCGATGTCGTGAGCCCTGCTCTTGGCCAGGCTCGGCGGGTCGGAGAGCTGGACCTGGTCGCCGTCCACAATGGCGCGAGCGAATCCTTTCGCGGTCAGTTCCCGGAACAGGTCGACGAACTCGCCCTTCTTCCGTGTCACCACGGGGGCGACGATCTGGTAGCGGGTCCGCTGCGGAAGCTCCATCAGCTGGTCCGCGATCTGCTGCACGGTCTGCCGCTGAATCACCGCCCCGCACTCGGGGCAGTGCGGAGTCCCGATCCGCGCCCACAGCAGCCTCATGTAGTCGTGGATCTCGGTGATCGTTCCTACGGTCGACCGCGGATTGCGATTCGTGGACTTCTGGTCGATCGACACAGCGGGACTGAGCCCCTCGATGAAATCGACGTCCGGTCGGTCGACCTGACCGAGGAATTGACGAGCGTAGGAACTGAGAGACTCGACGTACCGGCGCTGACCCTCCGCGAAGATCGTGTCGAATGCGAGGCTCGATTTGCCCGAACCGGACAGCCCGGTGAAGACGACCATCGCGTCGCGCGGGATTTCCAGATCGACGTCCCGGAGGTTGTGCACCCTCGCGCCCCGGACGCTGATCTTCCCGGCGTGCTCGCCGAACGCGGAGACGGGCATGATGGGCACTGCCCAAGTCTAGGTGGGGGTCCCGACGCCCACCCCGGGCTTCGCTGTGGGCGCACGGCGTGCGACTGGGCCGCGACGCGGTGACCCACGGGGAGCACGAGGAGCGGAGCCGGATCGCTGCGTGCTAGGCGTGACCGGCGCGCTGCATGGCTCGCAATTCCCGCTTGACGTCCTGGACCTCATCGCGCAGCCGCGCCGCGAGCTCGAACTTCAACTCCTTGGCCGCCGCGAGCATCTGATCGGTCAACTCAGCAATGGTGGTTTCGAGGTGACGGGCGCCCTCGGCGCCGATCCCGGTCGTCCCCCGCGCTATCGCGCGGCCCCGTCCGCGATCGGAGGCGAGCAGCGCTGCCGAATCGGCACCCTCCCGCACGAGGACATCGGTGATGTCCGCGATCCGTTTCCGCAGCGGCTGGGGGTCGATGCCGCGCTCGCGATTGTACGCAATCTGCTTCTCTCGACGTCGGTCCGTCTCATCGATGGCGACCCGCATGGAGTCCGTGATGGTGTCGGCGTACATGTGCACCTCCCCCGAGACGTTCCGCGCGGCGCGCCCGATCGTCTGGATCAGGGAGGTCCCGCTGCGGAGGAAACCCTCCTTGTCGGCGTCGAGGATCGCCACGAGCGACACTTCCGGCAGGTCGAGCCCTTCACGGAGGAGGTTGATGCCCACGAGAACGTCGTACACGCCGGCGCGCAGTTCGGTCAGCAGTTCCACCCGGCGCAGGGTGTCCACGTCCGAGTGGAGGTAGCGCACGCGTACGCCGTTCTCACCGAGGAACGCGGTCAGGTCCTCCGCCATCCGCTTCGTCAGCGTTGTGACGAGCACCCGCTCGTTCCGTTCGACGCGGAGGCGGATCTGCTCGAGAAGATCGTCGATCTGGCCTTTCGCCGGCTTGACGACCACCTTCGGGTCCACCAGGCCCGTCGGTCGGATGATCTGCTCGACCACCGCGTCGGCGACGCTCATCTCGTACCGGCCGGGTGTGGCGGAAAGATACACGGTCTGCCCGATCCGGTCCTTGAACTCATCCCATCGCAGTGGTCGGTTGTCCAGCGCGGACGGCAAGCGGAAACCGTGCTCGACGAGGGTGCGCTTGCGGGACGCATCCCCCTCGTACATCGCACCGATCTGGGGGACGGTGACGTGGGATTCGTCGATCACGAGCAGGAAATCGTCGGGGAAGAAGTCGAGGAGTGTGTGCGGCGGCTCACCGGGGGCACGACCGTCCAGGTGGCGCGAGTAGTTCTCGATGCCGGAGCAGAAGCCCAGCTGCTGCAGCATCTCGAGATCGAACGTGGTGCGCATGCGCAATCGCTGCGCTTCGAGCAGTTTGCCCTGCCGTTCGAACTCGGCCAGACGTTCCGCCAACTCGGCTTCGATGGTGCCGATCGCCCGCTGCACGACGTCGGCGGCAGCCACGTAATGGGATGCCGGGAAGATCGGCACCGAGTCCATCCGGCGGATCACCTCACCGGTCAACGGATGCAGCGTGTACAGAGCTTCGATCTCGTCGCCGAACAGCTCGATGCGGATCGCGTACTCCTCGTAGACGGGGATGATCTCGATCGTGTCGCCGCGTACGCGAAAGTTCCCGCGAGAGAAGTCCACATCGTTGCGGTTGTACTGCATCGCGATGAACTGCCGGATGAGCGCGTCGCGCTCGTACCTCTCACCCACCTGCAGCGCCACCATGGCGCGCAGGTATTCCTCCGGCGCTCCCAGCCCATAGATGCATGACACGGTCGAGACCACCACGACGTCCCGCCGGGACAGCAGCGAGTTGGTGGTCGAGTGCCTTAGTCGCTCAACCTCAGCGTTGATGGACGAGTCCTTCTCGATGAACGTGTCCGTCTGCGGCACGTACGCCTCGGGCTGGTAGTAGTCGTAATACGACACGAAGTACTCGACCGCGTTGTTCGGCAAGAGGTCGCGGAACTCGTTGGCCAGTTGCGCGGCGAGGGTCTTGTTGTGCGCGAGCACCAGCGTCGGGCGCTGCACCTGCTCGATCAACCAGGCAGTGGTCGCCGACTTACCGGTTCCGGTCGCGCCGAGCAGCACTACGTCGGTCTCTCCCGCCGTGATCCGGGCCGCCAGTTCGGCGATTGCCTGCGGCTGATCCCCCGACGGGACGTATTCGCTGACGACCTCGAATGGCCGCACGGATCGGGTGGTCTGCATCATTCCAGCCTACGTCCGGCCTCCCCCACCGGGATTGGCACGGCGATACCAGGTCACGCGTGAAGCCGCTCCCAAAGCGCGTCCACCTGAGCCAGAGTGTCCTCCATCTGCCCAGAAGTGTCGATCACGTCCGTGGCGATCGCCAACCGCTCGTCATCGCCCGCCTGCGCCGCTATCCGTGCAGCCGCCTCCTGCGCGGACATTCCGCGCAGCCGCACGAGGCGATCCGCGCGGATATCGGCCGGCGCGTGCGCGACGACGACGCGCTCCCATCGATCCCCGGCGTGGGTTTCGACGAGCAACGGGATGTCATACACGACGAACGCATCGGGATCGGCGGCCAGTGCGGCGTCGAATTGACGCTGGGACTCCGCCATGACGGCAGGGTGCACGATCGCGTTCAAACGCCGCAACGCCGAGTCGTCGCCGAAAACGATCGTTCCCAGCGCGGCACGGTCCAGGGACCCGTCCGGCCGGAGCACTGCGCTGCCGAACTCGTCCACGATCCGAGCAAGGGTCGGCGTCCCCGGCTCCTGCACCTCGCGGACGATCCGGTCCGCGTCCACGATCACCGCACCATGCTCCGCCAAACGCTGAGAGATCGTTGACTTGCCCGAGGCGATCCCCCCGGTCAGAGCGATGATCGTCACGCCACGAGCATGCCACGTCTCCGCCGAGTCCGCCGCCCCGGCGTCAGCCGGCGGCGGAACCGTCTCCGCTCAGCAGAACGGATGCGTCGAGGCTGCTCGCTGCGCGCGATGCCGCCGACCGTGCTTGCGCGACGAGTTCGGCCGGAAGGTAGCCCACATCGCTGCTCAGTGCCACGCCTACGCCGATGACCGGAACCACCCCGCCGGTGACACCGACCAGGGCGTCGAAAACCCCGCGGTAGATGAGCGCCGCATGGCGACGCGCATCGGCCACGTGCGCGGAAGGCGTCACCACGAGGAGTCCGCCCTCACCGTCCTCCCCGATCGGCGCCGCAGGCGGCGCGTACCGTCTCACGCTGCCGCGCAGCCGTTCCGTGATCTCACGACCAACCTCCGGCCCGAACGCGATCGTGATCTCCGTCAGATCATCGACCCGGACAGCGATCACGGCCAACAGCTCATCGCGCCAGCGCGCTCGCTCCGCGACATCGTTCAGAGCTCCCATGAACGCGGGGGGGACGTAGATGCCGTCCGGGGTCACGCCCCCTTGGGCCATCCACGCGAAGGTGCGCAGGTCGGTCTGGGTGGCTCGGAGGACCGAACTGACCACCACTGCGACGATGGTGAGAACGATCGTCAGAATGCTGGTGACATTCGTGCTGAGGTATGTCCTGAACACGTCACTGTCCGGGCCTGCGACGACAAAGACCGCGGTCCGGACGACGTAGTATCCGGCGACGACAATGAACACGATGCCGAGCGGCCATGCGGTGCGGATCGCTCGCATCGGCGCACGGAAGGTCTCGACCGCCGCCAGCGCGGGGAACGCGATCAGGCTGACGCCCATCGTTGCCCACCCGGCCCAGTCGCCCCCTTCGGAGCCCTCGACGATAACCGCGGCCCCCACTAGTCCACATGCCGCCGCGAGAGCAACCGCCGGTATGACAAGGGGACGGTCGTTGAAACGCCGGATGCCGAGCCACATGACACCCATCGAGGCGACGAACAGTGAATTGCCCGCGGCGATAGCCCAATATCCACCGACACCCGCGGCCCACGCCGTATAGGCCAGTGTCGTGGCGATCCCGGCGAGGTAGGACACGGACCACACCCTGCCGGCCGGGTCGTCCTTTCGGAACAGCGTCTCTATGATGAACACTCCCCCGGCGACGAGAGCGACCAGCGCCGTCAGCGCGGATGCTGTGAACTGGTCGAGCATCATCCGGCCCCGTCCCCCGTTGGCGCATCGTCCGACGGGCGCTCGACGTCAGCCGACGTCGCCGGTAATCGCACGAGGAATGTCGATCCGATACCCGGGGTGCTGCGCACAGTGATGTCCCCGCCCTGCGCGCGGACGATATCGCGGCTTATCGACAGTCCCAGCCCCGTACCATCCACCCCGGTGTCCGCCCGGAAGTATCGCTCGAACAGTCGCGCTTGGTCGCTGTCTGCGATCCCGACGCCGTCGTCGCGAACCACGATCCACGATCCACGATCGTCGACCGGGGTGCTCACCGATACATGTCCGCCGGGCCGGCCGTATTTGATGGCGTTGCTCAGCAAGTTGTCGACGACCTGTCGGATCCGAGCACTGTCCACATACGCGTGCGCGGGCAGCACGCCCGACGTTTCGATGAGGATGCCCCGCTCAGCGGCTCGCGCGGACCAGGACTCCGAGGCCGCCAGAACCATGGGCACGAGATCGGTGTCCTGCGGTGACATGGTCATGTCCGCGGAGAGGCTCGAGGAGCTCGACGCGGCGAGGATGTCGGAGATGATCTGCAGGAGTCGCTCGCCATTGCGGGCAGCGACCTCGAGATCCTCGCGCGCTGCCGCCGGGCGATCCAAGGAGTCGAGTGCCAGATCGATGAAACCCAGAACCGACGTCAAGGGCGTGCGCAATTCATGGGAAACGGATGCCACGAGACGGTCACGGGCCCGCAGCGCGGTCAACTCCGCAGTGACGTCGCGTGCGACCAGCACGCTGCCCAGATCCTGTCCGTGCGCACCCTTCGTTCGCCGGGCCGACATGCTGATCGCTCGCTCGGGGCGGTCGCGGGAGTGGAACCAGACCACGTGATTGACGAACTCCTCGCCGCGTGAGGCGCGCCGAATCGGTCTGCTGTCTTCGGCCAGCGGTGTCACACCGTCGGACTCGTAAGCATCATGCAGACTCTCATCCAGCCGAGCGAATCCGGGAATCGTGTTCTGGAGGGTCCCGAAAGCCTCATTGACGACGGTTATGTCCCCGTTCGGCCCGATCTGGAGCACACCGAAGTCGACGGAATCGAGGACGTCGGCGAGCAGCCGCTCCTGGCGCTCCGCGCGGTGGACCGCGGCCGAGAGCGCAACCGCCTGCTTGTCCAGCAGGGCACGCTGGGCGCGGTGACGTCGCGCGCTGACATAGCTGGTCGTGGCGATTGCGAGAATCACGACCGGCAAGAGCAGCGTCGCGAGACCAGTGACTGGCGAGGGCTCAAGAATCGCGATGGTGACATGTAGTGCGGTGATCGTTGCGAATTGCACGACGAAACCCGTCAGTCCCAGCGATGCCAGCCACATCGCCGGAAACGCCCACAGAAGCCCCAAGCCCGCAGCGGGCTCGGCGAACCGCATCAGGGCGATCGCGACGATGTCGACGGTCGGCAGTGCCAGGACCCACCCGCGTCCCACTCGCTCCCACGGCACGACGAACGCCGCCCCGCCGCAAGCGAGGACGAGAAGCAGGCCCGTGAGAAAGGATGTTCCAGCCGCCGAGCCTGGCAACAGGAGGAGAACGGTCCCCGCGACCACGACGACCCCGCACAGCAGGATCTGATTGAGGATGGTGGAGTGGCTACCCGACGCCGGGTCCGGCGTCCTCAGGCCCACGAGGCCTCCCCGGGAGAGGGCACCGCGAGCACTACGGAGCTCTCGTCGCTCGTGCGCGCCGTGTCGGCTGCGCGCGCCGCCGCATCCAACAGCGATTCCGCGGAGTACCCGAGCATCGAGGACAGCGCGACGCCGACACCGACCTCCGGAACCACCAGGTCGCTAGCAGACACGAGCCGGCTGACCACGCCGCGGTAGAGCAACCCCGCTTGCCGACGTGCATCGGCTGGTGTGCTGCTCGTCGTGATGACGAAGAGAAGTCCGGGCTGGTCCCCCGCGCCCACGAGCGATAGAGGAGACGAGAAGGAACGCACAGCAGATCGGACGACTCTGCCGACCAGGTCGGCCGCATCCGCTCCGAACGACCGGCGCACGCCACCGATCCCCTCCACGCGCACCGCGATGACGGCTATCGCATCCAGCCGCGGCGATGCGCGTCGCAGTGCCTCGCGCATCCGAGGAAGGAACTCCGCGGGCGGAAGCAGTGCGCTCAATTCACCCATCGCTCGTCGATCGCGATCGACACCTTCTCGGAGCGCGAAGGCACCGACCGCGATCAGCGTTCCCGCCAGGATCGTGAGCAGAGGCACCGCACGGTCGACCACGATGCGAAGCGATCCGGATGCTGGGCCGCCCAGCAGTACGACTGCTGACGCCAACGACGCCGCCGCCCCGACACCGAAACCGAACGCGTAGACCACACGCATCGGGCCGCCTGGCGCATCCGGATGCACCCACTGGTAGCAGACCGCGCCCGCCAACAGCGCCGACGCCAGCAGAGTCCAAAACTGCCCCGGCCACTGTTGCGCGTTCTGCTGAGTCCAGAGCGTCACACCCAGGGTCAATACCGCCAGTGCGCCCACCACGTAGCTCGGGCCTCCCACCGGGCGCCGCCGGTACGCGAGCGAACCGAGCAGAAAGCATCCGGCGGCGCTCACGACGAATGCGTTGCGGAGAGCGAGTACCCACGCACGCGTCCACACGTCCAGGTCGACTCCGAGCTCCAGAACGCTCGCGGTTGCCCCGCCCAGGACGAACAGGAACGCGAGCGCCCACAGCCGCGCGCCGCCGCGGTCCCCGCGCGCCAAGGAGGTCCAGATATAGGCAACGGCCACCACCACCGCGGCAAGCGCGCCGAGGGGAGCATCGAGCACCTGCTCAATCACCCGCGACTCCGCTCACATCCGGTTGTCGGCCACTCGCCCCGACCTGGTCCGGATGGTTCACGCTGTCGACGGTCGTCGGCAGGTCCACGCGAAACACGGTCCCCGAGCCGAGACGGCTGGAGACGGAGATGTCTCCTCCGTGCGCCCGTACGAGGTCCCGGCTGATCGCCAAGCCGAGGCCCGTTCCCGTGGAATGGTCGTCTGCGCGGAAAAACCGTTCGAAGATCCGGCCCACGTTCTCTTCCGTCAGTCCGATGCCGGTGTCCGCGACGGTCAAGACGGTGCGTACACCATCGGATGCGGCCGACAGTATAACCCGGCCCCCATCCCGGTTGTACTTGACGGCGTTGCTCACCAGATTGTCGATCACCTGGCGCATGCGGAGCGGATCGGCATATGCCGGCGCGTCGCGGACCTCGGTCAGATCGATGTCAATCGCACGTTCGGCTGCTGCGGGCCGCCACGCCTCCCCGCTCGCGCGCAGGAGGTGCCCAACATCGATCGCCTGCTGAGACACAGTCAGATCGGCGAACATCTCCGAACGACTCGATGCCATGAGGATGTCGGACACGATCTCGAGCAGGCGGGAGGCGTTCCTCTCGGCGATCTGAAGGTTGCTCTTCGCTCGAGCGGGCAAGTCAGGGTCGTCAACGGCGAGTTCCAGGTAGCCGATGATCGAAGTCAGCGGCGTCCGCAGCTCGTGCGATACCGATGACACCAACGAGTCGCGGGCACGAAGCGCCGTGAGCTCACTGGTGACGTCCCGGGAGATCACCACCGCGCCGCTGTCGGACCCGTCAGCGCCGTACGTCCGGCGAGCCGTGATGCTCAGTGCGCGTCGCCGGCCCTGCTCGGGCCCGAACCAGACGATCTGATTGTCGAAGACCTCACCACCGGCAGCGCGCGCGTACGGCGTTTCGATCGCGCTGAGAGGTGTCACGCCGTCCGCCGCGAAGACGCCAGGCTGGCCGTCAACGGTCGCGTTCGCTGCTCGTTGCAGACGGGCATGGGCTTCGTTCGCCACCGTTGTCGATCCGTCGCGGGCGATACGGATGACGCCGAAATCGACCGCGTCCAGCACCTCGGTAATCAGCTCCTCCTGGCGCTGCGCCCGACGGGTGGTCCGACCCAATGCGGATGTCTGCTCCGTGAACAGCGCGCGCTGGGCATTCATCTGACGGGCGAGAGCTGCCATGACCGTCGCTATCACGACCGTCGCGAATCCGAACGCCACGACGATCCCCCGCCATACGGGCGGTCCCCCGACGACCACCGCGGCGACAACCGCAAGCACCGGCACCGAGATGCTGATCGCGTAGCCGATGACACCGAAATACAGCGACATCCAGATCACGGGCAGGGCGAGCAGCACACCGTAGCCCGCGGCCGGATCGGTCTGGTGCAGCAGAGTGATCGCGCCGACGTCGATGAGCGGCACCGTAATCGCAGTCCACGGGGGCAATCGCGACCACGGCGCTAGAATAATCGCGATTCCGACTCCGGCGATCACGAGGATTTCGATGAGGATGCCCTCCATGGGGGCCGCTGTGGATGAGAGCCGAACGAGCATGATGCCGAGCGCTGCGACGAGCAGACCCCACTGCAGGAGCGTTGCGACGGGACCGCGGGCTCCATCGACAGCAGGGGGGAGCCCCAGCGGCGCACGTCGCAACCGCGACACGGAGTCGCGGGACTGAGCGGGGGTCCGATCGCTCGCGGATGCGCTCATAGGGTGACGCTACCGCCAGCCCGGGGTCCGGGCGGTTGCGGCAGGCGGGAGACGAGCGGGAGCGTCCGAACGGGGACGCTACCGGTCGGCCGGCTGGCCGGCGTCAGCCGTCTGGTACGACGCAATGAGCTGCTTCTCCCGGTCATGCCTCGGGACGAGCAGAACCACGAGAGTCGCACCTCCGGCGATGGCCACGGCGCCTACCAGATAGGCGCCGAACGCTCCGGAGACCAGGCTCTGCGCGGCGGCATCCAAAATGGCCTGGCGGTACTGCGGGTACTGGTCGGCGACACGCGCGGCCGAGGCGTAGGAGGCTTGCAGGGCCTGGGTGACCTGGTCGGGGATCTGTGCAGCACGACCGGTCGCGGTGATGGCACGCGAGAAGGCGTGGGCGAAGCCGGACGCCAGAATCGCCCCGAGGAGTGCCTGCATGATGGAGCCACCGAGGTCGCGCTGCAGATCCGATGTCGCGGACGCCATCCCGACGCGGCGCACCGGCGTCGAATCCGTCAGGGATCGCGACGCGGGAGTCATCGCCAGTGCCGCACCGCATCCGATGAGGAAGAAGCATGTCCCGACCAGCCAATACGGGGTGTGCTCGCGCCACAGCAGCGTTCCGAGAAACCCGGCGAACACGAACGCGTAGCCGGACAGCATCGCCGTACGCGTGCCCCGAGCCGTGACCAGTCGCGCTGACCAGGGTGCGACCAGCAGGAGCGCGACAGCGGCGGGGACGACCGCCAGGCCCGCTTCGACGGTGTCGTAACCGAGGATGTTCTGCAGGAACTGCTGGCCGACGAACATCGCACCCATCAATGAGCCGAACACGATCATGCCTGCGAGGGCGGGAACCCAGAAGGTGCGCCGCGACGCGACGCGGAGGTCGTACAGCGGTGTCCGCGCCGTTCGCTGGCGCCAGATGAACGCCGCAAGCCCGACCAGCGCCACGCCGAGCAGCACCACCCCTGCCGTGGCCTGGCCGGGGGCGAATACCGTGCTGACTCCGAGGACCAGCGCGGCCACTCCGACGACGGACAGCACGCCGCCGAGATGGTCCACTGGATTGCTCGATTCCGCGACGTGCGCAGGCACCGCCCGCGCCACCAAGAGCAGCGCGAGCAATGCCAGCGGCGCGGCCATCAGAAACGCAGAACCCCACCAGAAGAACTCGAGCAAGGCACCGGCCGTCACCGAGCCAACCACGGTCGCCATCGCGCTCACACTGGACCACAAGGCGATCGCACGGGTCCGCCGCGCCCCCGGGGCCCACAGGGCCGTGATCAGCGAGAGGGTCGTGGGGTACGCCATCCCTGCGGCGACCCCGGTCATCACGCGACTGACGACCAGCGCACCGATGCTGGGCGAGAAGGCTGCTGCGAAGCTGACGAGGACCGTCAGCCCCAGACCGAGCATCAGAACCTGCTTGCGCCCGTACCGGTCCGCGATGGCACCGAGGTACAGCACCGACATCGCCAGGCCGAGGGAGCAGCCCAGTGCCACGAGGTTGAGGCTGGTTTGGCCGGCACCGAACGCGTCCCCGATCTGGGGCAGTGCGATGTTTGCGGCAGCGAGATTGATGTTGCACACAAGCGCAGCCAGGATCAGAGCGCTCAGCACCAGGCCGGGCCGGCGTGGCGCTCCCTTCGAATCAGTGGCAACGACGGGTGACAGACCCTCGGCAGTCATCCGAGTGCGGCCTGCAGTTGTGCCAGCACATACGGCGCCGGCGCCAGGCCCGTCTCGGCATCGGGAATGTCACTGTTCACGATGACGATGATTGTCGTGTCGGTTTGATAGTTGTGCACGACAGAGGTGGTGTATCCGGGAATGTCACCATCATGCCCCCACCATCCGTCGCGATTCCCGATGCCGTACCCGTAGCCTGCCGTGGCGCTGTTCGGCGGCGGCCAGGTGAGGATCGAATCGCGACGCAGGCGCTGCGTCGCGGGGTCGAGCACACCCTCTCCCGTGAACAATGCATGCGCCCACCGCTCCAGATCGTCCATCGTCGACACCACCTGCCCGGCGGTGAAGGCGAACGACGGCGACCATCGCGTCGCGTCCCGCGTCTGGCCATCTTCGGCGCCCTGGGCCGTGACTCCGGCGAGATACGGCGCGGGGATCGCATCATCCATCGGGAAGGACGAGGAGCTCATCCCGAGCGGGCCGAAGATGCGTTCCTGGAAGACGTCGGCGACGGGCTTGCCCGTCACCTTCTCGATCAGCACGCCGAGCGCGACGTAGTTCGAGTTCGAGTACTGCCACCCGGTACCGGGGGGGAACTCGGCGGGAAGAGTCCGCACGCCGTCGAGCAACTGCTCTGGAGTCCAGTCCTGCCACGGCCGCGAGAGGTACGCGTCGGTGATCTCCTGATCGAGGGTGTACGACGGGATGCCGCTGGTCATATCCATCACCTGGCTGATGGTGGCGTCCGGGTTAGGCAGGTCGGGGACATATCGGGAGATCGGCTCGTCCAGGGAGAGGAGCCCCTCCTGCGAGAGCTGCAGCACGATCGTCGCCGTCATCGTCTTGGTGAGACTGCCCACGCGGGTGCGATCATCGACGGCCGGAGTCCGGCTGCCGCCGGGTGCCGCCACCCCGGACACGCCGTCCCAGCCTGCTCCCGGCCGGATCACACGGGCGATGACGCCCGGGAAACCCAGCCGGGACCGGCTGTCATCGAGTGCCTGCTGGAGCGCTGCGGCCTCGGCAAGCGCGCTGCGGGTCGGGGTGGTTTGCGAGGGCAGGGCGACATTGGCCGGCGCCGCGCACGCGCTGAGCGCGGCCGCCGCCACCAGGAGCAGGGCTGCGCCGGCGCGCGCGCAGCGGCGATGACGGTGCTCGGGCACGTTCCGTTCCTTTCGTGAACGTGCTCACCCTATCCGGCCGCGCGCACGGGTCGCGGGCGCGAACCAAGAGGCGCGCCCGCGACCCGGCGCGTCAACGTCCGGCGAGCTTCTCGCGCAGCGCCGCCAGAGCCTCGTCGTCCGCGAGAGTGCCGACGGGACCGGACTCGCTGGAGTAGGACGAACCTCCTTCGCCAGTGTCCTTGCCGCCTGCCGCAGCCTCGATGGACTTCGCGACTTGCGCCTTGTGGGCTTCCCAGCGCGATTGCGCTGCCGCATACTCGGCCTCCCACGCCAGGCGCTGCGCGTCGAAGCCTTCCTTCCACTGGTTGGTCTCCGGGTCGAAGCCCTCGGGATACTTGTATTCGCCGTTCTCGTCGTACTCGGTCACCATGCCGTACAAGGCAGGGTCGAACTCGGTGCCGTAGGGGTCCACCGATTCATTGGCCTGCTTCAGCGAGAGCGAGATCCGCCGGCGTTCCAGATCGATATCGATGACCTTCACGAACACCTCCTCGCCGACGGACACAACCTGCTCCGCGAGTTCGACGTGCTTACCGGACAGCTCCGAAATGTGCACGAGACCTTCGATACCGTCGGCCACCCGCACGAATGCACCGAACGGCACGAGCTTGGTGACCTTGCCGGGCGTGACCTGACCGATGGCGTGGGTCCGCGCGAAGACCTGCCAGGGGTCCTCCTGCGTCGCCTTCAGGGACAACGACACGCGTTCCCGGTCCATGTCGACCTCGAGGATCTCGACCGTGACCTCCTGCCCGACCTCGACGACCTCGGACGCGTGCTCGATGTGCTTCCAGGACAGTTCCGACACGTGCACGAGACCATCCACCCCGCCGAGGTCCACGAACGCGCCGAAGTTAACGATGGAGGAGACCGTGCCCTTGCGGACCTGCCCCTTGTGCAGGTTGTGGAGGAAGTTCGAGCGTGACTCCGACTGGGTCTGCTCCAGGAGCGCCCGGCGGGAGAGCACCACGTTGTTGCGATTCTTGTCCAGCTCGAGGATCTTCGCCTCGAGCTCCTGGCCCAGATACGGAGTGAGGTCCCGCACGCGCCGCAACTCGATGAGGGAAGCGGGAAGGAAGCCACGCAATCCGATGTCCACGATCAGGCCGCCCTTGACGACCTCGATGACCTGACCGGTGACGACGCCGTCGTTCTCCTTGATCTTCTCGACATCACCCCAAGCCCGTTCGTACTGGGCCCGCTTCTTCGAAAGGATGAGCCGCCCCTCCTTGTCCTCCTTCTGCAGGACAAGGGCCTCGACGCGGTCGCCGACCTGAACCACCTCGTTCGGGTCGACGTCGTGCTTGATGGACAGTTCACGGGAGGGGATGACGCCCTCGGTCTTGTAGCCGACGTCGAGGAGCACCTCGTCGCGGTCGATCTTCACGACGGTGCCCTCGATGAGGTCTCCGTCGTTGAAGAACTTCAGCGTCTTCTCGACCGCGGCCAGGAAGTCCTCGGCAGATCCGATGTCGTTGATCGCGACCTGCTTGGTGGTCGGTGCGGTCGTTGCTGTAGTCATTGAGCGGGTTGTCCTTGGGTTCGGTTGTCGGGCTCCGTGCGATATCGTTCCCGCCGCGACACCCACGTGGATGTCGGAACGTGCGAACGATGCTGCTTCGAGACGGAGCGAAGCGGGATGATGTTCAAAATGTCGCCGTGACTCCGTGCGAAGCGGACGCCACAGTGATGACGCTTCAGGATATCAGAGCCGGCGCCCTTTGTTCCGGCCGTTACGGAACGGCCGGCGTGCCCGTGTGTGTGAGCATGGAAGCGTGCGACGGAATCGAACTGCGCGCTCCCTGCGCGGGGTGGTCGCCGGGTCGACCGCGACATTCGTGGCGCTGCTGTCGCACCTCGCAGGGGGTGGCGCGATGCCCGGCCCTCTCGGCGTCGGGGTGCCGTGGATTCTCTCGCTGGCGGTGTGCGTCACGCTCGCTGGTCGGCGTCTGTCCGCCATTCGCCTCGCGCTGTCGGTCGCGGCGAGCCAGTTCCTGTTCCACGCGCTCTTCACTCTCGGCTCCGTCCCCGCATCCGTTCCGGCGCCCACCGGGCACCATGCCGGCGCTATGGTGCACACCCCCCCGGGTGCCATCGATGCCCTGACCGCTGCACCGGACGCAGGGATGTGGGTGTGGCATGGGATCGCCGTTGCCGCCACCACCCTCGCACTGCATCGCGGCGAGCACGCAGTGCTCCGGATCGTCCGGTTCGCGGTCGCCGTGGCTCGGGACGCGGCACGGGCGATCGTGGCTCGGCTCGGTGTTCCCTCCGAACGTTCGCGATCGTTAGGCTCGACCACCCATTCCCACTGGAGTGCACCGTGGGACTCGGTCTGCCGCCTGGCTCCGGACCGACGCGGTCCACCGGTCATCGCCCTGCTCTGATCCGTGGGCCGCGGGGACGCGGTTCCCGGTGATCCGAGCGCGTCCGAAGGCGGTGCAGGCGTCGCCGTTCTCCTTGGAGTCGCCGCCGCGCGGTCATTGCGGGCGGCGGCTACGTCACCATCCAATTCACTCCTATCCGCACCCGCCGCCCGTACGGCGGACACGGCGCTCCCGGCGGTGCTTATGCAGCCGGCGGCACGACGAAAGGCATTTTTGTGATCACCACACACCACAACGGCATGCGAGTGAGCATCCTGCTCGCCGCCTCCCTTGCCGCGCTCACCGGATGCTCGGGGCCCGCATCATCCTCGGGCACGCCCACTCCCGATCCGGCGGCCACCGCCGTCACGATCTCCGACGCGTGGGTGAAGGCCGCCGATTCGGGCATGACCGGCGGATTCGGGACGCTCCGCAACGCATCCGACCAGGCCGTGACGGTCGTCTCGGCGACCAGCGACGTCGCGGCGACCGTGGAACTGCACGAGACGGTCATGGGCGATGGCGGAAGCATGGCGATGCGACCGAAGGAGGGTGGCTTCGTCATCCCTGCCGAGGGCGAACTCGTGCTCGAACCCGGTGGAAACCACATCATGCTGATGAATCTCAGCGCACCTCTCCTTCCGGGTGACGATGTCGCCCTGTCGCTCACCTTCTCCGACGGTTCGACGTACCGATTCACCGCACCGGTGAAAGATTTCGCCGGTGCCAACGAGAACTACGTCGGTGGGGCGACCGCAACGCCGGGGATGGGCGAGATGGGCCACTGATGCCGACGCGTTCTGCTGGCGCCCACCGCTCCAGCGCGACGCGGCGACAGTTCCTCCTGGGAGGAGCTGTCGCCGCGGCCGGAGCCGCAGCAGCCATCGGGGCGGATGTCGCCCTGGGCGGCGGCCCAGGACAGGGATCGGACAACTCGGCGTCGGTCCCACCGCGCAATGGCGACCGCGTGATCCCGTTCCACGGCACCCACCAGGGCGGCGTCGATACCGATCCTCAGGCGTACGCGACGTTCGTCGCCCTGGACCTGACGGCATCCTGTGATCGCGACGGCTTGCGCAGGATGCTGCGGATCCTCACCGACGACGCATCCCGGCTCGTGCGGGGTATACCCGCGCTGGCCGACACCGAACCGGAGTTAGCAGCGGTCCCGGCCCGCCTGACCGTCACGGTCGGCGTGGGCCCGCGCGCCGTGCTGCTGGCCGGCCGGACACCGCCGCTGTGGCTGCACCCCCTCCCCGCATTCGGGATCGACCGACTCCGTCCGGAGTTCTCTGACGGCGATCTTCTGCTGCAGGTGGCCGCCGATGACGTCGTCACCGTGGCGCACGCGGTGCGGATGCTGACCAAGGACGTCCGCCGCTTCGCGACCATCCGATGGCTGCAGTCTGGCTTCCGCCGCGCATACGGTTCGGAAACGGCCGGGACCACCATGAGGAATCTGTTCGGTCAGGTCGACGGCACGGCGAATCCCCGCCCCGGCACGGCCGATTTCGACCGCGTGGTCTGGGTACCGGGAGGAGGGTGGCTGTCCGGCGGCACGTCTCTGGTGCTCCGGCGGATCGCGATGGACCTGGACGGCTGGGACCGACTGGACCGGGAGGGCCGGGAACAGGCGGTAGGGCGCCGCATGAGCAATGGCGCGCCCCTCACAGGCGCGAACGAGTACGACGACCCCGACTTCACCGCCACCACCCCGATTGGCTTTCCCGTCATCCCCGAGTACTCGCATCTGCGCCGAGCGCGTGGCGAGGGCGGTCCCAACGAGCGGATCTTCCGTCGCGGCTACAACTACGACGGCGCGCCCGATTCGGCTGGGGGATCAGGATCCGGCCTGCTGTTCGCGTCGTTCCAGGCCGACGTCGACGCGCAGTTCCTGCCGATCCAGCGTCGCCTTGCGGACCTGGACCTGATGAACCGGTGGACCACACCGATCGGGTCAGCGGTCTTCGCGGTGCTGCCGGGGTGCGAGCCCGACGCAATACTGGGCGCGGCCATGTTCGCGTAACCTGCGCAGCCTACGGTGCGCGGATGGACAGTCGTGCGATAGATGCGGCCTGGGTTCCGGCAACGCGACGGCGACAGCGCCTCGCCGCGTTGCGAGCGGAGGTCCGCGAACTCAGAGAGGCGGCGCTGCGGAGGGAGGAGCGATCGGCGGCGATGCTGGACCGCGTCCACGAGTCGCATCGTGCCGGAGCGGCGAACATGCTGCACTACCTCGCGCTGCGATCCCGCGACCTCCGCCCGCTTCAGGAGCGGCTCACCGATGCGGGTCTGTCGTCCCTGGGCCGGATGGAATCGAACGTGCTGGGGAACCTCCACGCGGTGCTGGCCATCCTCGACGACGCGATCGACGGCGCGGTCGGCGACCGGATCATCCTGCACGGCGAACGTCTGCGCGCCGAGCTGCCGCGCGGAGCGGCGGCCCTGTTCGGCGGCACCCCCGAAGACCGGAGCACCCGCATCATGGTGACGCTCCCCACCGAGGCCGCCGAGGATGCCGCACTGGTCGCCGGGTACGCCGCCGCCGGGATGGACGTCGCCCGGATCAACAGCGCCCACGACCACCCCGATCAGTGGCGTCGGATGGCGCGCCACGTCCGGATCGCCGGCGCGGGGGTCCCGATCGCCGTGGACCTGGCGGGTCCCAAGATCCGCACCGGCCCGATCGCTCCGGCCGGGGAGACGCACCAATCCGATGATCGGAAGAAACACGAGCACTCCAAGCCGGGCAAACGTCCGGCGCTGCGCGTGCACGTGGGCGACACCGTGACACTCACCGCGGACATGACGCCTGTCCCCTCCACCACCGGGGGACCCCACCGCATCGGCTGCACGCTGCCCGAAGCGCTGGATGCGATCGAGCCAGGCCACCGCGTGGTGTTCGATGACGGCAGCATTCAGGGCACCGTGACCGCCGTCCGCGCCGGCGAGGCCGACGTCGAGATCGGCATCGCCGCCGACGAGGGCACCAAGCTCCGGGCAGAGAAGGGCATCAACCTTCCCGACACGCCGTTGCGCATGCCCGCGCTCAGCCCCGTCGACCGACGCACCCTGGCCGATGCGCGGGAGTGGGCGGACATCGTCCAGTTGTCGTTCACGCGTTCTGCCGCGGACGTGCGGGACCTGCTTGACGCCCTGGCGGGGGCGGACGCCACCGCGCTGGGTGTGATCGTGAAGATCGAAACCCCCGCAGGGTTCCAGGCGCTGCCGGAGATCCTGCTGGAGATCATGACCCATGAACGTGCGGGGGTGATGATCGCCCGCGGCGACCTCGGGGTGGAGGTCGGCTTCACCCGGCTCGCCGAGGTGCAGGAGGAGATGCTGTGGTTGTGTGAGTCAGCCCGTATCCCTGTGGTGTGGGCCACGGAGGTGCTCGACACCCTGGCCGCGACCGGGGTGCCTACGCGCGCCGAGGTGACGGACGCGGCGACCGCCAATCGGGCCGAGTGCGTGATGCTGAACAAGGGGCCGTATATCGTCGAGGCGATCCGTGCGCTCGATGACATCCTGACGCGCATGCACGGGCACCTGCACAAGAAGCGGTTCCTGCTGCGAGCGCTGCGGTCCTGGGACCGGGACATAGCAGCACCACCCGCGCCGCGTCTGGAATAGTCAGAAGGATCGAGCGGCGGCCGTGCGCATCGTGCGGCAGTGAGTGCGGTGCGCGCTGCCCCTAGAGTCGAAGCGGCGCGCGCCATCCCGCTGTCGCCGGAGAGGAGAGCCATGGGTGCCGCGAGTCGCTTCGATGCCCTGACCGTCGAGCAGTTGCGGGCACACGGGAGCGTGAAGTGGACCCGTTTCCCGGACGCGATCGGCGCGTTCGTTGCGGAGATGGACTTCGGAGTCGCCGAACCAGTCGAGCGGGCGCTGCACGACGCTGTAGCCGCGGCCGCGTTCGGATACCTCCCGGACCAAGCCAGCAACGCGTTGTCCGAAGCGGCAGCCGACTGGTTCCAGAGTCACTACGACTGGGCGGTCGCGCCGGCGCAGATCCGTCCGGTCGCAGACGTCCTGAGCGCGCTCGAGGTCGTCCTGGATCGATTCGGGGATACATCCGCACCCGTGGTGCTGCCCACTCCGGCATACATGCCGTTCCTGCGCATCCCACCCCGCCACGGTCGCGAGCTCATCGAGGTCCCGATGCTGCTCGGGGAGCACGGCTACGTCCTCGACCTGGAGGGGATCGAGCGGGCGCTCGCGCCCCAGGGCGGACTGCTCATCCTCTGCAATCCCTGCAATCCCGTGGGCCGGGTCTTCCGAGCCGGGGAGCTGCAGGCAGTGGCGGATGTGGTGGCCCGCACCGGCGCGCGAGTGTTCTCGGACGAGATCCACGCCCCGCTCGTCTACCCGGGGCACCGCCACATCCCATACGCGTCGGTCTCCGAAGCGACTGCGGCGCACACGATCACCGCGACATCGGCGTCGAAGGCATGGAACCTGCCGGGCCTGAAATGCGCTCAATTGGTCTTCAGCAACGACGGTGACCTACGCGTGTGGAACGAGGGGGCGGCGATGGCGGTCGCCGGGCCCAGCAACCTCGGCGTGGTCGCGAGCACTGCTGCCTACCGGGACGGCGGCGCATGGCTCGCGGAAGTCGTGGACTACCTGGATCGCAACCGCATGGTGCTCCAGGATGCCCTGCGCGATCGGCTGCCCGAGGTCGGGTACCGTCCCCCGGAGGGCACCTATATCGCCTGGCTGGACTGGCGCCGCTACGACCTGGGTGGCGCACCCGCCGCTGTGCTCCTGCGTGAAGCCGGGGTCGCACTGACGGACGGCGCCCTGTGCGGCGCGTCAGGGCGCGGTTTCACCCGCCTCGTGTTCGCCACTCCCCGCCCGATCCTGGAGGAGGCGGTGGAGCGGATGGCCGCCGCGGTGCACGCCCGGGCCTGACATCCGTCACATCCGAGGCGTTGACCGCCCGGGTTCCGCGGCGACATCCAGGGGCGCCAGACCCTGTCGAGACGACCAGATCCGTTGCTCACCCCGGGCGGCGTGCGCCGCGGCGCGCACCGCGCGCTCGTCAGCCCACGAGTTCAGCACGTGCCCGGCATGCCCGCGCACGTGCACCAGGCGCACGTCCGGCAGACCCGCGTCCCGGCGCAGCTGACGCACCGCGATCAACTGTTCGAGGAGGTCGCGATTGGCGGTGGGCTTCTTGCCCGCTGTCACCCACCCTCGCCGGGCGTGATCGTCCATCCACGACTGGTAGGTGTCGATCACGTAGCGGGAGTCCGCGAGGACCGTCAGGTGCCGAACCCGCAGATTGTCTCGGATCGCGGCGAGCAAGGCGAGCAACTCCCCCACATTGTTAGTCCCGCGCGTCAGAGACCCGGCGGCCCAGTCCCCGTCCTCGCCGACCCAAGCCCAACCGGTCGGACCCGGGTTCCCCTTGCAGGCGCCGTCGGTCGCGACCTGATAGCTCTCGCGTAGCTCCTCGGGGTCGGTCCGCCCGTCCTCCGACGCGCTCACGCCAGTCGGGAGCGATCGTCGAGACGATGCCACGTCCGGTTGTGGTAGACGAGCGCGTCACCTGGGTCGCCGTCACTCACGGGGCGATTCACGTTCGCCTGCACCGCGTGCGCGGCCACGATCGTGGAGGCGCCGGCGTGCATCCGTTCGACCACGATGCACCGAACCCACGCGCGCACCCCGTGATACACCGGCTCCCCCGTCACCAGCCGCGACCACAACGACCGATCGGCGAACCGGTCGGCACCGCTCGTGGCGGCCAGCCGGGCGAGGGGCAGGTCGTGCGCGTCCAGCAGGTGCACCACTACCGTGGAAGCGGCGAGGATAGCCGGCGCGGCGGAAGAGTCCTCTGACAACGAGAACACCAGCAGCGGCGGGTCGACACTGACGGAGGCGACCGACGTCGCAGTGAGGGCGACCGGTCCGGCCGACGAGTCCGCGGTGATCACCGCGACACCGCCCGGATGCCCACGGAACACGCTCTTGAACTCATCGGCCGACAGTGATGCCCGCACAGCGCGCTCACGCTCCTGGGCTGCCGCGGGCTCGGACGGCTGGGGGGTGCTCGGGGTCATCGCGCTGACAAGACTCTCACATTCGGACGCTCCTGCCCTCCGTCATGGGAACGCTGCCGCACTCCGCGTCGCCGTTCCCCTGCGACTGTCGCCGCGATGAGCCGGCCGGCTCGGTTGGCACCGACGGTCGATTGCGTGGGTCCGTACCCGACCAGGAACAACCGAGGCTCATCCACCGATCGGGAGTCCACCACGCGGATGCCGCCGGAGGGCGTCCGAAGCCGCAGCGGCGCGAGATGGTCCAGCGCCGGACGGAAGCCGGTGGCCCACAGGATCACGTCGGCCGGTTCGAAGGAGCCATCCGGCATCCTGAGACCGTTCTCCTCGAGGCGGCGGAACATGGGATGCCGCACGAGCACACCGCGATCCTGCGCGGCCTGCGCCGCGGCACTCCAGCGCATTCCGGTGATGGATACCACGCTCCCGGCGGGCAACCCCCGTGCCACCCGGTCGGCAACCCCCTGGATCGCGGACACCCGAGCAGGGATGTCGAACTCCGAGCGCACCCACTGCGGTTCGCGCCGCGTCACCCAGAAAGTGTCGGTGACACGGGAGATCTCATCCAGCAGCTGCACGGCCGACACGCCGGCGCCCACCACGACGACGCGCTGGCCGGCGAAGTCCTCCGCGCGTCGGTAATCGTGCACATGCACTTGCTGACCACGGAAGTGGTCCATCCCCGGGTAGTACGGCCAGTGCGGCCGGGTCCAGGTGCCGGTCGCGTTGACCACGTAGGACGCGAGGTACGTCCCGGTCGTGGTCGCGACCGCCAAGCCGGGACCGTCCTCGCCCGTGACCCGCGCGACACTGCGGACGCTGACGGGACGGCGCACCCGGATGTCGAACCGCCGCTCGTATTCGGCGAAGTATGCGGGCAGCACCGCGTTGGCGCGCTCGTCACCCCCCGCTGCCGGGACCGGGAGCCCCGGCAACTCGTGGATGCCGTTGACTGTTCCCATCCGCAGCGAGTCCCACCGATGGCGCCACGCGCCCCCGGGC
>CAVOIT010000019.1:0-90734 GCA_963696115.1 uncultured Actinomycetota bacterium | reverse complement strand
CTATCTGCAGCGCCATCTGACCCAAGAGGCGCTGGATGCCGCGCCGACGACGGCCGGCACGGTGGGCCACGTGCACCTGCAGGTAGGCGACATCGAGGCGGCGCGGCCGTTCTACGTGGACGCGCTCGGGTTCGAGGTCACCATCGCCGAGTATCCTGGAGCTCTGTTCACCTCGGCGGGCGGATACCACCACCATCTCGGGATCAACAGCTGGCAGAGCCGCGGGGCGGGCCCCCGCGCCGCGAGCCTGGGGCTCGGGGAGGTCGCTGTCAGGGTGCCGGGTCGGGAGGATCTGGATGCGCTCATCGCCCGCCTACGGTTCCGAGGCGTCCCGTTCGAGGACACCGGTCGGTCTGTGACAGCGACCGATCCCTGGGGCACTCGGGTCAGCGTCGCCCTGCCATCCCCGACGGCGTCCGAGCTACTCGACTGACGCGGCAGACACCTGGCGCCTACCGCGTAGGCTGGCGAGGTGTCGTCCCGAGAACCCACCGTGCTCCGTCTGCGCGCGGGGCGCGGGCGACTGGTGGCACTGGCGATCGCGTGCCTCCTCGTCACGGCGCTGGGCGTCGCGATCGTCGCGCTCAATCAGGACAACATTCCGATCCTGCTCCTGGGAGTCGGGGTGGTCGGACTGTTCGGCCTCGGGGGCGGGATCTCGCTGGTCGGCCAACTCCGGTCGGCCACACTGCGCGCAGACCGCTCCGGGATCCGCGTCTCCAAGATCGGGCTGATCCCCTGGAGCGACGTCGAGAGCATCGGGACCACACGTGCGGGAGACCTCGGCATCCGGGTAAGACATCCCGACAGACTCCGTCACAACGGCGACGATGCGCGTGCCAGTCGGGCGGCCAAAGGTGGGTTTGATCTTGCGTTCTCCGCGCGCGATCTCGGCACGAGCGCCGCGGATGCCGCGCAACTGCTGCGGGCGATGCGGGCGCGGGACGAGGCTTCCATCACGAGCGGGGAATGACCGTCACAGTGAAGGTGACAGGTTCGATGCCGCCGTCCTGATTGGTCAAGACCACAGTGGTGCTCCCGGCGCCGACCGCCTCCACGCCGGGGTTGAACTCGGCTCCACCGTCTTCGCGGCCGGGCACGAAGGTCGCGACGGATTCGTCCGCGACCTTGCCCCAGTAGCTCTGTACGGCGAGGTCGCCTGTGTTGATGTTCAGAACCTGCCCGATCACGAGATCCACGTCAGCGCCTTGGAGGTCGTTAACGTTCTTCGTCACGGGAGCGATGACGTCGCCTCCGATGGGGCTGGCGGTCGCGCCGCCCGACGAGGTGGTGCTGCACGCACTCAACAACGCTGCCGCGACGACGATTCCGGCCAGGACAACGGTGCCGCGCATCTTCACGGCGCCAGTATGGCAGCCGAAGCTCGGCATGTGGAAAACCCCGTGTTGGTCGAGGCCGACGCTACGGTGAGCGCATGGAGCCGGGTCGACGGAATGTGATCCTGGTGGTCGCAGGGGCGCTCGCGCTGACAGGCTGCACGGCGCCGGCCGCGGAACCGACTCCATCGGCCACCGCGTTTGCGGACGCAGATGCCGCCTATGAGGCCGCCGAGGCCACCTACCGCTCCTACGTCGACGCCCTCAACGAATGGCGCGCAGGTCAGACCTCCGGGACGGAGCCGAACGCCTTTCTGTATGGAGAAGCCTTGGACAATGAGATCGAAGCGCAAGCGCAGATGAATGATCTGTCATTGAGAGTCGTCGGCCCATCTGTCGTAGTCTCATTCGTCCCCGTACCTACGAACACAGCGCCACTGACTGAAGTGCTCGCGGAGGTTTGCCTCGACTCAAGCGCCACAAGCGTCATTGATTCGGACGGCTCCGACGTCACTCCAGAAGGCCGCGAGAGCCTGACCCCGCTCGCGGTTACGTTTCGGAAGATCGGGAAAGATTGGGCGATCACGCGTAGCACCGTGGGTGATCACCAATGCTAAGCCCCTTGCTGATCTCTGCCTTGGTGTTGGGCACATACACCGTGGGATTGTCGCCTTGTAGCCCTGAGATCGCGGCAGTCGGAGCCTGCTCTGTCACGAACACGGGATCGCAGATCGATGTCGCCGGGAGCATGCGCGACGGAGGATGGGGCGACGCGGCGGAATCGGGCGGGATCGATCCTGGGGCCAACTCTCGGACCGGCGCAGAAGCACCACTGCCCCCCGGCTGTCTCAGTCCGCTGTGCCGCCCGATCTACTCGGTGAGCGCACTGCCGCAGGTCTCGATCGAAGACCTCGCCTCGTTCCGCCCGCCCGCGCCGGCGCTAACCACCGAGCCGCTGGGGGCCGCCCTGGTCGGCGCCCCCACCAACCTGATCGGCACCGCCGCACCGGCCGAGATCCCTGGTTCCGTGCTCGGATACGACGTCATCGTTCGCTTCACCCCGGTCGCGTTCCACTTCGACCATGGAGACGGCACCGCCCAGACGTCGTCCACGGGCGGGGCGTCGTGGTCCGTGCTCGAGAGCGCGGAGTTCACCCCCACCGCAACCAGCCACGTCTATCGCACCCGCGGCACGGCCCGCGTCTCGCTGACCGTCGACTACCGGGCGGAGATCGACTTCGGCGGAGGATGGCGGAGCGTTCCCGGGGCTCTGACCGTTGCGGCCGGTCCGACGGACCTCACCGTCGTCGAGGCTCGGACCGTGCTGGTCGCCACGACCTGCTCGGAGAACCCGCGGGGCCCCGCCTGTTGAGCGGCGGCGGCTAGGAATCGGCTATGAGACTGTTGGGCCGACGCGATTCTTAGCCTCGTCTTCGAACGGTCGCACAATTCTCGCGACATGGCGATCATCACCCGACCGATCGACGGGGCAGGCAGTCGACACGGGCCAGCGAGCATCGAACCTCCGCCTCGGAGACTCGCGCTCTGGAATCTCGCGGCGATCGGGGCGATCTGGTTGACCAGCCTCGCCGTCGTCGCGATCTGGATCCGCGGCGGCGGCGCACAGAGCATGCTGGACGGCCCCGGGGCCGCGCTGACCGGGGCGGGCAGGGCGACGGGTCTGGTCGCAGCGAATCTCCTGCTCTATCAGGTGCTCCTCATGGCACGAGTGCCGCTGTTCGAGAACGGCTTCGGCCGGGACGGCATCACCCGCGCGCATCGTCTGGTGGGGTTCTGGTCATTCTGGCTGATGCTCGGTCACATCATCCTCATCGTGGCCGGGTACGCCGTCCAGGCCGGGATCGACCCGGTCCGCCAGGCGTGGGAGTTCATCTGGACCTTCCCTGGGATGCTGCCGGCGACGGTTGGGACTGCGCTGATCCTCGTGGTCGTGGTCACCTCGACACGACGACGACGGCGCCGTATGCGCTACGAGTCCTGGCACCTTCTCCACCTATACGCGTACCTCGGGGTGGGCCTGGCGGTTCCCCATATGCTGTGGACTGGGGGCGACTTCGTTGCATCGCCCCTAGCCACGGCCTACTGGTGGATCCTCTGGATCGCTGCGGCCGGTTCGGTCGTTGTCTTCCGGGTCGCGCGGCCAGTGCTGCGTTCACAGCGGCATCGGGTCCGAGTTGCCTCCGTCGAGCCCGACGGGGCACGGGCGGTGACGGTGACGATGACGGGCAGGCGGCTGCATCGACTGCGCGCCCGTGCGGGTCAATTCTTCGTGTGGCGCTTCGTTGACGGCCCCGGGTGGAGCGCCGGGCACCCGCTCTCCCTATCCGCCGCGCCCGGCCGGGAGACGCTCACGGTGACCGCCCGCGTCGTGGGTGACGGAACCGCGCACATGGCACGCCTGCGTCCCGGAACACCCGTGCTCCTCGAGGGGCCGTACGGGATGCTGACGGGCGAACGACGCACCGGCCGGCGGATCCTGATGATCGGTGCCGGCGCCGGCGTCGCGCCTCTCGTGGCCCTGGCCGAATCCGCGCCCTATCCGCCCGGAGGCGCGGTCCTCATCACGCGCGATCACCATGAAGCAGATGCAATCCGGGCGGATCGGATCCGTGCCCTGAGGCAGACCCGCGGATTGCGGCACGTCCGACTGGACGGTGCACGAGCCGCGACCGGATCGACGTGGATGCCGGAGGCGTACTCTGCATGGCGCGGTCCGGACCTCTTGCGGTATGCCTGCCCGGACCTCGCTACCGCCGACGTCTACCTGTGCGGTCCGGCGCCCTGGATCACCGCGGTCATCGCCGATCTGCGTCGCGCAGGCACCCCCCGCCGCGCCATCCATACCGAATCCTTCACCGTCTGAGCACGAACCGGAGGAGCTCCTGCCATGCGCACGATCGTGTACTCCCTGCTCGCCGCCGTGAGCGGGGTCGTTCTCCTGTTCAGCTATCGGGCTTCCGTCGCGGACGTCGCCGCGGCCGACCCGGTGCCCGCCGAGACTCCAGCCGCTGCACAGACCGTGGTACCAGGAAAAGCCGCGCCGACGGCCCCCCTCGCGGCGTCCTCTGCGCCGTCCGCGCCCGTCGCGACTGATTCCACAACGGGGATGCAGGATGGCACCTACACGGGTACCGTCGCCGCGACCCGTTTCGGACCCGTGCAGGTGGCGGTGACTGTCACCGGCGGGACCATCGCCGACGTCCGCATGCTGCAGCAGCCGGACAGCAACGGACGCGACCAGCAGATCAACGCGCGAGCGATTCCGATACTCATTCGCGAAACCACCTCGGCGCAGAGCGCGGCGATCGACATGGTCTCCGGCGCGACGTACACCAGTCGCGGCTACGTGGCTTCGCTGCAGAGCGCGCTGGACCAGGCACGGCTGTGATCCGACAGATCGACGGCCGGTACCGCCACGTGCGAGTGATGCAGGTGATGGGGATGCCGGTGAGCCTCCATGTGATCGCCACAAGAGGCCCCTCAGACGCGCGGATGGCTGCGGCCGTCGACCGTGCGGCGTCCGACTGCTACGAACGGCTGCGCGACGTGGATCAGGTGTTCTCGCCCTTCCGCTCTGACTCCGACGTGACGCTGATGCGCACCGGGCACCGCGCGCTCGCCCAGGCGGACCCCCGGGTGGCGGAAGTGATGGCCGCGTGCCGGGCCGCCCGGCTCGCGACGGATGGCCTGTTCGATGCTGGATCGGGCCAGGCGTGGGACCCCGTCGGCTTCGTGAAGGGATGGGCGGTCGAGCAGGCGCACCGCGAGCACCTCGCCGGGCTGTCGGAAACGGTCGGCGGAGTGCTGGCGTGCGGGTTGAACGCCGGCGGAGACATGCAGTTGAGTACGTCCGCGGATTCGGGATGGTGCTGGCGCGTGGGGATCGCCGATCCGTTCCGGCCCGGTCGTGTCCTGGGCGTGGTCGAGGTGGTTGACGGCGCGGTCGCGACGAGCGGCATCGCCGAGAAGGGAGAGCACATCCGGGACCCGCGCACCGGTATGGCGGCCACCGGCGTTGCCTCGGCGACGGTCATCGCCGACTCCCTCACCGCCGCCGATGTCTGGGCCACGGCGGCGGTGGTGGCGGGGATCGACGACCTGAGCTGGATCATGCACGCCCGCACCCGATCCGGTGTGCTCGTCGGTCGCGACGGCCGTATCCGCCGGTGGGCGGGATCCGCTGAGATCACGTCCGCGCCTTCGACAGGCACTGTCCTTGGAGCCGCCGCCCCCTCCGTCACCCTTTGATCCGCCATCGCTATGTGAGGATGCTGCCGTGACGGAACGACTGATGCTGGTCGACTCCGCGTCGCTGTACTTCCGGGCATTCCACGGCGTGCCAGATGCGGCGACACCTGCCGGTGCCCCCGTCAATGCGCTCCGGGGCACCCTCGACATGCTCGCCCGCCTGGTGTCGCAACTGCATCCGACCCGTGTGGTCGCATGCTGGGACGAGGAGTGGCGACCGGGGTGGCGCGTGGATCTGCTGCCGTCGTACAAGGCGCACCGAATGGCCGATCCAGAGCACGGCGACAAAAGGGAGCAGATTCCGGAACGCCTGTTACCGCAGATCCCTCTGATCCGCGAGGCGCTGCAGCTTCTGGGCGTCCCGGTCGTGGGCGCCGCCGCACACGAGGCTGACGACGTCATCGCCACGCTCGCACGGCGGTCAGGACTGTCGACAGATATCGTCACCGGTGACCGCGATCTGTTCCAGCTGGTCGACGATGACCGGTCGATCCGCGTGATCTACACTGCCCGGGGGACGGCGCCACTGGACATTGTCACGGCCACGGTCGTTGCGGAGCGGTATGGCGTCGCGCCCGCCCAGTACGCCGACTATGCGGTGATGCGCGGCGATCCCTCCGATGGGCTGCCGGGCGTGCGCGGAGTGGGCGCGAAAACCGCCGCGGATCTCCTGAGCCGGCACGGAGACCTGGCGGGGATCCGCGCTGCCGCGCGGGACGGTCTGCTGCCGAAGCGGTTGGGTGGTGCGTTCCTCGCCGCATCCGACTATCTCGACGTCGCACCTCGGGTCGTCGCGCTCGTGGACGATCTGCCCCTGCCCGCAGCCCCGGACCGGGTCATACCGGTCGACCCGGGATCTCCCGCCATCGACGCTTTCGGACGGACGTGGTCGGTCGGCTCCGCCGTCACCCGCGCCGCTGCCGCACTCGCACAAGCCGCGGGCGCGGCGTGATGGTGCGCCAGGCCCCACGGCTGGGAGGTCAGCCCGCGGCGAGCGCCTGCGTCCTCGCCGCCCACCTCTCCAGCGTCGCGGCCGCCGCGCCGCTGTCGATCGCCTGAGCCGCGACCTGCATCGCCTCCGCCAACCGGTCGAGGACGGGCCGCTGCACCTGGGACGCGTCGATGGACAGCTGGAACGCGGTGATGCCGGCCGCAGCGTTCAACAGCACGATGTCGCGCACCGGCCCCGGCTCCCCCGCCAAGACCCGACGGGCGGCATCGGCGTTGTACTGCGGATCGCGACCGAGCAGAGCATCCATCGTGACGATCGGCAGCCCCAGATCCCGCGGATCGAGGTCGTGCTCGTGCACGTCACCGAGGGTCACTTCCCAGATGCGGCTGTGCCCTGTCGTCGTCAACTCGTCCAGGCCATCGTCTCCTCGGAAGACCAGGGCGGTCGCGCCGCGGGTGCGGAACACGCCGGTGATCAGCGGCACCCGGTCCAGGTGCGCCACACCCACCGCATTCGCCTCCGCGCGCGCGGGGTTGCAGAGCGGGCCGAGGTAGTTGAAGACGGTCGGTACCCCCAATTCGGCCCGGGTTGCTGCGGCGTGCCGGAAACCGGGGTGGAATGCGGAGGCGAAAGCAAAGGTGATGCCCACGTCCTGCAGGACCCGCGCGACCTGCTGCGGGTTCAAGGTGAGATCCACGCCCAGCGCAGCGAGCACATCCGACGAGCCGGACGCCGAACTGGCCGCCCTGTTGCCGTGCTTGACGACCGGGATGCCGGTTGCCGCGGCCACGATCGCCGCCATCGACGAGATGTTGACGGTCCCGACGCGGTCTCCGCCCGTGCCGACGATGTCGAGCACGCGCGATGGCACCTCCAGCGGCAACGCAGCCTCGAGGATCGCATCCCGGAACCCGACGATCTCGTCGACGGTCTCCCCTTTCGCGCGCAGGGCCATCAGAAATCCGCCCAGTTGCGAGGGCGTGGCCTCTCCCGCCATCACCTGCCGCATCGCCCATGTGGACTGGGCCACGCTGAGGTCCTCGCCCTGCAGGAGAGCCGTCAGCACTGCGGGCCAGTCCAATCCGTCCGCCACGGGGACGATCCTAGCGACCGGAGCAGCGGGGGGTGGGCGACGTGGCGGTGGTGGACTCGCGGGGACTTCACGGCCCCTGTCGAGCCTGGCCCCAGCTTCCCCCGAGGTTTCTTACGGCTGCGTGGTGCGAAAATCGTCTGCCGGTATCGGCCATAATGGGGAGCGTGACGACTCCAGCGACGTATTCCCAGGCATTGCGCGCGGTCAAGCGCCCAGACCCGGTCGCGGTCGGGACGATCGTCTGGCTCGGCAGCGAGGTCATGTTCTTCGCGGGCCTGTTCGCGATGTACTTCACATTGCGCAGCACGTCGCCGGAGTTATGGGCGCAGGAGAGTTCGCTGCTGAACATCCCGTACGCGACGGTGAACACCATCGTCCTCGTCCTGTCATCGGTGACGTGTCAGATGGGGGTGTTCGCCGCGGAGCGATTTCAGCCGCATCGCACCGGCGCCAACCCGCTGAAGTGGGGGATGGTGGAGTGGTTCTTCCTGTCCTTCGCACTGGGCGCGATCTTCGTTTCCGGCCAGGTGTGGGAGTACGCGCAGCTGGTCGCCGAGGGGATGCCGATCAGCGCCAACTCCTACGCGTCGGCCTTCTATCTCACGACCGGGTTCCACGCGCTGCACGTGACGGGCGGGCTGATCGCCTTCCTGCTCGTCATCGGGCGCGCGTACGCGGTGCGCAATTTCGGCCGCAAGGAGGTGACCACCTCGATCGTAGTGTCCTACTACTGGCACTTCGTCGACGTCGTGTGGATCGCCTTGTTCCTGGTCATCTACTTCCTGCGATAGAAGCGGAGCACCTGACATGTCACGCGTGAACAAGCGGCGCCAGGGTCGTCGCAGCCCCATCGCCAGCGCCGCACTCCTCGGAATCGGTCTGCTCCTGACCGGCGGCATCTACGCCGGCGCATCGGCAGCCGTCGCGGCCACGACGGAGGCACCCGCCGCCGCCTCGACCCTCACCGTCGACGACGGCCAGAAGCTGTTCCAGGCCAACTGCGCCACCTGCCACGGACTCAACCTGGAGGGCACCCAGAACGGTCCGTCGCTGTACGGTGTCGGAGAGCTGGCGGTGCACTTCCAGGTGTCGACCGGACGTATGCCTCTCCAGGCGCAGGCGCCGCAGGCGCCGCAGAAGCCCGTCCAGTTCACCGAGGAACAGATCGCCGCCCTGGCCAAGTACGTGCAGTCCGTGGCACCCGGACCGACCTACCCCTCTGAGCGGGTGCTGGACGGCCAGGGCGACGTCGCGGCCGGCGCCGAGCTCTTCCGGGTCAACTGCGCCATGTGCCACAACGTCGCAGGCGCAGGCGGGGCGCTCACCGAAGGCAAGTACGCCCCGAACCTTCACGCCACCTCGGCACTGAACATGTACGCGGCGATGGTCACCGGCCCGCAGAACATGCCCGTCTTCAACGACATGAACCTCACCCCCGAGGACAAGCGCGACATCATCTCGGCGCTGCTGTACATGCAGGAGAACCCGTCGCCAGGCGGCTTCGACCTCGGATCACTGGGGCCGGTTTCCGAAGGCCTCTTCATCTGGATCTTCGGGATCGGCGCCCTGATCGCCATCACCGTGTGGATCACCGCGAAGTCCAACTGATCCGGCCCAGACCCGTAGCGAAATCACGAGGAGCACCATGGCACACGAGGACGAGCCGCACGATGTCGAACG
Source organism: uncultured Actinomycetota bacterium (assembly GCA_963696115.1). Taxonomy (GTDB): domain Bacteria; phylum Actinomycetota; class Actinomycetes; order Actinomycetales; family Microbacteriaceae; genus Microbacterium. The sequence goes on along the minus strand of CAVOIT010000019.1, from coordinate 81,403 downwards.
AGCTTCGTGGAAGCCGTCGAGTGGCCTCGCCGTGGAGGTGTCCGACCCGGCACGCAATCCCGGACTGCCTCCGCACCGGGAGCGCATGACGGATAAGGATCCGGCCGCGATGAAGCGCGCGGTGCGGACCGTGTACACCCTCTTCTACCTCTCGGTCGCCGGATCGATCTGGGCGGTGGCCGCCTATCTGCTCTTCCCCATCGAGGGCGGTTCGGCTGACGGCATCCACCGCAACAACATGTTCATCGGTCTCGGCATCGCCTTGGCGCTGCTAGCGATCGGCATCGGCGCGATCCATTGGTCGAAGGCGATCATGTCCGACCACGAGCACATCGAGGAGCGCCACCCCACGCGCGGCCGGGACACCACGCGGGATGCCGCGGTGCAGGCATTCGCCGACGCGAACGAAGAGTCGGGATTCGGGCGGCGCGCGATGATCCGCAACTCGTTGTTCGCAGCACTGGTGGCGTCGGTGGTCCCGGGCGTGGTGCTCTTCCGCGGACTGGCCCCGCACAACACCCCCGCCGACCCGCACGCCGGTGACCCGGTGTATCTGATGAGCCACACCATGTGGGAGAAGGGGACGCGGCTCGCTCACGATCCCAGCGGGCGCCCGATCAAGGCGTCGGAGGTGACCCTCGGGTCCGCGTTCCACGTCATCCCTGAGAACCTCGCGGAGCTGTCCCACGAAGAGGGATACCTGGACCAGAAGGCCAAGGCGATCGTGCTCCTCGTGCGTCTCCCCCAGGACCAGCTCATCGAAGCCCCGGACCGCAAGGACTGGTCCTACGACGGCATCGTGGCCTACTCGAAGGTCTGCACGCACGTCGGGTGCCCCGTCGCCCTGTACGAGCAGCTCACACACCACCTGCTGTGCCCCTGCCACCAGTCGCAGTTCGATATCACAGACGGCGCGAAAGTCATCTTCGGGCCCGCCGCCCGGCCCCTGCCGCAGTTGCCGATCACCGTGGACGCCGAGGGCTACCTCGTCGCCCGCAGCGACTTCACCGAACCCGTCGGACCGAGCTTCTGGGAGCGCCATTGAGTACCGCAACCGCAACGCCGCAGACCACGGAGCGGGACAAACCCCTCGGGGGCAGGTTCATCGGTGCGACTGCCAACTACCTGGATGAGCGCACCAGCCTCTCGGGCTTCGTCAAAGAGCTCGGACGGAAGATCTTCCCGGATCACTGGTCCTTCATGCTCGGCGAGATCGCGCTGTGGAGCTTTGTGGTCGTGCTGCTGTCCGGCACGTTCCTGACGTTCTTCTTCCAGGCCTCGATGACGCCCACGCACTACACGGGATCGTACGAGCCCATGCGGGGCGTGGAGATGTCCGCGGCACTGCAGTCCACGCTCAACATCTCGTTCGACGTGCGCGGCGGCCTCCTCGTGCGCCAGATCCACCACTGGGCAGCGCTCGTGTTCGTCGCCGGCATCGGCGTGCACATGCTGCGCGTGTTCTTCACCGGAGCCTTCCGCAAGCCCCGCGAGTTGAACTGGGTGATCGGTTTCATCCTGTTCATCCTTGCGATGGCCGAGGGGTTCACCGGCTACTCTCTGCCGGACGACCTGCTGTCCGGCAACGGCCTGCGGATCATCGACGGCATGATCAAGGGCGTGCCGATCGTGGGGACCTGGATCTCCTTCCTCCTGTTCGGAGGGGAGTTCCCCGGCGAAGCGATCGTCGGCCGGCTGTACACGCTGCACATCCTGCTGCTGCCCGCGATCCTGGTCGCGCTGCTCGTGCTCCACCTGATGCTGATGATCATCAACAAGCACACCCAGTTCGCCGGGCCCGGACGAACCAACGACAACGTGGTCGGATACCCGATGCTTCCGGTGTATGCCTCGAAGATGGGCGGTTTCTTCTTCATCACCTTCGGCGTCATCGTCCTGATCGCCTCGCTGTTCACGATCAACCCGATCTGGAACTACGGACCCTACGACCCATCCCCCGTCTCCGCCGGCACGCAGCCCGACTGGTACATCGGGTTCGCGGACGGGGCGCTACGGCTCGTGCCGCCCGGCTGGGAAGCGGTGTTCTGGGGCCGGACGTGGTCGTTCAACATCATCGTCCCGATCCTGGTGCTGGGACTGTTCATCGTGCTGGTGCTCATCTACCCCTTCATCGAGGGCTGGGTGACAGGCGACAAGCGGGAGCACCACATCGCTGAGCGGCCGCGGAACGCCGCTACCCGCACGGCCATAGGTGCGGCGGGCGTCACCTTCTACGCCGTGCTGTGGGCGGCGGCATCCTCCGACATCATCGCCACGCACTTCTGGCTGACGATGGAGGGCGTCATCCACGCACTCCAGGCGTTGCTGTTCGTCGGTCCGGTGCTTGCCTACTTCGTCACCAAACGGGTCTGCATCGCTCTGCAGAAGAAGGACCGGGAGATCGTGCTGCACGGGTACGAGTCCGGACGGATCGTGCGCCTGCCCGGCGGCGAGTACATCGAGGTGCACCGCCCAGTCGACGAATACGACCGGTGGAAGCTCACGGGGCACGAGGTCTTCGAGCCTCTGGTGGTGCGCCCCAACGCTCACGGCCGCATCCCGTGGCACGAGAATCTCCGTGCCGCGATGTCGCGCTGGTTCTTCGAGGACCGACTGCTGCCGCTCACGCAGACCGAGATCGAGGAGGCCGCCGCGCATCAGCATCACGGTGTGCAGCAGCTGGATGCAGCGGAGGCGGCCGAGGTCGAGGGCGCTCACGCCCGCGCCGCAGCTGAAGGGCGCACGCCGGCGGCGACCGGTGAGACGGTTGCGGCGGAATTCCCGCAGCCGGACGGTCTCGATGGGCTCAACCAGGCCGACCAGGCCGGGGACGACGACCACTCTCGCTAACCGACCAGGCCGGGTCGTAACAGGCCCGTGACACGTCCCCGATAGCGTTCTGTCGTGCGCATCATCGTCATCGGAGCGGGTATTGGAGGGGCCACCGCGGCTATCGCGATGACTCGGCTCGGGCACGATGTCGTCGTGTTCGACCAGGTCCGGGAGAACAAACCCGTCGGCGCGGCGCTGTCGCTCTGGCCGAACGGTGTCCAGGTCCTGAATTGGCTCGGTCTGGGCGATCACGTCGCACAGCTGGGTGGTCGCATGGACACCATGTCGTATCGCGAAGGCTCGACAGGCGATCCAATGTGCCGATTCTCCCTCGAGAGCATCACTCTCGCGACCGGTCAGAGACCCTACCCCGTGGCCCGTGCAGACCTCCAGGAGATGCTCCTGGGTCGTCTGGGCGATCGTGTGCGCCTGGGAACCCGGGTGACGCGCCTGGACCAGGACGACGAGCACGTGTACGTCACCGTGGCGGACGGCACCGTGCACATCGCGGACCTCGTGATCGCCGCGGACGGGGCACGATCGGCGACCCGGGACTATGTCGTCGGCGAAGCGACCGAACGCGAGTACGTCGGCTACCTGAACATCAACGGCCTGGTGCCGGTCGACCACGAGATCGGCGAACCGTCGGAGTGGACGACCTACGTCGCGGACGGCAAACGCGCCTCCGTGATGCCTGTCGCGGGTGACCGCTTCTACTTCTTCTTCGATGTGCCGCAGAAACCCGGCGCGGTCCCGGCCAGAGAGCAGACCGTAGCGTATCTGCGGCGCGAATTCGCCGGCTGGGCGCCGGGCGTGCAACGACTCATAGACAGGATCGACCCGACCTCATCGCTCAACTGCGTCGAAATCTGGGATCTACCGCCGATCAGCCGGTGGGTGCGGGGGCGCGTGGCGCTGCTCGGTGACGCCGCCCACACCACGGCGCCCGACATCGGTCAGGGCGCGTGCTCCGCACTGGAGGACACGTTCGTGCTCGGCACCGTGTTCGCGACCACCACGCTGGGCGTGGCCGACTCCCTGCTGCGCTACCAGCGGATCCGGGTGGATCGGGCCGCCGACCTCGTCCACCGCGCCCGGCGCCGGAGCGCCGAGACACACGCCGCCGACCCGGACCGCACAGCCGCCTGGTACGAGGAACTCCGGCACGAAGACGGCACCACGGTCATCCGCGGCATCCTCGGCAACATCGCGGACAGTCCCGTGCTCCTCGGAGCGGGCCCCCTCACCTGAGGCGCACGACCGGACGCGGCCGCGAGTGATCGCGTCAGTGCGCGAAGTACCCGCGATAGTACTCGTACACCCATCCGACGATCGCGACCACGAACACAGCCAGCCCGATCGGGAACATCCACGCGCCGACGGCAAGCCCGAGCACGCCGATCGCCGCCGCACCGGCGAGGACGATCGGCCACCACGACCACGGGCTGAATTCCCCCGCTTCGGGGTCGCCGTCATCGATGTCCGCCGTCAGGATGTCGGCCGGCAGTTCACCGCCCTGCGCCCCATGGACGCGCTGCACGTAGAAGGCGATCATCGTGGCCATGATCGCGGCCAGCAAGAGCGCCGGAGCTCCGACCCACTCGATGGTCTCGTACCACGGCAAGTCGGGCCGGGCGAGAATGCCCCACCCGATGTACACGATGTCGAAGAGCAGGAACGCGCCTGCCAGCAGCCACCATAGACCCGAAGTGGTCCGCATCTACTTCACCTCTCCCGCCGCCACGTCCACGACCGGCGCATCCGGAGCGTCTTTCCCGGACCCGACGCCGACCGGGAGCGCCGCCTCGGGATGGTTCAGGTCGAATGCGGGTCGTTCGCTTCGGATCCGCGGGATCGACGTGAAGTTGTGCCGCGGCGGGGGACAACTGGTGGCCCATTCCAGCGACGCACCATAGCCCCACGGGTCGTTCACCGTCACCTTCGGAGCCTTCCGAGCCGTGATCCACACGTTGAGGAGGAAGGGAATCATCGAGATCGCCAGAATCATCGAACCGATCGTCGACAGCTGGTTCTGCCACGTCCAACCATCGGCCGCGGAGTAATCGGCGTACCGACGCACCATGCCATCCACGCCCAGCCAGTGCTGAATGAGGAACGTCATGTGGAAGCCGACGAACAGCAGCCAGAAGTGCACGTAACCCAGTCGCTCGTTGAGCATCTTGCCGGTCCACTTCGGCCACCAGAAATAGAAGCCGGCGAACATGGCGAACACCACGGTACCGAAGATGACGTAATGGAAGTGGGCGACCACGAAGTAGGAGTCGGACAGATGGAAGTCCAATGGCGGCGATGCCAGGATGACCCCCGTCAGACCGCCGAACACAAATGAGACGAGGAAGCCGAGCGCGAAGACGATCGGCGTCTCGAACGTCACCGAACCTCGCCACATCGTTCCTATCCAGTTGAAGATCTTCACACCCGTCGGAACGGCGATCAGCATCGTCATGAAGGCGAAGAACGGCAGCAGCACGGCTCCCGTGACGTACATGTGGTGCGCCCAGACGGCGACCGACAGGACCGCGATGGCGATCGTGGCGTAGATCAGGGTCTTGTAGCCGAAGATCGGCTTGCGACTGAAGACCGGGAAGATCTCGGAGATGATGCCGAAGAACGGCAACGCGATGATATACACCTCAGGGTGCCCGAAGAACCAGAACAGATGCTGCCAGAGCAGCACGCCACCGTTCTCCGGATCGAAGATGTGAGCGCCCAGAATCCGATCCGCCGCGGCCGCGAAAAGAGCGGCGGCCAGCGCTGGGAACACCAGCAGCACCAGGATGCTGGTCACCATCACGTTCCAGGTGAAGATCGGCATCCGCCACATCGTCATGCCGGGAGCGCGCATGGTGATGATGGTCGTGATGAAGTTCACGGCGCCGAAGATGGTGCCGAAACCGCTGATCGCGAGCCCCAGCATCCACATGTTGCCGCCCACACCGGGCGAGAACGAGGCGTTCGCGAGCGGCTGATAGGCGAACCAGCCGAATGCGGCGGCGCCCGACGGAGTCAGGAACCCCGCCACGGCGATCGTCGATCCGAACAGGAACAACCAGAACGCGAACGCGTTCAGCCGCGGGAACGCGACGTCCGGCGCGCCGATCTGGAGGGGCATCAGCGCGTTCGCGAATCCGGCGAACAGCGGCGTCGCGAACATCAACAGCATGATCGTGCCGTGCATGGTGAACAGCTGGTTGTACTGATCCTTCGTGGGGATCACCTGCATGCCCGGCTCGAACAGTTCGGTGCGAATCAGCAGAGCCATGACGCCGCCGATCAGGAAGAACAGGAACGAGGCGATCAGGTACATGTACCCGATCGTCTTGTGGTCGGTGGAAGTGATCCACCTCACCACGATGTTGCCCTTCTGCTCGACCCGGGAAGCGCTCAGGAGCGCCGCCTGTCGCGGCGGGAGCGTCGCGGTGCGACTGGGGAGATCCTCCTGGAGTGGCAGCGTCGTCGCCATGGTCACTGGTCTCCTTCGCTCGCGGTGGTGCCGGGGAGGTTGTCGAGCCTGTCGTAGGCCTTCTCGATGGGGCCGGTCTGGCCCTGGTCGCGCAGCGACTCCAGGTACTGCTCGTACTCCCCCTCGCTGACCACCTTCACGGTGAACAGCATCGAGGAGTGGTACTCACCGCACAGTTCCGCGCACTTGCCAGCGTAGGTTCCCTCGCGCGTCGGCGTGAACGACCAGGAGTTGTCTCGGCCGATGTACATGTCCTTCTTGTACAGGAAGTCGATCACCCAGAACGAGTGGACAACATCGCGGGACTGCAGGTCGATCCGGACCGACTTGTCCACCGGCAGGTACAGGGTCGGAAGCGCAGCCTGGTCGACGTCACCGTTGGCAGCGGTCTGGGCCTGCACGCCCATGGACCAGACAGTGTCGGATCCCTGTGCGTCCTCGCCGTTGTACTGGAAGTCCCACGCCCACTGCTTGCCGATCGCGACGACGGAGACGTCAGGGTCTTCGTTCTGCGTCTCGAATGATCGTCTGGTCGCGTGCCGTGAAGGCGAAGAACCCGACCACGAGGATCAGGGGGACCACCGTGTAAAAGATCTCGATCGGCATGTTGTAGCGCAGCTGCACCGGCAGGCCGGCCTGACCGCGGCGGCGGCGGTAGGCGACCATGGCCCAGAGCATCAAACCCCACGTGACCAGGCCCACGACCAGAAGCACGATCCACGAGTTCACCCAGAGACCGGCGACCAGATCGGTCTTGTCCGTGGCGGGAACCCCGTCCGCTGTGAACCCGGGGAGGAAGCCGTGCTGCTGCTCCGGGGAGCATCCAGCCAAGGCCACCGCGGCGGCGACCCCCAACGGAAGAACGGCCCAACGGAGTCGACGTTTCGAAGGCACGGTGCACCTTTCCGGTCTCGGATGAAGCACCCTCAGTCTAGGGCAAGCTCACACCCGATTCTGGCCAACCCCTCAGCTTCGGAGCGCCGAACGGGTACCCCTGCAGCTCAGTGGAAGCTGTCGCCGCAGGCGCAGGATCCCTGCGCGTTCGGGTTGTCGATCGTGAAGCCCTGCTCCGAAATCGTGTCCTTGAAATCGATCAGCGCGCCGTCCAGATACGGCACGCTCATGTCGTCGACGATCACCTCGACGCCCCCGAAGTCGGCGGTCGCGTCGCCGTCCAGGTAGCGCTCGTCGAAGTACAACTGGTAGATCAGCCCGCTGCATCCGCCGGGCTGAACCGCGACACGCAGACGCAGGTCGTCGCGGCCCTCCTGATCGAGAAGGTTCCTCACTTTGGCCGCCGCGGCCTCCGTCAGTGCCACGCCATGCGCACGCGTGGCCGGTTCGTTCGACAGTACGGTCTCGCTCATCAGGATCCTCCAGGACAGATGCGCCTCACGGCAACGGGATGCCGCGATTCTACGCCGCGGGACCGCGCCTGGGGCCGTTCCTTTGGAGTGCTTCCAGCAGGAGAGCTTCGGCGAGCACGGCCTTCCGGAACGTGTCCAGATGGAGGGACTCGTTCGGACTGTGCGCACGCGAGCCGGGATCCTCCACGCCCGTGATCAGGATCTGCGCAGCCGGGAATGCACGCACCAGGTCCGCCACGAACGGTATCGATCCACCCACGCCGGTCAGCACGGGCTCGACCCCGTAGCCCTCGCGCATACCGGCCAGTGCCGCCGTCACCGCTTCGGCCCTGGTGTCCACGACGAAACCATCCCCGCAGTCCACCTGCGCTATCTCGATATCCGCCCCGAAGGGCGCGTGCTCCCGCAAGTGCGCGGCGATAGCCTCGAAGGCTTCTGTCGCGGGCTGGTCCGGTGCTATCCGGACACTCACGACCGCAGCGGCTCGGGGGGCGAGCGTGTTGGATGCCGCCGTCACGGAAGGGGCGTCCAAACCCGTCACGGTGACGGCCGGTCCATGCCAGATCCGACCCAGCAGCGGTCCGTCGCCGATCGGCACGACGCTCGGAAGGAGTCCGGTCTCGGCCCTGAGCTCGTCCTCGCCGTACGCAAGCACCGGACCGGGGTAGGACGTGAGGCCCGATACCGCGACCGATCCGTCCTCGGACCAGAGCGAGTCGAGCAGACGGATCAGCGCGAGCATGGCATCCGGGACCGCTCCCCCGTACATCCCTGAGTGAGACGCGTGCTCGAGGGTCCGCACCGACAGGATGAATCGCACCATGCCGCGCAGGCTCACCGTGAGCGCCGGGGTCCGCTCATCCCAGTTGCCGGAGTCCGCGACCACGATCACATCGCTTCGCAGCGCATCGTGATGCTCGGCCAGGAGCGCAGCGAACGATCGCGACCCGTACTCCTCCTCGCCTTCCACGAACAGGGTCACGCCCCATCCGAGATCCGCTCCCAGCACCTCGTGAACCGCCCGCAGGGCAGCAAGGTGCACCATGACTCCGGCCTTGTCGTCGGCAGCACCGCGTCCGTAGAGCCGGCCCCCGCGGACGGTGGGCTGGAAGGGCGGCGACTCCCACTGGGCATCATCTCCGGGCGGCTGGACGTCGTGATGGGCGTACAGGAGGATCGTGGGCGCCCCGTCCCGGGCCGCCCGTGTGGCCAGGACCGCCGGCTGCCCCGGCTCGCCGTCCCCCGCAGCCGCGCGGCGGATCACGACGGTGTCGAAGACCCCGCTGCGCTCGGCCAGGGCCGCTACGGCTTCCGCGCTGGCCTGGACCTGGGAGGGGTCGAACGAGGGCCACGCCACCGACGGGATGCGCACCAGCGCGGCGAGGTCGGCCAAGGCGGTTGCCATTCCTGCCTCGACGGCCTCGCGAACGGCGTCCCGGCGGTCGCGGTCCACGGTCATACGGGTAATCTTAGGAGGCACCCGTTCCCCGAATCCCAGGACCACCCATGGCCAAGACCCCCCCGGAATCGTCTCCGGCGACCGCGGAGGACACGGCAGCCCGTGCGAACGGCAAAGGCCGTCCCACTCCGACGCGGGCCGAGCGAGAGGCGGCCCGAAAACGGCCTCTCGTGCCGGACGGCCGCGCCGCGAAGAAGCAGGCGCGGTCTGAACTCGCCGCCCAGCGGGAGCGCGCCCGCGTCGGCATGGCCAACGGCGACGAGCGATACCTGCCCGAGCGGGACCGCGGTCCGCAGCGTCGCTATGTGCGGGACTGGGTCGACAGCCGGTGGCACGTGGCCGAGTGGATCATGCCGGTCATGGTGGTGGTGCTGCTCCTGATGTTCGTGGGAATCGCGGACATTCAGGTGTACTCCTACCTGCTGCTGTGGGTGTTCGTGATCGCCGCCGTCCTGGACATGGTCATCACCTCGGTCCGCGTCAAGCGCGCCGCCCGGGCGCGGTTCGGCACGAACCGGATGGAGAAGGGTCTGGGCTGGTACGCCGCGATGCGCATCATGCAGATGCGGTTCCTGCGGATCCCGAAACCTCAGGTCGCGCGAGGTCAGCGCCCGGAATAGGGTGCACGCCGCGCATTTGCGAGCTCTCGGTTGATCGACCGCGCCCACATCGGGCCACGGTAGACGAACGCGGTATACCCCTGGACGAGATCCGCTCCGGCCGCCAATCGCTCGGCCACGTCGGCGGCGGTATCCACTCCGCCGACGGAGATCACACAGAAATCAGGTGGGACCGTGGAGCGCACCAGCCGGAGCGCATGCAGGGACCGCGCCTTGAGGGGCGCTCCGGACAGACCACCCTCTCCCGCGGCAGCCACGCGGGACGGATCGGTGCGCAAGCCCTCCCGGGACAGGGTCGTATTCGTGGCGATCACGCCGGCCATGCCGGCTTGGACCGCGGTGCGGGCCAACGCGGAGATCTGCTCATCGGTCAGGTCGGGAGCGAACTTGACGAGAACGGGGGTATCCCCCGCCGCCGCTCGCACTGCCGCCAGAAGCGGACGCAGCAGGTCCGGATCCTGCAGGCCACGCAGGCCGGGCGTGTTGGGCGATGAAACATTGATCGCGAGGTAGTCCGCGAGCGGGGCCAGGATGCGGGCACTCGTGACGTAATCGGCAACAGCCTCGCTGGTGGGCACCACCCGGCTCTTACCGATGTTCACGCCGATCACTGGCCGGTCCCGGCGTCGGCGAGCGCGGCGCAGACGGGCGGCCACGGCCTCGGCACCGCGGTTGTTGAAACCCATCCGGTTCACCACTGCCCGGTCCGCGATCAGCCGGAATACGCGCGGGCGCGGATTCCCCTCCTGCGGTGTCGCCGTCACCGTCCCGACTTCGACGTGCCCGAACCCGAGGGCCGCCAGCCCCAGCACGGCCGTGGCATCCTTATCGAACCCGGCCGCCACCCCGAAGGGCGAGGGGAAGTGGCGGCCCAAGGCGACGGTGCGCAGGCGGGGCGACGGCGCCGTGAATCGGCGGACGATCGCCGCCACCGGCCGCAGCCCCGCGATCCGTATCAGCGCCATCGCGGCGTGGTGAGCACGCTCGGGGTCCATCCGGCTCAGCACGAACCGGAACAGCAGCGCATACATCATCGTCAGGCTACCGGGCGACGATGCTCACCCCTCGTCCGTCGCGGGGGCGCGGTGGTCCGCTCGGAGACGGCCGATCGCGGCCTCGAAGTCCTCCAGCGACTCGAATGCCTGATAGACGCTCGCGAAGCGCAGATAGGCCACCTCGTCCAGGTCGCGGAGCGGGCCGAGGATCGCCAGGCCGATCTCGTTGGTGTCGATCTGTGAAGCGCCGCTGCCGCGCACGGTCTCCTCGACGCTCTGCGCCAGCACCGCGAGGTCGGCGTCGGTGACGGGCCGGCCTTGGCAGGCCTTCCGGACTCCGGCGATGACCTTCTCACGACTGAACGGCTCGACCACCCCGGAGCGCTTGATGACGTTCAGGCTGGCCGTCTCGATCGTGGAGAAGCGCCCTCCGCAGGCCGGGCACTGGCGCCGGCGACGGATGCTGAGCCCGTCGTCGCTGGTGCGCGAATCGATGACGCGCGAGTCCGGGTGGCGGCAGAACGGACAGTGCATGCTAGCGACAGGTTACCGGTCGAACCGCGCGGTGACGGCTTCGCCATGCGCCGGCAGGTCCTCTGCCCGCGCCAGCGTGACGATGGATTCGCGCACTTCCGCCAGTGCGCCGCGATCGTACTCGATGACCTGCTGCGGCCGCAGGAACGTCATCGCCGACAAGCCGGCCCCGTAGCGCGCCTGCCCACCGGTGGGCAGAACGTGGTTGCTCCCGGCGAGGTAGTCGCCGAGGCTCACCGGCGACCACGACCCGACGAACACCGCGCCGGCATTCACGAACCTGGACGGGTCCGGATGTGCGACGTGCACTTCGAGGTGTTCGGGGGCGTATGCGTTGCTGAAAGCGATCGCCTGGTCCTGGTCGTCCACCAGTACGAGCGCGGACTGGGGGCCGGTCAGCGCGGCGCGCACGCGCTCCGCGTGCCGGGCCGTCGGAACGCGGTCGGACAATTCGGCGAGCACGCGGTCGGCGAGCCGATCCGAGTCGGTCACCACCACGGCTGCCGCCTGTTCGTCGTGCTCAGCCTGGCTGATCGCGTCGACGGCGACGATGGCCGCATCCGCCTCGGCGTCGGCGATGATGAGGATCTCCGTGGCGCCCGCCTCGGCATCCAGGCCCACCCTCCCGGCGACGGCGCGTTTGGCCGCGGCGACGAAATTGTTGCCAGGCCCGGTCACGACATCGACCGGAGCGAGCCCGAGGGAGTCGATCCCGTGGGCGAACGCACCGATCGCGCCGGCGCCGCCGATCGCGTACACCTCTGTCACGCCCAGAATGCCGGCCGCCGCGAGGATGGTCGGGTGCACGCGACCGTCAGTCGGCTGTGGCGGCGATGCAAGAGCGATCTCAGCCACGCCCGCAACCTGCGCGGGGACGACGTTCATGACCACGCTCGACGGGTAGACAGCCTTCCCGCCTGGCACGTACACGCCTGCGCGGCGCACGGGCTGCCAGCGCTGATCGACCCGCGCCCCGGGTCCGAGCCGCGTCGTGCTCGGCGGCGGGACCTGCACGCGGGATGCGGCGGTGACCCGCACGACGGCCTGCTCGAGCGCACGCCGGACTGCGGGATCCAGGCCGTTCAGAGCCTGGTCGATGTGCGAGGCGGGCACACGCAGCGCGTGGCCCCGCACGCCGTCGAAACGTTCGGCCTGATCGCGCAGGGCCGCCTCACCGCGTTCGGCGACGTCGGCCACGAGTCGAGCCGCAACGGCCTGAGCGTCCGCACGAGCTGCCGTCGCCCGGGGAACGATCTCCAGCAATTCGCTCGCGCTCGGCCTGCGGCCACGCAGGTCGATGGTGCGCAGCATCCCACCAGGGTACTGCGCGCCGCCGGTCGTGGCTTTCAGCCCCGGGTCACGTCTGCCGTGTTGTGCAGGAAACCGACCCTGCCGTCCTCGTGGCGGATGACGAAGACACCGTCGCGGTCTTCGATGACAAGCGCCCAGGCCGTGGGGCCCACGGCGAACAACGGCATGCCGCTCTCGTCGAGGACGTCGCGTTCGTCAGGTACCAGAGCCCAGAACACATCCGGCGGGGCGTCCCCCGCGACGCCGGGTGCGACAGCGGTGGGCTCTTCGGCCTCGGCCTCGGCCTCGGCCTCGGCCGATGCCGAGACGTGCCGTGGGCGCGCAGGCCGCGGCCGAACGGGCCTCAACGGCCGCGCACTCGGGTGCGCGAGCACGTCAGGACGGTGATGAAAGTCCTCCCGGAGGACCGGAATCAGGGGCGCGAACACCGTCAGCACCACGCCCGCGAGCGCGGTGAGCACCTCCACCCAGATCACCCACGTGCGGAGCCATGGTCCTCCAGCGGCAACGACGGCGACGGTGTCCCAGACCCATCCGAGCCAGACCACCGCGGAGACCGTGAAGGCGACGGAGGCGAACTGGTCGATGCCGAGCGAGCCGACGCGGCGGATGCCCTCCGGCGACAGCCGCCGCAGCACGATCAGGAATACCGCGGCCGTGGGAACGCCGATCGTCAGAATCCATGCCAGACCCGAGAGCCATACCGACGAACCGCTGGCGGCTCCCACCGGGAAGAAGGAGACCACGAACGCCACGACCCAGACGCCCATCAGGGCGACCTCGCGCACCGAGAACGGTCCCACGCCGTACTGCTCCGGGGGCCCGGCCGGTGCCGTGTCGCCTTCGCCGATGACCTCTTCAGGAGCGAACTCGCCCCGCACCGGATCCGTCATCCCGCAACCTCCGATTGGTCCGCCGCCGGTGTCCACCGCCGATCCTAGTCGCGGGTCGCGGTGCGCGGACCAGGGAGCTCGCCCAGGCAGTGCGGCCCGAGCAGTCCCTTCAGTTCGCCGTAGAGATCCGCCGTCACCTTGACCGGGCGCGGCACCTCGAACACCCGGGCGGTTCCGTCCCGGTGCAGCTTGAGGGTTACCGGAGTGTCGCCGCGATGACGCGCAAGGATCCGATCCAGCTCGAGGACGGCGGATTCGCTTGCTCCGCGCTCGGGCATCAGGAGGATGAGAGGACCATCGGGACCGGTCGCGCCCAGGTCAGGGACGAACGCGGAATGCGCGTGGATGGTGACGCCATCGTCGCGCAGCGCCACACGACCGCGAACGACCAGCACCGCGTCCGGCACAAGAATGCTCTGGAACTCCAGGTACGCCTTCCCGAGGAACAGAACGCCGACTTCGCCGTCGAAATCCTCCAGCGTCACGGTGGCGTATGCCTTTCCGCTGGTCTTGGCAACCCGGTGCTGCACGCCCGTGACCAATCCAGCGAGAACAACCTGATCTCCATCGGCGGTGTCCTCCGCCGACAGCAGGTCGTGGATGGTCGTCGAGGCGTGCCGGGCGAGGGGAACCTCCAGTCCGGCCAACGGGTGGTCCGACACGTACAGCCCCAGCATCTCTCGCTCGAACGCGAGCTTGTCCCTCTTCGTCCACTCGGGGCGCCGGGGCACCTTCGTCGCCTGCGCCGGTTCGTCCCACAGGCTGTCGAAGTCGAATCCGACCTCGCCGTTGGCTTCGCGCCGCTTATCGATGACGGCCTGCTCGACAGCATCCTCGTGGATCTCCAGCAGTGCGCGACGGGTGTCACCGAGGGAGTCGAACGCGCCCGCTTTGATGAGCGATTCGATCGTCCGCTTGTTGGTGACGGCGGCCGGCACGCGGGCAAGGAAGTCATGGAAGGACGAGAATCCACCCGCGGCGCGGGTGTCGATGATCGCGGCCACCACCGCGGCGCCGACGTTGCGGACCGCGCCCAGCCCGAACCGGATGTCCTCACCGACGGCGGCGAAGTACAGACCGGACTCCGCGACGTCGGGCGGGAGGACACGGATGCCCATGCGGCGACATTCGTTGAGGTATACGGCCAGCTTGTCCTTCGCATCGCCAACGCTGGTCAGCAGCGCAGCCATATACTCTGCCGGGTAGTGGGCCTTCAGGTATGCGGTCCAGTAGGAGATGAGGCCGTACGCGGCGGTGTGCGCCTTGTTGAAGGCGTAGTCCGCGAACGATTCGAGCACCCGCCACAGCGTGGCCTGGGCATCCGCGGAGTATCCGCGAGCGGCCATGCCGGCGAAGAACGTGGCCTGCTGCTTGTCGAGTTCGGACTTCTTCTTCTTGCCCATCGCCCGGCGCAGCAGATCCGCCTGACCGAGCGTGTAGCCCGCCACGCGCTGTGCGACGGCCATCACCTGCTCCTGGTAGACGATGAGGCCGTAGGTGCTGTCCAGGATGTCCGCCAGGGGCCCTGCCAGTTCGGGGTGGATGGGTGCGATCTCCTGTTGCCCGTTCTTGCGCAGCGCGTAGTTGATATGCGAATTCACGCCCATCGGACCGGGGCGATACAGCGCGAGGACGGCGGAGATGTCCTCGAAGGAGTCCGGCCGCATCAGACGCAGCAGGGATCGCATCGGGCCGCCGTCGAGCTGGAACACTCCGAGCGTGTCGCCGCGGGCGAGGAGCTCGTAGGATGCCGCGTCGTCGAGCGGGAGCTCCTCGAGGACGACCGGCCGGCTCCGGTTGGCGGCGATGTTCTCGAGCGCGTCATTGATGATCGTGAGGTTCCGCAGCCCGAGGAAGTCCATCTTGATCAGGCCGAGCGCTTCGCAGGCCGGATAGTCGAACTGCGTGACGATCTGGCCGTCCTGCTCGCGCTTCATGATGGGGATGATGTCGATGAGCGGCTGGCTGGACATGATCACCCCCGCCGCATGCACGCCCCACTGTCGCTTCAGGTTCTCCAGCCCCACGGCCGTGTCGAACACGGTGCGCGCCTGCGGGTCCTCCTGCAGCAGTGCGCGAAACTCGCCGGCCTCCTTGTAACGAGAGCTTCCGGGGTCGTGAATGTCGGCAAGCGGCATGTCCTTGCCCATCACGGCCGGGGGCATAGCCTTCGTGAGCTTCTCCCCCATGCTGAAGGGGAAGCCGAGCACGCGACCAGCATCCTTCAGAGCCTGCTTGGCCTTGATGGTGCCATAGGTCACGATCTGCGCGACCCGTTCGTCGCCGTACTTCTCCGTGACGTACTGGATCACCTCGCCGCGCCGGCGGTCGTCGAAGTCCACGTCGAAGTCCGGCATCGAAACCCGGTCAGGGTTCAGGAACCGCTCGAAGATCAGGCCGTGCTGCAGCGGATCCAAGTCGGTGATGCGCATGGCGTAGGCCGCCATCGAGCCTGCTCCCGATCCGCGTCCGGGGCCCACGCGGATGCCGTGGTCCTTGGCCCAGTTGATGAAGTCGGCCACGACGAGGAAGTAGCCGGGGAAGCCCATCTGCATGATCACGGCGCACTCGTAATCCGCACGCTCGCGGACCGCATCCGGGATGCCGCCCGGGTATCGCTGCGACAGGCCGCGCTGGACCTCTTTCACGAACCAGGATTCCTCGGTCTCTCCGGCGGGAACCGGGAAACGCGGCATGTAGTTCGCCGTGGTGTCGAATTCCACGGCGCACCGTTCGGCGACCAGGAGAGTGTTGTCGCACGCCTCGGGGTGGTCCCGGAAGATCTGGCGCATCTCTGCGGCGGACTTGAGGTAGTACCCGTCGCCGTCGAAGCGGAATCGCTTCGGGTCGTCGATGGTGGAGCCGGACTGCACGCACAGCAGCGCCGCGTGGCTGTCCGCATCCGATTGATGCACATAGTGGGAGTCGTTCGTGGCGAGCAACGGGATGTCCAGGTCCGCCGCGATCCGCAGCAGGTCCGTCATCACCCGGCGCTCCAGGGCGAGCCCGTGGTCCATGATCTCGGCGAAGTAGTTGTCCTTGCCGAAGATCTCCTGGTACTCCGCCGCCGCCGCTCGAGCAGCGTCGTACTGCCCCAGGCGCAGCCTGGTCTGGACCTCTCCGGACGGGCACCCCGTGGTGGCGATCAGCCCGGCGCTGTAGCGCTGCAGCAACTCGCGATCCATCCGGGGCTTGAAGTAGTAGCCCTCGATGCTCGCCAGCGACGAGAGCCGGAAGAGATTGTGCATGCCCGGCGTGTCCCGGGCGAGCACCGTCATGTGGGTGTACGCGCCGCCGCCGGACACGTCGTCCTCGGCCTGATCGGGCGATCCCCACCGGACCCGCGCCTTGTCCGCGCGATGGGTTCCCGGCGTGACGTACGCCTCGATGCCGATGATCGGTTTGATGCCCGCGTGCGTGGCGGCGGTGTGGAACTCGTAGGCCGCGAACGTGTTGCCGTGGTCGGTGACCGCCAGAGCCGGCATTTCGAGTGCGGCGGCTTCGGCGACGAGCGGGCCGATGCGTGCGGCGCCGTCGAGCATCGAATACTCGCTGTGCACATGGAGATGGACGAACGAGTCGGCGGCCACCCACAGAGTCTACGAGCCCGTCGACCCCGCGGCCCGGAGCGCCGGGAGGTTCATGCCCGACGCAGCAGGTCGAGCGCGCGCGCCAGGTCGTCGGGATATGCGGAGGTGAACGTGACCCAGTCCCCGGTGCGCGGGTGTGCGAAGGACAGCTCGTGTGCGTGCAGCCACTGGCGGGTAAGCCCGAGTCGTTGCGCGAGCGCGGGGTCGGACCCGTACAGCGGGTCGCCGACACACGGGTGGCGGTGGGCCGCCATGTGCACCCGGATCTGATGAGTGCGCCCGGTCTCCAGTCGGATCTCCAGCAACGACGCCGCCCGATAGGCCTCGATCGTGCGATAGTGCGTCACCGCCGGTTTACCTTCGGCAGTGACCGCGAACTTCCATGGGTGCGAGGGATGCCGCCCCACCGGTGCGTCGATCGTGCCCGCGGATGGGTCCGGGTAGCCCTGCACCAGCGCGTGGTAGATCTTCTCCACTCGCCGCTCCTTGAACGCGCGCTTCAGGGTCGAGTACGCGAACTCCGATTTCGCCACCACCATCAGACCACTCGTCCCCACGTCCAGGCGATGCACCACACCCGCGCGCTCGGGCGCCCCTGAGGTCGCGATGCGGAAACCGCTAGCGGCAAGGGCACCCACGACGGTCGGGCCATCCCACCCAGCCGAGGGGTGAGCGGCCACTCCCGGCGGCTTGTCGACCACCACGATGTCGTCGTCGTCGTAGACGATCGACATCCCCGGGGCGGGCTCGGCCACTGTCGCCGGAGCGTGCCGGGCCTCCCACGTCACCTCGATCCATGCCCCGGGCCGCACCCGGTCCCCCTTGTCGGCCACGGTGCCGTCGATGGTGACGCCGCCCTCTGTGACAATCTGCGCTGCGGCGCTGCGTGAGAAGCCGAGCAAGCGCGCCAGTGCGGCGTCGACGCGAAGCCCCGCCAGCCCCTCCGGAACACTCAACGACCGCGATTCCATGGCTACTCGGAGGCGATACTCCCGTGTTCCCCGACGTCACCGGAGTGCGGGGCAGTCGCGTCGAGCCGACGGCCGAGCAGGATGAGCAGGGCGATGGCGGTCATACTGCCGACGATGAAGATGTCCGCGATGTTGTACACGGCCGGCAGAAGCCACGGCGTGGAGATGAAGTCGACCACGTGGCCCACCCCCACGCCCGGCTCGCGCAGGACTCGGTCGGCGAGGTTCCCGAGGACGCCTCCGAGCAGGAGGCCGAGCACGATCGCCCACGCCCGCGAGCGCACCCGCCGGACCAGCACGACGACCGCGATCGCGACCGCGAGCAGTGCGAGCGTGAAGATCCACGTGACGCTCTCTCCCAGGGAGAACGCCGCGCCCGGGTTCCGGGTGAGATAGAGCATCAGAGCGTCACCGACCACGGGCACGGCCCGCTGGGGAGGCAGTGACTGGATGGCCAAGTGCTTTGTGATCTGATCAGCTGCCAGCACCGCGGCCGCCAGGCCGGCGACGAGGACGGCGGCCGTCCAGGTCCGCAGCGGCGGCCGGGACGTCACCGAGCGGGCCTACAGCCCGAGCGCCGAGACCGGAGAACTCCCGGTTCCGGTCGTCGCGCTGTCCAGCTCCCGCAGCTTGCTCTCGATCAACTCGCGCAACTGAGACCGGTATTCGCGTTCGAACTGCCGAAGCTCGCTGATGCGCGCCTCCAGCACCCCGCGCTCCTTCTCCAGGCGCGCGGTCTCCTCGCGGCCCTTCGTCTCTGCCTCCGCGAGGATGGATGCCGCCTGCGCCTTCGCGTCGGCGATGAGCTGGTCCCGCTGCGCGATGCCCTCGGCCACATGCTCGTCGTGCAGACGCTGCGCCAACTCGATGATTCCCGCGGTAGCCATCGCCGATGCCGACTCGGCGGTCTCCGCGGACGTAACAGGAGCCGCGGCGACGGCCGGGACAGGCGCGGAAACCGCTTCCGGAGCCGCCGGCGACTCGACCGCTGCGGGCCGCTCGCCCGACTCGTACTCGGCCAGACGCGCCTTCAGCTCCTCGTTCTCGGCAATCGTCTTGCGCCACTCCACCACGATCTCGTCGAGGAAGTCATCGACCTCGTCGGGGTCGAAGCCCTCCTTGAACCGGACGTGCTGGAACTGCTTGGTGACGACGTCATCCGGTGTCAATGCCATGATCTACCTCTTTCGGGGCGGGGCGGTCCGGCCTGCGCGCTAGCCGCGCCGTCCAGCATAGCCGCGGCCGCAGAGGGTGTCGAAGGGTCAGCCGCCCGCCAGCGCACGCGTGACGGACAGGAGGATGAAGCACAGCAGCATGGTCACCGCGAACGCGAAGTCGAGCGCGACAGGCCCGACGCGCAGGGGCGGGATGATCCGACGGAAGAGCGTGATCGGAGGATCGGTCACGGTGTAGACGAGTTCGGCGGCCACCAGGCCGGCTCCGCGGGGACGCCAATCGCGGTTGAAGATCGGGATGTACTCGAGGATCAGGCGGGCGAACAGGACGAAGACATAGACCAGCAGCAGCAGGTTGGCGACTGAGGCAATGACGCGAACGAACTCCACGCCATCTATTGTGCCGCGAAGGCGAGAGCCTCAGCGTCGGCGTGGACGAGGGATCCGCCTGAGACGGCGACATTCTCCGGGGAGAGCAGGAACACCTTGCTGGTGACGCGCTCGATCCGACCGTACAGTCCCAGCGACAGGCCGCTCGCGAAGTCGATGAGACGGCGGGCGTCGCCGTCGCTCATCTGGGAGAGGTTGATGATGACGGGAACCCCTTCACGGAAGCTCTCCGCGATCACCTGCGCATCGCGGTATTGCTTGGGATGGACCGTGAGGATCTCCGTGACGGTCCCCACGGCCGGCTGGTGCACCGCGGCGGGACGATGCAGCGGCGTGACCGGAGCGGCGGCTTTCTCGGCCTGATGATCGCTCCCGCGTCCGCGCGCGGGAGCCGCGTCGAGGATCTCCTCCTCGTCGGCCAGGCCCAAATACACCATGGTCTTCTTCAGCGGGTTCGACATCGCGTCCTCCGTGTGCTCGTCTGGTGGAAGGCTAACCTCGCGCCGGTCGCGGTCCGGTGATTGCCGATCCGATGCGAAGGTGTGTCGCACCTGCGGCGATGGCCTCGCGGAAATCCGCGGACATGCCTGCTGAGACCCACCCGGCGGTAGGCGCGACTGCCCGCAGACGCTCGGAAAAGCCTGCGAGTCGTCCGAAGGCGGCCGCCGGTGATTCTCCGAGTGGTGCGACCGCCATGATCCCCCGCAGCGTCAGGGTCGGGCATCGGGTCAGGATGTGCTCGGCGAGTCCCTCGATCCCGGCCGGCGCCACCCCGCCGCGCGCTGGATCGTCCGTGAGGTTGACCTGCATCAGCACGTCGAGAGGTGCCGCGTCGGCATCGGCGTCCTCGAGCGCGTCAGCTAGGCGCGCGCGATCCACGGAGTGCACCACATCGGCATCGTGACGGACGGCACGGGCCTTGTTCGTCTGCACCTGGCCGACGAAGTGCCACGTCAGGTCCCGAATCGGCAGCATGGCGCGTTTGGCGGCCAGCTCCTGTTGCCGATTCTCGCCGACATCGGTGACGCCGAGCGCGCGCAGCTCTGCGATGAGACCGGCGGGGTGGAACTTGGTGACCACGATGCGGGTGATGGATGCCGGGTCGCGACCGCACGCTCGCGCAGCGGCCGCGATGCCCGCATCGACCCGAGCCAGGCGCTCCGACAGGTCAGCCGCCGAACTCACTTCAGGAAGTCGGGGATGTCCAGGTCGTCGTCGCCGAAGGCCGCGTCATAGGAGACCGGCTCGGATACGCTGGCCGCAACCGCCACGGGCGCGGGAGGCTCCGATGCGACGGCATCCGGTTCTGACGATCCGGCGTCGGCTGTCCGCGTGGCCGTCACCGGCTCCAGCCGCGGTGCCGGCTCACCACCGTCGAAGCCCGCTGCGATCACCGTGACCCGCACCTCGTCACCCAGCGTGTCGTCGATGACGGTGCCGAAGATGATGTTCGCCTCGGGGTGAGCAGCCTCCTTGACGAGTTGCGCAGCATCGTTGATCTCGAAGATCCCGAGGTTCGACCCCCCCTGCACCGAAAGCAGCACGCCATGCGCACCCTCGATCGAGGCTTCCAGCAACGGCGACTCCACGGCGAGCTCGGCCGCCTTGATCGCCCGATCCGCGCCGCGCGCTGACCCGATGCCCATGAGCGCCGATCCGGCGCCCTGCATGACGGATTTGACGTCGGCGAAGTCGAGGTTGATCAGACCGGGCGTCGTGATGAGGTCGGTGATCCCCTGGACTCCGGCGAGCAGCACCTGATCGGCGGTCGCGAATGCCTCGATCATGGAGATGCCGCGGTCGCTGATCTCGAGCAGGCGGTCGTTCGGCACGACGATGAGCGTGTCGACCTCCTCCTTCAGGCGGGCCACGCCCGCCTCGGCCTGGCTCTGGCGGCGGCGACCCTCGAAGGAGAAGGGCTTGGTCACCACGCCGATGGTCAGGGCGCCGATGGACTTGGCGATGCGCGCAACCACGGGCGCGCCGCCCGTCCCGGTGCCGCCACCCTCGCCCGCGGTCACGAAGACCATGTCGGCGCCGGCGAGAGCCTCCTCGATCTCCTCGGCGTGATCCTCCGCGGCCCGGCGACCGACCTCCGGGTCGGCACCGGCGCCCAGCCCGCGGGTCAATTCGCGCCCGACGTCGAGCTTCACGTCCGCGTCACTCATGAGCAGGGCCTGCGCGTCGGTGTTCACCGCGATGAACTCGACGCCGCGCAAGCCGAGTTCGATCATCCGGTTGACGGCGTTCACGCCACCGCCGCCGACCCCCACCACCTTGATCACCGCGAGGTAGTTCTGGTTCTGGCTCATGCCGCCTCCGTCTCGTGCCGAACCACCGCCCCGGGTCTCAACTTTCAACGTAAGCTGGAAGTTTAAAGAAATACCCGGTATGCATTTCCTGAGTTCGAAGGTATGCGGGCCAGCCCGGCCTGCGGGGACCGCAGCGGGCGTGTCGCGAACGGGCTCCGTCAGCGGACCACGATGGCGCCGGGCGAGGAGACGTCGTAGACGCTGACGCCGTCCGGCGGGCGTGCGGCCATGATCGTCGTGAGCGCCAGAGCCTTCATCGCCGAGTCCTCGGCGCTACCCCACACCACTCGGGTGCCCGTGTCGCTGAGGGTGAGTGTGACGTCGTCCGACGTGGTGGCCGAGGCCTTCGACACGCGGGCACGCAGGTCCTCGGGAAGAGTCCGCATCACGGTCCCGGCGGCGCGGAACGCGTCGGATCCCACGCCGCCGGCGACCTCGAGGACCGCGAATCCGGGCTCGGGTTGGGCGGACCGGGACAGGGTGACGCCCGCGGCGTCCACCAGATCGAAGTCCTCGCCGGCCGCGATCACGCCGACCGGGGTGCGCTCGACGATCCGAACGACGAGATCGTGGGGCGGCTGCGCCTCCACCGTGTACGACTCGATCAGTGGGAACTGGATCAGCGCGGCCTTGATCGCGGACTCGTCGATCGCCCCCAAGGGAGTGCCGCGTTGCGGTGCCAGAGACTGCTCCACGGTGGACGGGTCCAGGCGCTCGGCGCCGACAACCACGATGCGTTCCACGGCGAACAGCGGACTGTACGCGACCGCGGCCGATAGACCCGCGACGGCGACGAACGCGACGGCCACGACCACGGTGATCAGCCGCCGGCGGCGGCGTGCCCCGGTGAACCGCCGAACCTCCGCGCGGAGCACCCGACGCCGAGCCCGCGCGGCTCGGCGCACCGCACGGGAATCCGGTTCGTCGTCTGACGGCCCTGCCGGGTTGGGGAGCGGTGCGGGCGCGGGCGTCGACGGGCTCGGGAGCGGCGGGAGCGGGCGCGCATCGTCCGGTTCGGGTGGCGCCGGACGCCCGTAGTCGGGGCCCCCGGATGCGGTTGCTGCCGGCAGGGGCGCCGGGCGACGCATGGGCTAGCCGTCCCCCGCCGACGGGCCCGTGGCCGCCAGCGCGGCGAGGAGGCCCGGAATGATGCGGTACACGTCGCCACAACCCAAGGTGATGATGAAGTCGCCGGGACGCGCGATCGCGGCGGCATGAGCGGCAGCGGCCGACCAGTCGGGGATGAACCGCACCCGGGTGCGGTCCTGGAACGCATCGCGCACGAGCGCTCCCGTCACGCCCGGCACCGGGTCCTCGCGCGCGCCATAGACGTCGAGGACGATCGTCTGGTCGGCGTACTCCTCCAGCACCTGCGCGAAGCGATCCGACATAGCCCGCGTGCGGGAATACGTGTGCGGCTGGTGGATGGCGATCAGGCGGCCGGCGCCGACTACTGTGCGGGCAGCACTCAGTGCCGCGGCGACCTCCGTGGGGTGATGGGCATAGTCGTCGTAAACGCTGACCCCGCGTTCCATGCCGTGGAATTCGAATCTGCGCACGGTGCCCGCGAACCCGGCCACCGCATCGGCGGCGCCCTCGAAGGATCGCCCGAGGGCGATCAGAGCCGCCACCGCGCCGGCTGCGTTCACCGCGTTGTGTGCCCCGGGAACCCCCAGACGCACGGCTCGGCGGCGACCGGAGTGCTCCAGTGTGAAAGCCACCGGTCCGCTGGTGTCGATATCGGTCACGCGGACGTCGGCGTCCGCGGCGCGCCCGAAGGTGATCAGCCGTGGCTGGTCGATCCGTTGCCGCACACGCAGGGCACCGGGGTCATCGGCCGAGATCACGACCGCGTCGCGGGCGGCACCCGCGAACTGCACGAAGCCGTCGAAGAAGGCGTCCGCGCTACCCCAATGATCCAAGTGATCCGGGTCGACGTTGGTGATCAGGGCGATGGAGGTGTCGTAGATCAGGAAGGTGCCGTCGGACTCATCGGCCTCGATCACGACCATCGCGTCCGATCCGGTGCCGCTGGAGACCCCGCGTGCCGCGATCACGCCGCCGCTGACGAAGCTTGGATCGGTGCCGAGAGCCTGCAGCGCGGTGACGATCATGCCCGTGGTGGTGGTCTTGCCGTGCGCGCCGGCCACCGCCAGCAGCGGCCGGGAACCGATCAGCCACTTCAGCGCCTGCGACCGGTGGATCACGGGGATGCCGCGGCGCAGGCCCTCCCGGTACTCCGGATTGTCGGGCCAGATGGCGCCCGTGTGCACGACGGCGTCCACCTCGCCGCCCAGGTGCGATGCGTCATGACCCACGTGCACCACGGCTCCGGCGCGCTCAAGGTCGCGCAGCGCCGTCGAGTCGGACCGATCGGAGCCTGTGACCCGGATGCCGCGATCCAGGAACATCCGGGCAAGGCCCGACATGCCGGAGCCGCCGATGCCGATGAAGTGCGCGGCGGTGATGCGGTCGGGGATGGGGAGAGTCAGGTCGGGTCGGATCATGACCGGATCAGTCTAGGTCGGCACCATGGAACGCTCGTCCGGCGCGCCCGCGCGGTCGCGCATCGCCCTCGCGTGGTCAGTCGGCGGACCCGACCGCCGCGTCCACGAGGGCCAGCAGTCTGTCGGTCCCGTCGCGGCGGGCGACGGCAGCGGCCGCGGTGCGCATCCGCTCCAGCCCGCCCGGATCATGCAGCAGCGCGACCGTCTCCGTCAGCAATCGTTGCGCGGTCAGGTCCGCGTCGGGCACGAGCAGGGCCGCGCCGGCTGCCACCGCACCGGCGGCGTTCCGCGCCTGCTCCCCGTTCCCGACGGCGTACGGGACGTATACGGCGGGGATCCCCAGGGCGCTGATCTCGCTGACGGTCGCCGCGCCCGCTCGCGAGACGATCAGGTCGGCGATCGCGTACGCGAGATCCATCCGCTGCTCGTAGGAGCGTCGCACGTACCCAGGGACCGGGATCTCCGCCCCGTGCCAGCGCTCGCCCGTCAGATGGACAACCTGGTAGCCTGCGGCGACGAGATCGGCCGCGACGGGCGCCAGCGCATCGTTCAGCCGAGCGGCACCCAGCGAGCCGCCGAACACCAGCAGGGTCGGTCGCTGCGGGTCCAGACCGTAGTGCTCGGCCGCGGCCGGTCGCGCCCGGTCGGTGTCGAGGGCGGCGATCTCCCGCCGCAACGGCATTCCCACCAGTCGGGCACCCCGCAGCCGGGTGCCCGGGAACGCGACCCCAGTGGCAACCGCTGACCAGGAGCCGAGGATGTTGGCCAGACCCGGCCGGGCGTTGGCCTCGTGCACGACGACGGGGATGCGTTCCCGGCGCGCCGCCACATACGCCGGTGCCGCAGCGTACCCTCCGAAGCCGATCACCACGTCCGCGGCGCGCTCGCGCAGATGCGTCCGGGTCCGGGTGACAGCGCGCGCAAAGCGGGCCGGGAACCTCAGCGCGTCCACATCGAACCGGCGCGGGAACGGCACTTTCGGTATCGTCAGCAGGTCGTAGCCGCGCGCCGGCACCAGGCGAGCCTCGAGCCCCTCGCGCGTTCCCAGGACAGCCACCCGCGCGTCCTCGTCGCGGGCGGTCAGGCCGTCGGCCACCGCCAGCAGGGGGTTCACGTGCCCCGCGGTGCCACCGCCTGCCAGCACGTACGACGTCACCTATCGACCCTAACGGCGTACCATCGCCGGCTCAGGCGGCGGGGCGGATCGGAGTGTGCGAGCGAAGGAGAGCAGGACGCCGCACGCGATCAGCACCGAGACCAGGGAGGTCCCGCCCTGGGAAAGGAACGGCAGGGGCACGCCGAACACAGGCAGAAGCCGCAGCACCACACCGATGTTCAGCAACGCCTGGCCGATGATCCAGACCGTGATGGCCCCGGCGGTGATCCGGATGAACATGTCGTCGGTGGCCCGGATGATGCGAAAGGCTCCTACGGCGAACACCGCGAACAGCAGCAGCACGACCACGCATCCGATCAGGCCCAGTTCCTCGCCGAGAATCGCGAAGATGTAATCGTTGGCGGCAGCCGGCAGCCAGCTGTACTTCTCCTTGGAGTTGCCCAGGCCCACTCCGAACACGCCGCCGCCGGCTAGGCCCCAGATGCCGTGCAGCGGCTGGTAGCAGTTGTCGTAGTAGTCCGCGAGGCAGTCCTCATTGAGGAAGCTGAAGTACCTGCGCATCCGGTCGGGGCTTGTCACCGCCAAAACGGCCACGGATGCGGCGGCCGCCAGTGCGGGGATGATGAAGATGCGGAGCTTCATCCCCGAGAAGAACAGCGCACCCAGCGCGATCATCGCGAGGATGATCACGGTTCCCAGATCGTGCCCCGCCATCACCGTCGCGATCACCGCGACGACGACGGGCACGACCGGGATGAACACGTGTCGCCAGTCTCCGAGCAGGGTCCGTTTGCGGAAGAGCACCATCCCGAGCCAAAGCGCAAGACCGAGCTTGAGGAACTCCGACGGCTGCGCCTGCACGCCGGCCAGCTGGACCCAGTTCCGGTTCCCGCCGGCGGACACGCCCAGCGGCGTGAAGACGAGCAGCTGGAACAGGACGGCAACGATCAGCGCCGGCCACGCCGCGCGTTTCCAGAACGCCACCGGCATCCGGGAGGCCAGCAGCATCAGCGGGATTCCGACGGCCGCGAACGTCGCCTGCTTGATGACCGCGTCGTAGGGGCCGGCGCCGGAATCCTCGGCGGTGGCGGAGGTGGCCGACAGGATCATCACGAGGCCGAAACCGGTCAGGAGCAGCGCTGCGGATGCGATGAGCAGGAACTCCGCAGGAACGGGTGAGAACACCCGGCCCAGCGACACGCGCGCGGCCAGTCCCCGCGCGTCAGGCGGATGCGTCTCCTGGCGCGTCCGCGTCGTGTCCGCCACCGGCATCCCTTCCGAACCGCTTGTGCACGGCGTCGGCATAGCGCCGGCCGCGGTCGGCGTAGGAGGAGAACTGGTCGAAGGACGCTGCCGCGGGGGCGAGTAGCACGACGTCCCCCTCGGCAGCGAGCTGCGCCGCCAGTTCGACGACCCGTGCCATGACGTCTTCAGTCTCAGCGGCCACGACCTCGAACAGCGGCACCGCGGGCGCGTGTCGCGCGAACGCCGCGACCACCTCCGACCGGTCCGCGCCGATGACGATCGCCGCCTTGACACCAGAGCCCGGACCCGCGATCAGTTCGGACACGTCCACGCCCTTCAGCTGACCACCGACGATCCAGATCGCGCCGGGGTACGCACGCAGCGACGAGGCGGCGGCGTGCGGATTGGTCGCCTTCGAATCGTCGACCCAGGTGACCGAGCCGGTGACCGCGACGGTCTGGATGCGGTGCGGGTCAAGCCGGAAGCGGCGGAGGGCGTCGCGGATCCGGACCGGGGGCGCGCCGACACTGCGCGCCAGGGCGGCCGCGGCCAGGACGTCCATCACCAGGTGCGGCGCTGCCAGGCCGGCGGAGGCGAGGTCGTCGATCGTGGCCAGTTCCAGCGCAGACGTGGCGCGCTCGGTCAGGAAGGCCCGGTCCACCAGGATTCCGTCGACCAGGCCCAGCTCGCTCGGACCTGGCACCCCCAGGCCAAACCCGATTGCGCGAGCACCCTCCACGACGTCGGCATCCTCCACCATCCGCAGGGTCGCCTCATCCGACGTGTTGTAGACACAGGCCACCGTCGTGTTCTGGTAGACCTGCGCCTTCGCGGCCCGGTAGGCCTCGAACGTGCCGTGCCAGGTCAGGTGGTCGGGTGCGAGGTTCAGGCAGACGCTGGCATACGGCGACACCGGTTCGGTACCGGTCTGCAGCGACAGGTACCACAACTGGTGGCTGGAGACCTCCACCACCAGCACGTCGGCGCCCGCAGGGTCCCGGATCGCGTCGAGCACGGGCACTCCGATGTTCCCGCACGGCACCGCCCGCAGCCCCGACTCCTGCATCATGGCCGCGGCAAGCCGCGTGGTGGTGGTCTTCCCGTTGGTTCCCGTCACGAGCATCCACGGCGCGGGGCGTCCGTCCGGCCCGGGGATCTTGTCCCGCACCCGCCACGCGAGCTCCAGGTCTCCCCACACCGGTATCCCCTGCTGACGTGCCCATCGGATGAGGGGGTGAGCGGGCGCGAACCCGGGGGACGCGACCACGAGGTCGGGGTGATGCGCGGCGGCCGCCGCGACGTCCGGTGGACCGATCAGGAGCGCGGCCCCGAGCGCGGGCACGAGTCTGCGGTAATCCGGGTCCGCGTCCTCAGCGGTCACCAGCACGTCCGCGCCGAGCTCGGCGAGGGTGTCGGCGACGGCGAAGCCGGTCATCGACAGTCCCAGCACCAGCACCCGCAGTCCCGCCCAGTCAGCGTGCCAGCTGGTCAGTGAGTCCGGGCGGGTCACGACTGCACGAGCCATTCGACGTAGAACAGGCCCACCCCGCCCAGCGCGCACAGTCCCGCGATGATCCACATCCGCACGACGATGGTGATCTCGGGCCAGCCGCGCATCTCGAGGTGATGGTGGAGCGGACTCATAAGAAACAGGCGCCTGCCGCGCGTGAGCTTGAAGTACACCCGCTGCAGGATGACCGACCCGGAGGCGATCACGTACACTCCCGCGATCAGGGCAAGCAGCAGTTCGGTGCGGGTCAGGATCGCCATCGCGGCGATCACCCCGCCGATCGCCATCGATCCGACGTCCCCCATGAACACCTGCGCGGTAGGCGCGTTCCACCACAGGAAGCCGACGAGCGCGCCGATGAAGGATGCCGCGACGATCGCGAGGTCGAACGGGTCGCGGATCGGGTAGCAGGCCGCGCCCATCCCGGTCTCCAAGGCCTGGAGGTCGCAGGGCTGCTTGAACTGCCAGAACGCGATCACGGCGTACGCGCTGGTGACCAGCACCGCCGACCCGGCGGCTAGGCCGTCCAGCCCGTCCGCCACGTTGACGGAGTTGGATGCCGCGACCCCAAGGAAGGAGATCCACGCCAGATAGAGGATCCAACCGGCGACCGCGCCAAACGCCATGAAGGACAGTGCTGGGATGTCGCGGAACAGAGAGATGTAGGCGCTGGCCGCCGTCTGACCGTCGGCATTCGGGATGCTCAGCGCCGCCACGCCGAAGGCCACCACCACGACCAGCTGGCCGCCGATCTTGCGCCATCCGCTCAACCCGAGGCTGTTCTGGCGGCGGACCTTCATGAAGTCGTCGATGAACCCGACCGCGCCGAAGCCGATCATCATTCCGATCACGAGCAGTCCCGACAGCGTCGGTGGGTTGCCGCCGGCGTACGTGCCGATGAAGTACCCGACCACCGAGCCCGCGATGAAGATCACGCCGCCCATCGTCGGGGTTCCCCGCTTGGCGCCGTGACTGGGGTTGTGCTCGTTCTCGGGGGTGCGGATCACCTGGCCCCACCCCCACCGGCGGAACAGCCGGAGGAACACCGGGGTGAGGAAGAGGGTGAAGGCCAGCGAGATCGCCGCTGCGGTCAGGAGCGATCTCACGAGAAGGATTCTCCCAGACGGTCTCCCAGGTGCCGCAGCCCCGCCGCGTTCGAGGACTTCACGAGCACGCGATCACCATCGCGCAGTTCGGTCATCAAGTACTGGTAGGCCGCGTCGGCGTCGGCGATGAACACTGCCTCGCCGTCCCAGGAGCCCTCCGCGACCGCGGCCAGGTACATCCGTCGCGCCTGCTCCCCGACGACGACGATCCGAGGGATCCGCAGGCGCACCGCGAGCTCGCCCACGCGGTCGTGCTCGGCGCCGGCGTACTCCCCCAGTTCGCTCATCGCACCCAGCACCGCGACTGCGCGCTCGTTCGGCCCGGTGATCTGCGCGAGCGTTCTCAACGCTGCCGCCATGGAGTCGGGGCTGGCGTTGTAGGCGTCATTGATGATGCGCACTCGATCGGATCCCAGCGGCTCCATCCGCCACCGCTCGGCGATCCGCATCCCCTCCAGTGCTTGCACGCACGTGTCCAGGTCCACGCCCAGCGCGGTGGCGGCGGCCACGGCCGCCAACGCGTTCATGACGTGGTGCGCCCCGAGCACGCGCAGCGCCACGTCGGCAGATCGTCCGTCGACGTGGATGCGGAATCGCGTACCCGATGCGGTGACGGCGATGTTCTCGGCGCGCACCTCGGCGTCGGGGGCAAGTCCGAACCACCGCAACCCAGCATCTCGTTCGCGGGCGATGGCTGCCATCCGTCGCACGCGCTCGTCGTCCGCGTTCAGGACTGCGAGCCCCCCCGGACGCAACGCCTGGACCAGCTCCGACTTCGCCCGGAAGGTCTCCTCGATGCCACCGAACCCGCCCGCGTGCGCCATCCCGACCATGAGGACGATGCCGATGTCCGGCTCGGCCAGGCTCGCCAGGCGCGCGATCTCGCCCGGTCCGCTGGCGCCGAACTCGCTGACCAGGTATCGCGTGGCCGGACCGACGCGGAGCATCGTCAGCGGCGCTCCCACCTCGTTGTTGTAGGAGCCGCGGGGGGCCACGGTCTCCGCCACTGTCGACAGGATCGTCGCGAGCATGTTCTTCGTGGTCGTCTTGCCGTTCGATCCGGTGATCCCGATCACCTGGATGCCGCCCGAGCGGCGGGCACCCGCCACCACCTCGCGAGCGAGGTCGGCCAAGGCCGTCACGGCGTCGGGGACGACGATCTGGTCGATGCGGGTCTCGACGGGATGCTCCACGATGGCCAGCACGGCGCCGGCGGCGGCGGCTTGCGCGACGAAGCGGTGACCGTCGGTGACAGCGCCGGGTTTGGCGACGAAGATGTCGCCGGGAGCGATCTGGCGCGAATCCGTGTCCACTGCTCCAGCTGCGACGCGCTCCGCGGCGCTGTCGTCGACGCGCACGAGCCGGCCGCCGACCGCGCGAGCTATGTCGGTGAACGAGAGAGGGATCATGGAGTGTCAGCCGGTCAGCGGCAGCAGGGCGGGAGCGGAGTCGGACGGCATCACGCGGAACGCCTTCAGTACCTGCGTCATCGCCTTCTGGAACCCCGGCGCGTTGGCCGCAGACGACCTTACCGCAGTGGGCTGGTCGAGGGTGACCGCGACCACGTACTGCGGGTCGTCGGCAGGAGCGAAGCCGATGAGCGTCGTGAAGTAGACGCCGCTCTTATAGGTCCCGTTCTCGGCGACCTCGCCGGTGCCGGTCTTGCCCGCCAGGCGGTAGCCGGCAATGCCGACATCAGATGCGAGCCCGCCCTGGACGAGGACGTTCTCGAGCATGGTCTGCACCTGAATCGCCGACTCGGCCGAGATCACGCGGTCGGCGGGCGGCGGAGCGGCCGCCTCCACCGTCCCATCCGCTCGAGTGCAGGACTCGACCAGGGAGAGCGGCACCTTCACACCATCGTTCGCGATGGCCTGATAGGCGCCCACCAGCTGGGCCAGCGTGATCGCCACGCCTTGTCCGAACGCGGTGTTGTAAAACGTCTGGTTGTCCCACTCCTCCGGCGGACGGAGCGTACCCGACTCCTCGCCGGGGAAGCCGACCGCCGTCGGGCTGCCGATCCCGAACCTCTGCAGATAGTCGTATCGAGTCTGCGGCGAGATCATCTCAGCGAACTTCGAGATGCCGACGTTGGAGGAGTTCACGAGCACGCCGTTGAGCGTGTATGGGATCGGACCGTGACCGACCGAATCCGACACCCGGGCGCCGTTTCCGAACACCTCCCGCCCGGGGGCGACCACCGTGGAGGTGGGCGTCGCCGCTCCGGCGTCCACGACCGCAGCCGCGGTGAGTCCTTTGAACGTCGACCCCGGCTCGAAGGTGCTGCGGAAGATCCGGCTGCTGCGATCCTCGGGGGCGGATGCGGCCACGTTGTTCGGATCGACGGTCGGATACTCCGCCGCCGCGCGGATCTTCCCGGTGCCGACCTCCACCACCATGATCTGCCCGTGCAGCGCCCCCTGATTCTGCGCCTGCTCGGCGATGAGCTGCTGCAGGTACCACTGCAGGTCGCGATCGATGGTGAGCTGCAGAGTCCCGCCGTCCACCGCCGGCGTTTCCCGTTCCGTGCCTGGTATGACCACGCCGTCCTTCCCCCGCTCGTAGGTGCGGCTGCCGGGCTTCGCCTCCAGGCAGGTGTTTGCGGCGGCCTCCAGACCCTCCAGAGGAGCCCCGTCCGATCCGACGAAACCGACGAGGTTGCCGGCGACCGCCCCGTCCGGGTAGGTCCGCGCAGGGTGGGAGGTCATGTGCAGGTAGGGCAGTTGCAGGTCCGCAAGGGCTCGATACTGCTCGGTGGACAGAGCCGTCGCGAGCGGCGCATAGCGGGCACCGGGATCAGCCGCGAGCGCGTCGGGGACGATCCGTTCGACGTCTGCCGGGGTCTGTCCGGTGATGGCCGCGATCTGCGCGGCCGCCGTCGGCCACTCGACAGACGTCTCCTCGCCGTCTGCGTCGACCCGGAGGAACGGACCGACGTTGGCCGGGTCGAGCTCCGCGTCGTACCGCAGCACACTGCCGGCGAGTGCCTGCCCGTTGCGGTCGACGATCGCGCCCCGAGTCCCGTACAGGGTCGTGGCGGCGCCGATGCCCAGAGACAACGAGTCATCGACGTGCTCGCGAGCGTTGACGACCTGGATATCGACCAGGCGCACGACGAAGGCGATGATCACGATCAGCACGACTCCCAGCGCCACCACCGTGCGGCGACGCGGGCTGCGGGTGCTGTGGGCGGTCATCGTCTCAGTGTGTTGCGGGCGTCGGCAGACCCGCAGACAGCGGCGGGGGTGTCGCCGGATCGGCGGATGGGACCGGCGCGGGCGGCGGCCCGTCGATGGTCGCCTGCGGCTCGGTGACGAGCGGGGTGTCGGTGATGAGGGCGTTGTCGACCGATCCGCGCGCCAGAGCGTCGACCGACGATGTCGCTGCCGACGGCTGCTGGGGCCCCAGGACGGCGCCGTCGCTGAGGCGGAGGTAGCTGGGGGACTCGTTGATCACCATGCCGAGCGCGGCGGCATTCGCGGCGAGGTACTGCGGCGAGCTCAGGCCCGCGATGCGGTCATCGAGAATCTGCTTCTGCCAGGTCACCTCCTTCTGACGCTGGGTCAGGGCGGACAACTCGAAAGAGCTCTGCGTGGACAGCACGGAAAAGAGCATCTGAGCGGTGCCGATCGCGAGGGCACCGGCGACGGCGAGCAGCCCGTACGCGAGCCGCGGGCGTCGGCGCGGCGCGGGAACCGTCCGCACCGGAGGCCGCTGCGGAACCGGCGTCGGCACCCGATCGGGCAGGACGGGAATCGCGCTCATGCGGCGGCTCGCACGCGTTCGGCGGCGCGCAGGCGCACGGACGCAGCGCGCGGATTGGCGCTGCGCTCGGCCGCCGAGGCCTGCTCCGCGCCGCGGACGAGCAGGCGGAACCGGGGTGCGTGCTCCTCCGGTTCGACCGGCAGGCCCGCCGGCGCCGTGCCGACGGATGCGGCGGAGAAGGCTCGCTTGACGATCCGATCCTCGAGCGAGTGGTAGCTGAGGACGAGGATGCGCCCGCCGATCGGAAGCATCGCCATCGCCGCCGGGATGGCGTGTTCCAGCGCGCGCAGCTCCTGGTTCACCTCGATCCGCAACGCCTGAAACACCCGCTTCGCGATGTGGCCGGTGCGCCGGGCCGCCGCCGGGGTGGCGTCCTCGAGCACGCGGACGAGATCCCCGGACCGTTCGATGGGCTCCTCGACGCGCCGCGCCACGATGGCACGCGCGTACCGGCCGGCGAGTTTCTCCTCCCCATAGCGTTCGAAGATCCCGCGCAGGCGGGCCTCGTCGTAGTCCCGCAGGATTCGGGCGGCCGTGATCGGCTCGGACGCATCCATGCGCATGTCCAGGGGCGCGTCGCGAGAGTAGGAGAATCCGCGTTCGTCAGCGTCCAGTTGCAACGACGAGACCCCGAGATCGAACAGAATGGCGTTCACCTGCGGGAACCCCGCCGCCGCGCACACGTCGGCGATTGCG
Source organism: uncultured Actinomycetota bacterium (assembly GCA_963696115.1). Lineage (GTDB taxonomy): Bacteria > Actinomycetota > Actinomycetes > Actinomycetales > Microbacteriaceae > Microbacterium. The sequence continues at coordinate 47,524 of CAVOIT010000019.1, read as the reverse complement.
TCGTACACGGCGTGAACGAGCACGAGGCGGTCGGCATATGCACTCAGGCGGCGACGCGCGATGTCGAGGGCGTCCAGGTCGCGGTCGATGCCAACCACCCGCAACGACGGGTACCGGCGCAGGAACGCCTCGGCGTGACCCCCCATGCCGACCGTGGCGTCCACAAGCACAGCGCCCTCGTGCGACACCGCCGGAGCGAGTAGCTCGTGGCAGCGCTCCAGCAGGACGGGAGTGTGGATGCGGCGATCGTCCATGGTTTCCGGATCATCCCCCGGCCCCGATCCCCCTCCGCTGCCGACCTGGCGCCGGGGAAGTGCGTCAGGGCGCCAGCGGCGAGGGGTCGCGGCCGCGGGCTCAGAACAGTCCCGGGATCACCTCCTGCTCGAGCTCCGAGTACACGGACTCGTTGGCGTCCGAGTAGTCCTGCCAGGCCTGGGCGTCCCACACTTCCGCGTGCGCGCCCACGCCCGTCACCACGAGATCCCGACCCAGGCCCGCGTAGGCGCGCAGAACGGGCGGGATCGTGATCCGGTTCTGCGCATCGGGCTGCTCCGCGCTGGCTCCGGAGAGGAACATTCGGAGGAAGTCGCGCGCCTGCTTGTTCGTCAGCGGGGCCTCGCGCACCCGCTCGTGGACGCGCTCGAACTCCGTCTGGCTGAACACGTAGAGGCATCGCTCCTGCCCGCGTGTGATCACGACGCCCCCGCCGAGATCGTCCCGAAACCTGGCGGGCAGGATCACGCGGCCCTTGTCGTCGAGCTTGGGCGTGTGGGTACCGAGAAGCATCGCGCGATCCACCGCCCCTCAGACCTGATACCCCCACTTTACTCCACATTCCTCCACTTCCCTACACTTCGCGGGGACCATCCGGCGCACGACGACGAAGCGCCGGCCCCTAACGGGGTCGGCGCTTCGAATGCGGTTCCGCTGCTAGCGGCCTTCCTGCCTGCGGTCCCAGCGCGCGTTCATCCGGTCCATGAACGTCGGCGCGGACGGGGCGGGGCGCCGGCGCTGCGCCGAGGGCGCGTCCGATGCGCTCTCACGCAGCGGCGTGATCGCGAGGACGACGCCGCCCACCATCGCGGCGAAACCGATCACCCCCACCACGATCAGCTGGGTCGACAACGCGACGATGAGACCTGCCAGTCCGGCCAGGACAAGGATGGCGCCGTATACGACGTTGCGGTAGTTGACACTGCGCCGGCCCCCGGACGTGGATACGACATCGGCGTCGTTGGTCATGAGATGGCGCTCCATCTCCTCCAGCAGACGTTGCTCTTGCTCGGAGAGTGGCATGGATCCCCCTCGGGTCGCGGTGACACGCAAATCATACGCATGCGCTCGATCACTAGGCTAGGGCCGTGCCGCCTGCTGCCGAGCCGATTCCGGCGGTTTCCCAGCGACTGGATGCCTTCCTGCGGGACCGGACGGACGAGGCCGCCTCGTGGGGCGAGAGCGCGACCGTGCTCGCCTGGGACGCGGCCGGTGCGGTCGCCGGCGGCAAGCGCCTGCGCGCCCGCTTCTGCCTCGCCGGCCGGCAGGCAGCCGGGGCCCCGGGCGATGAGAATGACGCGGATGCCGCGGTCATCGGCGCCGCCGCGGCCCTGGAGATCTTCCACGCCGCCGCACTGGTCCACGACGACCTCATCGACAACTCGGACGTGCGCCGCGGTCGTCCCGCCACCCATCGCGCCTGGGAGCACCGGCACCGATCCGGTCGGTGGCGCGGCGACGCCGCGGCCTTCGGCCGGTCGGCTGCCGTGCTGATCGGAGATCTCCTGGTCGCCTGGAGCGATGACCTTCTGGAGGAGGCGCTGGCTCTCGCGCATCCGTCACGCAGCGCGGTGGCCCGCGGCGAGTATGCGGCGATGCGCCGCGAAGTGACCGTCGGCCAGTTCCTCGACATCGCCGGCGAGGCCCGCTCCTTCGCAGCATCCGACGGCGCAGACGCCGCACTCCAGGTGGCGAGCCTGAAGTCAGCGCGGTACAGCATCGAGCAGCCCCTGGTGATCGGGGCCGCCCTGGGCGGTGCCCATCGGGGCCAGATCGACGCGCTGCGACGGTTCGGGCATCCCCTGGGCATGGCGTTCCAGCTCCGCGACGACCTGCTCGGGGTATTCGGCGACGCGCAGGTGACGGGCAAGCCCGCCGGCGACGACTTGCGCGAAGGCAAGCAGACCCTGCTCGTGGCCTACGCGCAGGAAGCGCTTCCCGCCGACGTCTGGCGGGAAGCGGACAGCATGATCGGAGATCGAGGACTGGACGACGCGGGGGTGCGGCACCTGCAGCGGCTGATCATCGAATCCGGTGCCCGCGAACGCGTGGAGCAGGTGATCGCCGATTACGCGACCCGAGCCGAGCACGCGCTGGAGGGGGCGCCGCTGGCGGCTCCGGCGGTCGCGGAACTCCGTGATCTGGCTCAGGCCGCGATCAGCCGACAGGCCTGATCAGGCGAGGATCTTCGCGAGCCGCCGGACTTCGCTCTTGCGTCCCCGCCGCAGGGCCTCCACGGGAGCCGCGGCCAGGGTCTCTTCGGAGGTGAGCAGCCAGTCGATCGCCTCGTCGTCGCTGAAGCCCCCGTCGCGCAGGACGAACAGGGTCCCGCGGAGGGATCCCAGCACCTGATCCTCGACCAGGAACACGCTGGGCACAGCGAACGGGCCGCCACGTCGCGAGCCGACCAGGTAGCCCTCGTCGACCAGTCGGCGCACGCGCCCGGGCGACACGGACAGCCGCCGGGCCACCTCCTCGACGGTCAGCCAGTCGGTCGCGACGAAGTCGGGGGTCGGTTCGCTCACGCTGCCCACTATCTCATCCACCCGGACGCCGCGGTGAGCCGCTCCGGCGGCGGCGAAGGGCGCTTTCGTAGACTCGGACCGTGAGCACGGGCCAGCGCGCGGATCCGCTGATCGGCCGACTGGTCGATGGGCGCTACCGCGTCCGGGCGCGGATCGCCCGCGGCGGCATGGCCACGGTGTACGTGGCGACCGACCTGCGCCTGGAACGGCGGGTGGCACTCAAGGTGATGCACAGCCACCTCAGCGACGACAGCGTCTTTCAGGGCAGGTTCATCCAGGAGGCGCGCGCCGCTGCCCGGCTGGCCGACCCGCACGTGGTCAACGTGTTCGATCAGGGTCAGGACGACGACATGGCGTACCTGGTCATGGAGTATCTGCCGGGCATCACCCTGCGCGAGCTGGTGCGGGACCAGAAGCGGTTGAGCGTGCGTCAGACCATCACCATCATGGATGCCGTCCTGTCCGGCCTGGCCGCCGCGCACCGGGCGGGGATCGTGCACCGGGACGTGAAGCCGGAGAACGTCCTGCTCGCCGAGGATGGCCGGATCAAGATCGGCGACTTCGGCCTGGCTCGCGCCACAACCGCGAACACGGCAAGCGGGCAGATGCTGCTGGGCACCATCGCCTACCTCGCACCGGAACTGGTCACCCGCGGAACCGCGGACGCGCGCAGCGACATCTACTCCCTCGGAATCATGCTCTACGAGATGCTGACCGGCGAGCAGCCCTACAAGGGTGAGCAGCCGATGCAGATCGCCTACCAGCACGCGACCGACACAGTTCCGCGTCCGAGCGTGCGGGCGCCAGGAACCCCCGAGGCGCTGGACGAGCTCGTGCTGTGGGCCACCGAGCGGGACCCGGCGGCCCGGCCCGCAGATGCCGACGAGATGCTCGCCCGGCTGCGCGAGATCGAGCAGCGCCTCGGCATCGCCCCCGAGGTCGCCCGCACCCTCGCCGCCGCCGCGGCGATCGACGCGACGCCCGACGCGGACGCTCCGACCCGCGCGTACGCGCCCGATATCGCGACGGCGACCGCGGCCATCCCGGAACTGGACAACGCGGGAAGGTTGCGGGCGCGCGCGCGCAGGCGCGCGGCTCGCGGGGGGTGGCTGATCGCGTTCGCCGTGATCGCGGCTGTGCTGGCGGGCGCGGGCGGATGGTGGTTCGGGTCGGGTCCGGGCTCCCTCATCGCCGTGCCGGACGTCACGGGTACGTCGTTCGACCAGGCGGAGGCGACGCTGGCCGCCCAGAGCCTGACCGCTTCGCGCGTCGACGAATACAGCTTGGCCGTGCCCTCCGGGGTGGTGATCCGCTCGGACCCGACCGCCGGCACGCGGGTCGAGAAGGAGTCGCAGGTCCTGGTGGTGACGTCGCTGGGACCGCAACCGCATGATCTTCCGGCCCTGGGGGGAAGGCCCCTGCCGGAGGTGGTGTCGGCCCTGCAGCAGGCGGGCCTCAGCGTCGCCGACGCGGAGTACGTCTTCGGGGATGCCGCTGCGGACATGGTTGTGGGGGTGCTGGTCACCCCGCGCGGGTCCGACAGTCCCGTCGACTGCACCGGCGGCTGCACGGTTCATGAGGGCGACGCCGCACAGCCCACCGCCTCCCGCGGACCGGTCCCGGATGTCGCCGGAATGAGCGTGGGTCAGGCCACCAGCACCCTGGAACGGGTCGGTCTCCTGGTGGCCGACGACTACCAGGAGGCCTTCAGCGACACGGTTGCCGAGGGGAAGGTCACCGGCATCGCCGCGCGCAGTGACGGTGGCCCCTGGCGACCGGGTGACACTGTCACACTCATCATTTCGAAGGGACCGCCGCTGTTCCCAGTGCCGAATGTGGTCGGCATGTCTCGAGATCAGGCCAAGTCAGCGCTTTCCCAGGCAGGGTTCGCGGTCTCGTATGACGTGCGGTGGGATGGCTTCCCCGATCCGTTCACCACGGTCGAGTCCCAGAATCCCAAGGCGGACTCGCAGCAGCCGAAGGGCACGGAGGTGAGCCTGCGCATCGCGGCCGCCCTCTGAGGAAGGACCTCAGAGCTGCTCGAGTTCCTCCGCCACCAGGAACGCCAGTTCGAGCGACTGCATGTGGTTCAGTCGCGGGTCGCACAGCGACTCGTATCGGGTCGTGAGCGTCTGCTCGTCGATCATCTCGGAGCCGCCGAGGCATTCAGTGACATCATCGCCGGTCAGTTCCACGTGGATGCCGCCCGGGAAGGTCCCCGCGGCCCGGTGCGCTTCGAAGAACCCCCGCACCTCGTCGACGACGTCGTCGAATCGACGCGTCTTGTAGCCGGTGGGAGTGGTGATGCCGTTGCCGTGCATGGGGTCCGTGACCCACAGCGGGGTGGCGCCCGCGTCCCGCACCGCTGTCAGCAACGGGGGCAGGGTGTCCCGGATGCGGCCGGAGCCCATCCGCGTGATGAAAGTCAGTCGGCCCGGCTCACGGTGAGGGTCCAGCCGATCCAACAGCTGGAGCACGGTGTCCGGCGTCGTCGCCGGCCCGAGCTTGACGCCGATGGGATTGCGGATGCGGGAGAAGTAGTCGATGTGCGCGCCGTCGAGGTCCCGGGTGCGCTCACCGACCCACAGGAAATGCGCCGACGTGTTGTACGGCGTGCCGGTGCGGGAGTCGATCCTCGTCATCGGCCGCTCATAGTCCATCAGGAGACCCTCGTGGCCGGTATAGAACTCCACGCGGCGCAGTTCGTCGAAGTCGGCACCCGCGGCCTCCATGAACTTGATGGCCCGGTCGATCTCGGTAGCCAGGCGCTCGTAGCGCTGATTGGCAGGGTTGGCGGCGAAGCCGCGGTTCCAGCTGTGCACCTCGCGCAGGTCCGCGAACCCGCCCTGCGTGAACGCGCGGATCAGATTCAAGGTGGCAGCGGAGGTGTGGTAGGCCTTCAGCATCCTCGCGGGATCCGCGCGCCGGGAACTCTCGGTGAAGTCATACCCGTTGACGATGTCGCCGCGGTAGGCAGGCAGCACGACGTCCCCGCGGATCTCGGTCTCGCTGGAGCGTGGCTTGGCGAACTGGCCCGCCATCCGGCCCATCTTGACCACCGGCATCGAAGCGCCGTAGGTGAGCACCACCGCCATCTGCAGAACGGTCTTGATGCGGTTGCGGATCTGCTCCGCCGTGGCACCCGCGAAGGTCTCTGCGCAATCGCCGCCCTGCAACAGGAACGCCCGACCCGCGGCCGCCTCCGCCAGGCGCGCGCGCAGGATGTCGACCTCGCCGGCGAACACGAGGGGTGGCAGTCCCGCGATCTCGGCGGACACGGCGGCAGCGGCCTCCGCGTCGGCCCACACCGGCTGCTGTTTGATCGGAAGCGTCCGCCAGTGGTCCAGCGCATCCGGGCTCTGCAGCATCCCGCCAGTCTATCGGCGGGGCGCGTCCCGTTCCGCCGTCGGGCAGCCGGGTAGACTCGGCGCGACGAGCAACGGTACCGAAGGAGCTGCTGCCATGAGCCCCGTCGAAGTGGACGTCCCCGCGCTGATACCGGCCGACGCCGAGCGGAACATCGCCGACCTGCTCGCCGAGCGAGTGGCCGAGACCCCGAACAAGGCCCTCTTCGCCGTTCCCGACGGCGCCGGATGGCGCGACGTGTCCGCCGCCGAGTTCGAGGGCCAGGTGATCGCGCTGGCGAAGGGATTCATCGCCGCCGGCGTGCAGCCCGGAGACAAGATCGGCTTCCTGGCCCGGACCACCTACGACTGGACGCTGGTGGATTTCGCGCTGTTCTACGCGGGGGCGGTGATGGTGCCGATCTACGAAACGAGTTCGCCCCGGCAGATCCAGTGGATCCTGTCGGACTCGCAGGCCGGCGCATGCGTGGTAGAACTGCCCGACCACTCGCGGCGCCTGGACGAGGTGCGGGCCGAGCTGCCGGCGCTCGGCAACGTCTGGCGGATGCACGCGGGTGACCTGGACGCGATCGTGGGACAGGGCCGCGCCGTTCCCGACGACGAGGTGCTGCGGCGTCGACGCCTCGCTCGCGGCGGTGACATCGCCACTCTCATCTACACCTCCGGGTCGGTCGGCAGACCGAAGGGGTGCGTTCTCACGCACAGCAACTTCGTCGAGCTGGCCCGCAACGCCGCCGCGGCCCTTCACGAGGTCGTCGACCGGCCCGACGCCTCGTCGGTCCTGTTCATCACCACCGCCCACGTCTTCGCCCGGTACATCTCCATCCTCTACATCCACGCGGGAGTGAAGACGGGCCACCAACCCGACACCAGCCAATTGGTCCCGGCCCTGGTGTCGTTCCGGCCCACCTTCCTGCTCGCAGTGCCGCGAGTGTTCGAGAAGGTGTACAACTCCGCCGAGCAGACCGCGGAGTCGCAGGGCCGTGGCCGCATCTTCCGGGCCGCGGCGGAGACCGCGATCCAGCACTCCCGACTGCGGCAGGAGGGAGCCCGCATCCCGGTCCTGCTGCGGATCCGGTTCGCTGTGTTCGACCGCCTGGTGTACCGCAAGCTTCGGGAGATCATGGGCGGCCGCGTGGAATACGCGATCTCGGGCTCAGCGCCGCTGGGCGAGCGCCTGGGGCACTTCTTCCACAGCCTGGGTGTCACGATCCTGGAAGGGTACGGCCTGACTGAGACCACGGCACCGGCGACGGTTAACCGCCCGGACCACGCGAAGATCGGCACTGTCGGCACCCCGCTTCCGGGGGTCGCCGTGCGCACCACCGCTGAGGGCGAGGTGCAGGTGCGGGGCATCAACGTCTTCCGGGAGTACTGGCGCGACCCCGATGCGACTGCCGCCGCGTTCCACGAAGGATGGTTCTCGACCGGCGACCTCGGATCGATCGATGAGGACGGGTTTCTCACCATCACGGGTCGCACGAAGGAGATCATCATCACCGCGGGCGGCAAGAACGTCGCTCCGGCCCCGCTGGAGGACGCGATCCGCGCGGATCCGATCGTCGGTCAGGTGGTCGTCGTCGGGGACCGCATGCCTTTCGTCTCCGCGCTGGTCACACTGGACCCGGACATGCTGCCGGTGTGGCTGACGAACAACGGCCTTCCCGCGGACCTGAGTCTGGAGCAGGCGGCAGCCGAGCCGGCCGTGCGCGCCGAGGTCCAGCGTGCGATCGACCGCGCGAACGAGACCGTGTCCCGGGCGGAGTCGATCCGGGCGTTCTCGATCCTGCCGGTGGAGTGGACCGAGGCCAGCGGTCATCTCACGCCGAAGCTGTCGATCAAACGGAGCGTGATCCTGAACGACTTCGCCGACGCGATCTCCGACCTCTACGCCGGGGCGGGAGTGGCCGCGTCCAGCGGCTCCGGCTGAGGATCAGAACCAGTCGCTCTCCCGAACCTCGCGCATGGCGATCCGGCGCTGGTCCCGGTCCAGACGATGCAGGTACAGCTTCCCATCGAGATGGTCGGTCTCATGCTGCAGCGCCTGGGCGAGCACCCCCTCCCCCACGATGACCCGTTCCGCGCCGTCCAGATCGATACCGGTCACCGTAGCGCGCGGGTACCGCAGCACCGGATGCCACAGCCCCGGGACGGACAGGCATCCCTCGCCCACGAGTTCCGGCGTTCCTTCGAGAGCGGTCAGTCGCGGGTTCAGCACATACCCGATGCTCTCGTCCACGTTGTAGCTGAACGCGCGCAGCCCCACGCCGATCTGCGGGGCGGCCACCCCCGCCCGCCCGGGCTCCCTGACCGTGTCCACCAGATCGTCCACGAGCGCCCGGATGCCGTCATCGATGTGCTCGATGGGCCGAGCCGGCGTGGTCAGAATCGGATCCCCGAACAGGCGGATCGGACGCACGCTCACCTCACGCCGCCGGTGGCGCGGCACGCAAGCCGTCGACGGTCACAGCGGCCAGTTCGCGTGCCGCCCGCCGCGTCGCCGAACGCAGTCGAGGATAATCGATGACGCCGCCGGCGGCGATCAGCGGGTCGTACGGGACGGTCACCACGGCGCGCACCCTACTGCCGAAATGCTCGCGCAGCCGGGCCACATCCACCAACGGCGCACCGGGTCGAGAAGCGTTGAGCACCACCACGGCGTTGCGCGCCAGCTCGCGGTAGCCGTTCTCCTCCAGCCATGTCAGCGTCTCCGAGGCCAGACGCGCCTCGTCCAGGCTCAGCCCCGACACGACCAGCAACCCGTCCGCGGCGGGAAGCGCGGCGTCCATCACGGAGTGCACGATGCCCGCGCCGGTGTCGGTCAGCACGAGCGAGTAGTAGTGCGCGGCCAGCGCGGCGACCTCCCGGTAGTCCGCGTCGCCGAACGCGTCCGTCACCCGCGGGTCCGGGTCCGAGGCGATCACGTCCAGCCGGGTCTCGTCTCGGGTGACCAGCGCGGACACCTCGCTGAACCCGTGCACAGGGATGCGGGCGCGCGAGACGTCCCGGACGGTGTGTGCGGTCATCTCGCCTACCCGCTCGGCGAGGGTGCCGCGGTCGGGATTCGCGTCCAGGGCGATCACCCGGTCGTCGCGGGCGTCGGCCAATGCCATCCCGAGCAGCGCCGTGACGGTCGTCTTGCCGACGCCGCCCTTGCGGGAGACGGTGGCGACGAAACGCGGGCCTCCGTCCAGTCGTGCGCGGATGCGACCCTGCAGCGCGGCGTCGGCGCGGGCGCGCGCCGACCACCGCCCGAAGCCGAGGACGTCGCCGACCCGTGACCACGGAGCACCGGCCCGCTCCGGCGCACCGCCGACTCCGAGGACGCTCTCGGCCGTGAGCATCTCGGAGGTTTCGCGCGCCGCTTCACGTTCCTCCGCCCGACGAGCGGCGAGCGTGACAGCCGCGGTCACCGGGACCTCCGTCGACGTGCTGGGAGCAGCCCGTCGGTCGGGCTCCCGCTGGGACGGTGCGCCCGCGGTGAGCGCCGCCGGTGACGGCTCGTCCTCCAGGTCGTCCTCGTCCGGGTCCGGTGGGAGCGCGACGGGGATCCGAGCGGTGCCGGCCAGCACGTCGATGTCCCCGGCGTCCACCGCGCGCGGGTCGACCGGGATCGCGTTCCCGGGCTGGTCTCCGGCGCGGGCCGGCTCCTGTCTGTCAGGCATCAGGTGGGACTCCCTACGGCGCCACGCTGTCTCGGCGCCGCCGACCAGGCTACTGGGGGGGCCGGATCACGACCAAAAGGTCACCTGCCTCCACCGCCGCCGTCGGCGCCACCGCCACGCGTTCGACCACCCCTGCAATAGGGGTGGTGATCGCCGCCTCCATCTTCATCGCCTCGATGGATGCGATCGCGGCGCCCGCTTCCACCCGGTCGCCCGCCGATACGGCGAGGGTCACCACGCCCGAGAACGGTGCGGCCACCTGCCCGGGTGCGGCGGCGTCGGCCTTCTCCGCCTGCTGCACCGCCACTCGGACGCTGCGGTCACGGACGTAGACGGGGCGGAGCTGACCATTGAGGGTGGTCATGGCTGTCCGCATCCCCTTCTCGTCGGGATCGCCGATCGCCTCGAGACCCGCCAGAAGCTGGACCCCCCGGTCGATCGGGATGACGTGCTCGGCGCCGGCCACCATCCCGTAGAGGTAGTCCATGGTCTCCAGCGCGCTCAGATCCCCGTACGCGTCCCGCATCTCGCGGAAGGTGCGGTCCGGTCCGGGGAACAGCAGCCGGTTCAGCGCGTCCCGGCGCTCGCGGGACCCGGCGGCCAGCGCGGCGGCATCGGCCTCGTCGAGGGGCGCGGACGGCGGCGCTATGGCCCGCCCCTGGAGCACGCGGGTGCGGAACGGCTCGGGCCAGCCGCCGGGGAGGTCGCCGAGATCACCGGCCATGAAACCGATGACGGAGTCGGGGACGTCGTACTTCTCGGGGTGACGCGCGAAGTCATCCGGGTCGGCGTGGGTGGCCACGAGGTGCAGTGCGAGGTCACCCACCACCTTGGAGGAGGGGGTGACCTTCGGGATCCGGCCAAGGATCCGGTCGGCGGCTGCGTACATGTCCTCGATGCGTTCGAAGTCGTCTCCCATTCCCAGCGCGATCGCCTGCTGGCGCAGGTTCGACAGCTGCCCTCCGGGGATCTCGTGCCGGTAGACCCGGCCGGTGGGGCCAGGAAGGCCGGATTCGAAGGGGCGATACACCCGGCGCACCGCCTCCCAATAGGGCTCCAAATCTGAGACCGCCGACAGCGACAATCCGGTGTCCCGGTCGGTGTGTGCGAGCGCAGCCACCAGCGCGGACAGCGACGGCTGGCTCGTGGTTCCGGCCATCGGCGCCGCCGCGGCATCCACCGCATCCGCTCCCGCAGCGCTGACCGCCAGGAGCGTCGCGAGCTGGCCGCCGGCGGTGTCGTGCGTGTGGACGTGCACCGGCAGGTCGAACCGGTCCCGGAGCGCCGCGACCAGGCGCGCACCCGCGGTCGGGCGCAGCAGGCCCGCCATGTCCTTGATCGCCAGGATGTGCGCGCCCGCCTCGACCATCTGCTCCGCGAGCCGGAGATAGTAGTCCAGCGTGTACAGCCGCTCGCCCGGGTCCAGCAGGTCGCCGGTGTAGCACAGGGCCGCCTCCGCCACAGCGGTGCCGGTGGCGCGCACCGCATCGATCGCCGGCCGCATCTGCGAAACGTCGTTCAGGGCGTCGAAGATGCGGAAGATGTCCACGCCGGAACTCGCGGCCTCCTGAACGAACGCGTCGGTGACCCTGACCGGATAGGGGGTGTAGCCGACAGTGTTCCGCCCGCGCAACAGCATCTGGATCGCGATGTTCGGCATCGCCTCTCGCAGCGCATCGAGGCGATCCCACGGATCCTCCCCGAGGAACCGGAGCGCGACGTCATAGGTGGCCCCGCCCCATGCCTCCACCGAAAGCAGTTGCGGAGTCATGCGGGCGGTGAACGGCGCCACCGCAACCAGGTCGCGGGTGCGCACCCGAGTCGCCAGCAGCGACTGGTGCGCATCCCGGAAAGTCGTCTCCGTGACGGCCAGGGCTGTGCGCGAGCGCAGATCCGCGGCGAAGCCCTCCGGGCCGAGGGTCAGCAGGCGCTGGCGGGAGCCGTCCGGCGGTGGCGAGGACAGATCCAGGTCGGGCAGCTTCTCTCGGGGATGCGTGGTGATCGGGCGTTCGCCATGAGGCTTGTTCACCGTGACATCCACGAGCCAGTTGAGGATCTTCGAGCCGCGGTCCTTCGACTCCCGTCCCCGCAGCAGTCCCGGCCGTTCGTCGATGAAGGAGGTGCTGATGTCGCCCGCGCGGAATGCCGGATCCTCCAGCACCGCCTGCAGGAACGGGATGTTCGTGGCCACGCCGCGGATGCGGAATTCGGCGAGGGCCCGCCGGGCCCGGGCGATTGCGGCGGGGAAGTCCCGCCCGCGGCAGGTCAGCTTGGTCAGCAGCGAGTCGAAGTGCGGGCTGATCTGGGATCCGGCCGCGGTGGTGCCGCCGTCCAGGCGAACCCCCGCGCCTCCGGGCGAGCGGTAGGTGGTGATCCGGCCGGTGTCGGGTCGGAACCCCTGGGTCGGATCCTCCGTGGTGATCCGGCACTGGAGGGCGGCGCCGCGCAGGCGCACCTGGTCCTGGGTGAGACCGAGTTCCTCGAGGGTGAGTCCGGCGGCGATCCGCATCTGCGACTGAACCAGGTCCACGTCGGTGACCTCTTCGGTGACGGTGTGCTCGACCTGGATGCGCGGGTTCATTTCGATGAAGACGACCTGCCCGGCGTTCGGTCCCTCGGTCTCCAGGAGGAACTCGACCGTGCCGGCGTTCTCGTATCCGATGGACTGCGCGAAGGCGACGGCGTAGCCGTGCAGAGCGGCGCGGACCTCGTCGTCCAGCGCCGGCGCCGGGGCGATCTCGATCACCTTCTGGTGCCGACGCTGGACGGAGCAGTCCCGCTCGAACAGGTGCACCGTGTTGCCGGTGGCGTCGGCGAGCACCTGCACCTCGACGTGCCGGGGACGGAGCACCGCCTGCTCGAGGAACATTCTCGGATCGCCGAACGCGCTCGCGGCTTCCCGCATCGCCTCGGCCAGTGCCGGCGCCAGTTCCGCGGCGTTCGCGACTCGCCGCATCCCTCGTCCGCCACCGCCGGCGACGGCCTTCGCGAACAGCGGGAAGCCCACCGCATCCGCATGCCCGATCAGCTCGTCGATGTCGTCGGACGCCGGGCTCGAGCGCAGCACAGGCACGCCCGCGCGGGCGGCCTGTTCCTTCGCGGCGACCTTGTTGCCTGCCATCTCGAGCACATCCGCCGGCGGTCCGATGAACGCGATCCCGGCACCGGCGGCCGCGGCCGCGAGCTCCGGATTCTCCGACAGGAAGCCGTAGCCCGGGTAGATCGCGTCCGCGCCGCTCTCGCGCGCGATGCGGATGATCTCGGAAACGTCGAGGTAGGCACGCACCGGGTGCCCGCGCTGCCCGATCTCGTACGCCTCGTCGGCCTTCAGCCGGTGCAGGGAGAACCTGTCTTCCCACGGGTACACCGCCACGGTGCGCGCGCCGACCTCGTAGGCCGCACGGAACGCGCGGATCGCGATCTCACCACGATTGGCGACCAGGATCTTGCGGAACAACACGTCCTCGCATTCGTCGTGCGGCGGAGCAGGCCGCCCGCCCGATCGGGGCGGGCAGCCGGGTGTGCTCACAGCCTAGGGGACGGTAACGTAGACGCCCGTGCACGTCCTCTCCGTCAGTTCGCTCAAGGGCGGGGTCGGCAAGACGACAGTCACGCTGGGTCTCGCGTCGGCCGCCTTCGCCCGAGGGGTGCGCACCCTGGTGGTGGACCTCGATCCGCAATCCGACGTCTCCACGGGGATGGACATCCAGGTGGCCGGGCGGTTGAACATCGCCGACGTGCTCGCCAACCCCAAGGAGAAGGTGGTTCGACAGGCCATCACGCCCAGCGGGTGGACGAAGGTGCACCCCGGCACGATCGACGTGCTCATCGGCAGCCCATCCGCGATCAACTTCGACGGACCGCATCCGAGCGTCCGCGACGTATGGAAGCTCGAAGAGGCGCTCGCCGCGGTCGAGGCGGACTACGAGCTGGTGCTCGTGGACTGCGCCCCGTCCCTGAACGCCCTGACCCGCACGGCGTGGGCGGCCAGCGACCGTGTGATCGTCGTCACCGAACCGGGGCTGTTCTCGGTCGCGGCCGCCGACCGGGCCTTGCGGGCGATCGAGGAGATCCGCCGGGGTCTGTCGCCTCGCCTGCAGCCGCTCGGCATCGTCGTGAACCGGGTACGACCGCAATCGATCGAGCATCAGTTCCGCATCAAGGAACTGCGGGAGATGTTCGGACCGCTCGTGCTCTCGCCGCAGCTGCCCGAGCGGACGTCACTGCAGCAGGCGCAGGGCGCGGCGAAGCCGCTCCACATCTGGCCGGGCGAGTCCGCACAGGAACTGGCGGCGGACTTCGACGCGTTGCTGGACCGGGTGATGCGCGCGGGCCGCATCCCAGCCCCGGCAGAGACGGGTAATCCGGGTCTCTGAGCGCGCCAGACTCAGGCGCTGCGGCGCGCTCGCCGCGCGGCCAGTTCGTCGGCCGGTTCGGGCTCCTGGGGCTCGAAGTCCACGAGCGTGGACTCCACCTCTCGCAGCACCTTGCCGACGGCGATCCCGAAGACCCCCTGCCCCCGGCTGACCAGGTCGATCACCTCGTCGTCCGAGGTGCACAGATACACCGACGCGCCGTCGCTCATCAGCGTCGTCCGCGCCAGGTCGCGCACTCCGGCCGCCGTCAGCTGATCCACTGCGATGCGGATCTGCTGCAGTGAGATCCCGGTGTCCAGCAGACGCTTGACGAGCTTGAGGACCAGAATGTCGCGGAACCCGTAGAGCCGCTGCGATCCGGAACCGCTCGCGGCCCGGACCGTAGGCTCGACCAGGCCCGTGCGCGCCCAGTAGTCCAGCTGCCGGTAGGTGATTCCGGCCGCCCGCGCGGCGACCGTCCCACGGTATCCAACCTCGTCGTCGAGCGCCGGCAGACCGTCGGTGAACAGGAGGTCGTCAGCGGGGTGCGAGGGCCCCACCGGTTCGCCGACGTTCATGCGAAGCTCTCTCCCTCCCCGTGCTCCCTCCACGGTAGAGGAGGCGGACACGGCGAGCAATGACATCGACTCGAAGCCGCCGGCGTGTCCGATCACAGCTCGAGGCGTTCCAGGCCGGTGCGTACCAGCGCTTGGCGCACCTCCGCCAGGCGCGCGGCCAGCTCCGACGCAGCGTCGGCGGCTCGAACCCGGGATGCCGCGTCGCCGCGGCGTCGGAGCGCTCCCAGAGCCGCGTCGATCAGGGCGACATCGCGCTCGGCGCTCTGGCGCAGCGCGCGCAGGTGACGCGGCTCGATGCCATGCCGTTCCAGCGCGACCAGTACGCGCAGCATCTCCAGGGCTCGCTCGTCATACGCGTCGCTGCCGGCGATCAGCCCGGTCGTGATCGCATCGTTCAACAGCTGCGCCGGTGCGCCGGCCTCCCTCAGCAGTTCCTCACGGCGCAGCCGGCGCGCGATGCCCGGGATCGGGGAGGGGACTGGCGACGCGCTGCTGTCCAGCCCGGCTCCCGCGGCGTTCAGCTGGTCCCGGATCACCGACAGCGGCAGATAGCGATCGCGCTGCAGGGTGAGCGCCAGCCGCAGGCGGTCGAGGTCGTCCGGGGTGAACTTGCGATACCCCGACGCGGTGCGCCGCGGTCGGACGATCCCCTGCTCCTCGAGGAACCGCAGCTTGCTCGAGGACAGCGTAGGAAACTCGCTCTGCAGACGAGCGAGCACCTGGCCGATGCTCAGCAGAACCGCGTCGTCCCCCGAGCTGCGGGCGAGGGATGGCACGTCAGGGAGCCGTCGCCGGCAGGTCGGAGGGTGAGACGAAGAAGGTGAGCCGGAACTTGCCGATCCGTACCTCGGTGCCGTTGACCAGGTCGGCCCGGTCCACGCGCTCACCATTGACGTAGGTGCCGTTCAGGGAACGCTGATCCGCGATCTGGAACGCCGTACCGCGTCGAGTCACCTCCGCATGGCGGCGCGAAACGGTGACGTCGTCGAAGAAGATGTCCGCGTCGGGGTGGCGGCCGATCGTGGTCACGTCGGTGTCCAGGAGGTACCGGGCGCCCGCGAACGGCCCGCTGCGCACGATGAAGAGCGCCGCCGAGGAGGGCAGCGCCTCGATCGCCGACATCTCGGCAGTGCTCAATTCGCTTCCGAACGGGACGAATGACAGGTCGGAGTCGTGTCCGAAAGTCTGCGTGGCATCCGGCTGGGGTCGCGCCGCGTCGGGGTCCCGACGGACACCCTCGGGCATCCCGTCTGACTGCTGATCCACGTCGTCCTCCTAGCGCGCCCAGCCTAACCGAACCCCGCGGGGAGCCGCTGCGGGATCGGGTAATGCTCGGTACTCTCGTGGGGGTGAGGAGTCCTGTGCGGTGGATCGTCGCCGCAGTGCTGCCGGCGGTCCTGCTCGGGACCATCGGCCTCGTGATGGCCCCGGCCGCCGCCGCGCACGATGACCTGATCGGCGCCGACCCGGCGCCCGACAGCACCGTCGCGGCTCTGCCGGCCCAGGTGACGCTGACGTTCTCCGGCGCGGTCCTGGCTGAGGAGGGCATATCCGTGATCACAGTGACGGATGCCGCGGGATCCCCACTGCAGGTCGGCGGGCCGGTCGTCTCCGGGGCGGTCGTGGCCCAGCCTCTCGTCGGCGCCGCTTCCGGACCGGTGACCGTGCGGTGGCGCGTCGTCTCCGCCGACGGCCATCCCATCTCCGGGGAGTTCGGCTTCCTCGTCGCCCCGCCGGCGCCATCCCCCACCGCGACGAGTACTCCCTCCCCCGGCGAGGCGGCCGCCAGCCCGACAGTGGTCGCGGAGGATCCGGGCGCCACGGTCGATGACAGCTCCAGCGCGGGCGGAGTGCCGCTGTACGCGTGGTTGATCGGCGGCGCGGCCGTCCTGGTCGCGGTCGCCCTGGTGATCTGGCTGCTGATGACCCGATCGCGTCAGCAGCACCAGGTCGCGCGGGAGCGGACGGCCGGCCGGACCGACACCCACGACCGTTAGGCTGAAGGTCATGCCTCACTATGACGTCGCCATCCTCGGTGCCGGGCCCGGTGGTTATGTCGCGGCTGTCCGCGCCGCGCAGCTGGGGTTGTCGGTAGCGATCATCGAGGAGCGCTACTGGGGCGGCGTGTGCCTGAACGTGGGCTGTATCCCCTCGAAGGCGTTGCTGCGCAACGCGGACCTGGCGCACACCTTCCGCACGAAGGCGGATCTGTTCGGCATCTCCGGTGAGGCCCACTTCGACTTCGGCGTGGCGTGGGATCGCAGCCGGAAGGTGGCCGAGACGCACGTGTCCGGCATCCACTACCTCATGAAGAAGAACAAGGTCACGGAGTACACGGGACGCGGCTCGTTCGTCGACGCCCACACGATCGCCGTGTCCGTCGCCGACGGTTCCCTCGAGCAGGTCACATTCGACAACGCGATCGTGGCGACCGGCTCCACCGTTCGGCTGCTGCCCGGCGTGACCCTCAGCCGGAACGTGGTCACGTATGAAGAGCAGATCCTGTCCCGGGACCTGCCCGGCTCGATGGTGATCATCGGGGCCGGGGCGATCGGGATCGAGTTCGCGTACGTCCTGGCGAACTATGGTGTGAAGGTCACCATCATCGAGTTCCTGGACCGCGCCCTCCCGAATGAGGACGCGGAGGTCTCCAAAGAGATCCAGCGTCAGTACAAGAAGCTGGGGGTGGACATCCTCACCTCGACGAAGGTCGAGGAGGTCCGCGATGACGGCGACAGCGTGACCGTCGCCTACACCACCGCCGACGGCGCCGCGGGGTCCGTCGTCGCCGACCGGGTACTGATGTCGATCGGCTTCGCCCCGCGGGTCGAAGGCTTCGGCCTGGAGACGACCGGCGTCGCGCTGACCGAGCGCGGCGCGATCGCGATCGACGAGGTGATGCGCACCAGCGTGCCGCACATCTTCGCCATCGGGGACGTGACAGCCAAGTTGCAGTTGGCGCACGTGGCCGAAGCGCAGGGCGTCGTCGCCGCCGAGACCATCGGCGGGGCGGAGACCATGCCGCTGGGCGACTACCGGATGCTGCCGCGGGCGACGTTCTGCTCCCCCCAGGTGGCCTCCTTCGGCTTGACGGAGCAGCAGGCGCGGGACGCCGGCTACGACGTGCGGACCGCGAAATTCCCGTTCTCGGCCAACGGGAAGGCGAACGGCCTGGGAGATGCGGTCGGATTCGTCAAGCTCGTCGCCGATGCCGAACACCTCGAGCTGCTGGGCGGCCATCTCGTCGGACCTGACGTCTCGGAGTTGCTCCCCGAGTTGACCCTCGCGCAGAAGTGGGACCTGACCGCGCTGGAGTCGTCGCGCAACGTGCACACGCATCCGACGCTGTCGGAGGCCGTGCAAGAGGCGCTGCACGGCCTGGCTGGTCACATGATCAACATCTAGTCGGACAGGGCGCGGGCGAGTTTGGAGTCGACCGCCGCGCGCCGACCGCCCGCCGCGAGGACCAGACCGTCCACAGCACCGAAGAACTCCGCGGCGTCGGCCGGATCGCAGCCGGAGTCCAGTTCGACCTCCCACTCCCGCCAGCGCCGCTCCCGGCCGGTGCGCAGCGCGACGGCCCTCACGTGGTCGTCTGCGACTTCCGCGATCCGGTCCCCGTCCCGACCGACCAGCGCATAGGCGTGCCGTTCGTTCTGGATGTGTGCCAGCGCGGTGAGGGGCTCCCGGCTCCACATGGCGACCGCCTCCGCGACCGGTTTGGGAACCTCGTCCCCCGCCGACAAGGGCCACCGCCATTCGGTGCGCCGCTCCCCGGTCGCGATCTTGACGTGCCACCCCTCGTCAGGACCACCCGATCGGCGGCGCAGTGCGACGCCTGCGCGCGCGAGTTCCGCGCCAGCAGTGTCGAAGTAGACGGCATCCAGCTCACGGATGCCCAGTGCCACGACCGTCGCCACATCGGCGAGAGCGCACCAGTCCGGGAGGGTTGCCGCGAAGTCGACATCGTACGTGCGCTCGATCTCGAGGGATCGCTGCGGCTGCTCCGGACGGGTCGTCACCGGTCGCGGTCGTCCGGGTCCGGGTCGATGGTCTCGGTCGCCTCCACGTATGCGTACCGCCACTCCGTCGGTCCGTCATCGGGCCCGGTGTGGGCCGGCCCGCCCTCACGGCGGTAGACCAGCTGACCCTCGCCATACGGCAGGACCATCGATTCGTCGTCGATCTCCTCCTCCGGGAGAGGAATCACCTGGCCGTCCAGCGGCCCTCCGGAAAGTCGCGCGATCGCCATGGCCGCCAGCCTATCGGTCCCGTTCCGCTCCGCCCGCGTGCTCCCGTTCCGCTCCGCCAGCGCGCTCCTGCTCCGCTCCGCCAGCGCGCTCCTGCGCCTCCGCGTCCCGCGCGCGCCGCAGCTCGTCGCCGGCGAGCGCGAAGTCCCTTTCGGCACGCCGCCGGCGGCGCTGCGCGAACGTGGCCGCGCCGAAGCGTGCCCGCACCCGGTCCTCGCTCTCCTCCACACCCGTGAGGATGTAGGCGGCGGCCAGCAGCAGCACCTGCGCGGACAAGTTGAACCACAGCAGCAGCGCGATGAGCGCGGAGAACGTCGCCAGCAACGGGTTGGATGCCGCAGCCCCGACGAAGAGCCCGGACAGCTGCTGGAGGACGGTCAGCCCCACGCCGCCGAGCGCCGCACCGCTCCACAACGATCGTGCACCGGCCCGGACCGGAGCCAGCAGGGCGAACGCGAGCGCGACCACGACAGTGTCCAACACGAAGACGACGAGCACGGAAACGACGCGGACCACCGCATCCACGGCCGCCGATTCGCCGGGAAGGCCGATCGCCGCGCTCACCGTCCCGATGGATGCGGCAGCGGCGAACGTGACGGCCGCCGACACGACGAGCATCCCGGCCAAGGCCACCGCCAGCAGCAGGTTCGTGGCGTTGGTCCGCAGCCATGACGCCTCGTCGTGACGCTCACCCGCCAGCACCTGGAACGCGATCCGCAGCGACCCGATCGCCCCGAGGCCGGCGAGAACGAGGCTCACCGCCGAGACGATCCCCGCGATCGTGAGTCCGGCGGGCGCAGTGACCTCGGACAAGTCCACGATGTCCATCAGCCCTGGCACGGCGGCATCGACGGCATCGACGAGCGCCTGCATGGCGACCGGGTTTCCAGCCAGCCATAACCCGGCCAGGGAGAACCCGAGCAGCACCGCGGCGAACACGCTGAAGAGCGCACGGTAGGTGATGCCGTCGGCAAGAGCGGGCCCGCGGTTCTCGACGTAGAGCAGGGCGGCGCGGACGGGTTTCCGCTGCAGCGTCCACGCAATCACCCGCCCGACGCGCGTGTTCTCGGGCCGGGCCATACGACCCACGGTATCTTCGGTGGGCACCCCTGCCTGGGGGTTGACGTAGCCTGCCGACACGACCACGATCGGTCACGATCACCATCGAGGAGGAACGGCCGATGACGCGCGCGACTGACATCATCCGGGCGGCGCTCGGCGGGGCGCTTCTGGCGAACGCCGTTCCGCACGGTGTCAATGGAATCTCGGGACGGCCCTTCCCCACGCCGTTCGCGGATCCGCCCGGGGTCGGGCTGTCGGATCCCTGGACGAACGTGGCGTGGAGCAGCGTGAACGCGGTCGCGGGTGCCCTTCTCGTGCGGGGCTTGCCCCGCACGATGGGTGTTGCGCTTGCGATGGGAGCCGGTGCCGCGGCTACGGCGATCTCGCTCGCGTGGTTCTTCGGCACGGAGCATTGACGCGCACGCCCGGTCGGCGCGCCGGCGCCGCGGCGCTCGGCGCCCGAACCGTGCTGTAAGAATACGAGGGGGTCGTCGCGGCGCATCCCGGTTCCTGTTCCCGCCCATGGAGGTCGCTCGGTGCGCATCGCGTTGCTGTCCTACCGCAGCAAGCCTCACAGCGGCGGTCAGGGCATCTACGTGCGGAACCTGTCGCGGGAACTGGTGGCGCTCGGCCATGATGTCGAGGTGTTCTCGGGCCAGCCCTACCCGGAGCTGGACGCGGGAGTAACGCTGACCGCGCTGCCGAGCCTCGACCTGTACCGCGATCCCGACCCGTTCCGCACGCCCCGACTCGGCGAGATCCGCGACGGGATCGACGTGCTCGAAGTGCTGCACATGTACACGGCAGGATTCCCGGAGCCGTTGACATTCAGTCTGAGGGCGGCGCGCGCACTCTGGCCGCGGCTGGACGAGTTCGACGTCATCCACGACAACCAGACGCTCGGGTACGGGCTGCTGCGGCTGGTGCGGTCAGGAACGCCCGTCGTGACCACCATCCACCACCCGATAACCTTCGACCGCCGGATGGAGATCCGGGCCGCGCGCGGCTGGCGCAAGGTCACCGCGTGGCGCTGGTACGGGTTCGTGACCATGCAGGGTCGGGTCGCCCGGCGGATGCCGTCCATCGTCACCGTCTCGGACTCCTCGCGCCGCGACATCGCGGGCGACTTCGGCGTGGATCAGGAGCGCATCCGCACCATCCCGCTCGGCGTGTCACCGACGATGCTCGAGAGGCCGCCCGTCGACCGGGTTTCAGGGCGCATCGTCGCCGTGGCGAGCGCCGACACGCCTTTGAAGGGAGTCCCGACGCTGATGCGAGCGATGGCCCGGCTCCGGGGGCGCCAACCGCTCGAGTTGATCGTGGTAGGCCGGCCCTCCCCCGGCGGGCCCACAGAGCGTCTTGTCGCGGACCTGGCTCTCGGCGACATGGTCCGGTTCGTGCACGGGCTGCAGGAAACGGAGCTGGCGGACCTGCTGGGCTCTGCGGAGGTCGCATGCGTCCCGTCCCTGTACGAAGGATTCTCGCTGCCGACCCTGGAGGCGATGGCGCGGGGCACGGCGCTGGTGGTCACGCGGGCTGGTGCGATCCCGGAGGTGGTGGGCACGCCCGGTGAATGCGCTCTGCTAGTCGAGCCAGGTGACGACGACGAACTGGCCGGCGCGATCGCGGTGCTGCTGGACGATCCAGCCCGTCGCGCCCGGATGGGAGAGGCCGGCAGAGAGCGCGCGGTCTCCCGGTACAGCTGGCGCACCGTGGCAGAGGAGACCGTTGACACGTATGTGCGAGCGATCGACCGCACCATGGCGAAAGAAGACGCAGAGGCATGATCACGATCGACTTCGACCGGCTGGGGGTGCGGCCGGGCGACCGGGTGCTGGACATGGGATGCGGCGCCGGTCGGCACGCGTTCGAGATGTACCGGCGCGGAGCGGACGTGGTCGCGCTGGATCAGAACGTCGCGGAGCTGGAGACCGTGGCGCAGACCTTCAGCGCGATGCGCGAGAGTGCGCAGGTGCCCGCGAACGCCCGGGCGGTCACGCGGGCGGGCGACGCCCTGGCGCTGCCGTTCGACAACGGCGAGTTCGACCACGTCATCGCCTCCGAGGTGCTCGAGCACATCCCTGACGACGTCGCCGCGATTGCGGAGCTGCATCGCGTCCTCAAACCGGGGGGCACGATCGCCGTCAGCGTGCCACGACGGTGGCCGGAGCGGATCTGCTGGGCACTGTCCGACGAGTACCACGAGGTCGAGGGCGGCCATGTCCGGATCTACGATCCGAAGGACCTCGCCGCCAAGCTCACCGCGACGGGACTGCGACTGGACGGCAAGGATTACGCGCATTCGCTGCACTCGGCGTACTGGTGGCTGAAATGCGCGGTCGGCGTCAACAACACCGACCATCCGCTGGTGCGGACCTATCATCGCCTGCTGGTGTGGGACATCATGAAGCGACCGTGGCCGACGAGAGCGTTTGAGGCGCTCTTCGACCCGATCGCCGGCAAGAGCATCGTCTTCTACCTGACCAAGCCGTTCGGATGACCCGTCCCGCGCTGCCGTCACTGCCCGGGATCATGAGCCCGGATGACGTGCTGCGCTCCGGGGAGGCGATCGCGCGCGTGCAGGCCGCGGACGGGTCGATCCCGTGGTTCCCGGACGGTCACACCGACACCTGGGATCACGTGGAGAGCGCGATGGCGCTGCTGGTATCCGGCCAGCGCGCGGCCGCCGAACGAGCCTACGATTGGCTGGCCCGCACCCAACGGGCGGACGGATCATGGCCGATGAAGATCGTCGGCGGTTCGGTCGCGGATGCTGCCACCGACGCCAACATGGTCGCGTACGTCGCAGTGGGAGTGTGGCACCACTGGCAGGTCACGGGCGACGAGTCCTTCCTGACCCGAATGTGGCCGACGGTGGCGCGGGCACTGGACTGCGTGGTGCGGATGCAGCTGCCCTTCGGGGGAATCGCCTGGGCGGCATCCGCCAGCGGCGAGGTGGCGCAGTCGGCGCTGGTGACCGGAAGCTCCAGCATCCATCACGCGCTGCTGTGCGGGGCGGCCCTGGCCGAAGCGCTCGGCACTCCCCGTCCCGATTGGGTGGCCGCGGCGGGGCGTGTCGGCCACGCGTTGCGGGAGCACGAGGACCTGTTCGACCCTCGGGAACGATACTCGATGGACTGGTACTACCCCGTGCTCGGCGGGGCGGTGCGAGGCTCGGCCGCGGACGCAAGGATCGCGGACCGGTGGGACCAGTTCGTCGTCCCCGACCTCGGCATCCGCTGCGTCAGCGACCGGCCGTGGGTCACGGGCGCCGAAACCTGCGAGTTGGCGCTCTCGCTGCACGCGATCGGGCGGGACGAGGCAGCGGCCGGTCTGGTTAGCGCGATGCAGCACCTGCGAGACCCCGACGGATCGTACTGGACCGGGTACGTATTCGCCGACGGGCTGCGCTGGCCGGTGGAGTGCTCCACATGGACAGCGGCGGCAGTGATCCTCGCAGTCGATGCCCTGTCGGAGACGACCGGCGGAGCGGGTGTTTTTCGGGGCGACGGGATGCCGGAAACACCGGACGAGGCCGGCGATTGCGGGTGCGTGGGATGACCGGGGGGGAGGCCGCCGTGGCCGGGAACGAAGAGCAGCCGGGCATGCCCGAGGATCTGCGCGCGCACGCGGAGGCTGCCAAGGGATTCATGCCTCCGGAGGAGGGCGAGCTGCTGCACCGGATCGCGCGGGCGCGGCTGCCGGAGGGCCCGGTGCTGGAGATCGGGACATACTGCGGCAAGTCCGCCGTCTACCTCGGCGCGGCTGCGCGGGAAGCCGGCGGGACCGTCTTCACCGTGGACCACCATCGCGGCTCGGAGGAGAACCAGCCCGGATGGGAGTATCACGACACCGCGCTGGTGGACCCGGCGACGGGGCGCCTGGACACGCTCGCGACGTTCCGGCGGACAATCGCCGTCGCCGGCCTGGAGGACCAGGTGGTGGCGATCGTGGGGCGCTCCACGACGGTTTCGGCGCTGTGGCGCACTCCGCTGTCGCTGGTGTTCATCGACGGGGGCCACACCGACGAGCACGCAAACGCCGACTACGAGGGCTGGGCGCGCTGGGTGAGGTCCGGCGGGGCGCTGGTGATCCACGACGTGTTCCCCGATCCTGCCGACGGCGGTCAGGCCCCGTACCGCATCTTCCGCCGCGCGGTCGACGGCGGCGATTTCCGCGAGGTCCGCCACCTCGGTTCGATGCGGGTCCTCGAGCGGATCGCCGGCGATGCCGGAGTCTCCGTGCACTGATCAGCGGGGATGGTCGCGCGTCGAATCGATCTCCCGATAGTGTGAGGCCCACCACGCGCCTGCACCGAGCGTGGCGTCAATACCGCGAGGGGGCACGATGTCCGATCCCACAGTCCCGACCGGCCCGGAGGACCCGCAGGCCACGCCGCCGCAGCAACCCGAGCCGACCGCGCCCCAGACCCCGCCACCGCCCACACCGCCGCAAGCCGCCCCGACCACGCCCTCGGCCGCCCAGCCCAACCCTCCCGCCGCGCCCACGCAGCAGTACCCTCCAGCCGGGACACAGCAGTACCCTCAGCAGCCACCGCCCCCCGGCTACGCGCCCCCCGCGGCCCCGGTGAAACCGCGCGATCCCCGACCCAAGACGATCGCGATCATCGCGGTCGCGCTCGCGGGCGTAGGGTTCATCCTCGCCTTCATCCCGTTCGTGACGTTCGTGTCCGGGTTGTTCCTCCTGGCCGGCTTCATCATGGGCATCATCGGTCTGGTCAGCAAGAAGCAGGGCGGCAAAGGATTCAGCATCGCCGCCGTCGCAGCATCCGTCGTCGGCTGGATCGTGTCCGTGTTCGCGATCCTGGCGACCCTCGCGATCATCGGACAGGCGGCGACCACCGCGACCGAAGACAGCGGTTCGTCGCTGACCGACCCGCCCGCGCAGGAGGAGACCGAGATCGTCGGAGACGACCTGCAGATCGTGGAATCGGCCTTCGGTCCGGACTCGTTCGACCCCACCATGTGGTGGTACGTCGTCATCATCGACAACCCGAACTCCGACCTCGTCTTCGACAGTGCCGAGCTCGACATCGAAGCTCTGAGCGCGGATGGCGTCATCCTCGACAGCAGCACCGACTTCGTCACGCTGCTGTCAGGCGAGACCGCCGTCGCGGGCACATTCTTCGAAATCGGTCAGGGCCAGATCGACCACCTCGAGGTGACCGGACCGTCGCTGGACGAGGCCGTCACCGCACCCGCCGACGAGACCGGGTCATTCAGCTTCGAAGACCTGTCCGGCACCGGCGACGAATACTCCACCACGGTCAGCGGTGTGGTGACGAGCGACTTCGATCAGGATCAGGAACTCGTCTCGGTGGTGGTCATCATCCGCGCGAGTGACGGCACGATCATCGGCGCGAACTCCACCTACGTCGACCGGGTACCGGCCGGGGGCGCGGCGCAGTTCGAGGTCCTCTTCTTCGAACAGTTCCCCGCCGACGCGACCTTCGAGGCCTACGCCGCCCCGTAGCCGCTCAGGAGACGGGTCTCGAACCGCGACACAGGCGCTGTTCACCGCGACGGCCCCTTCGTCGAGGTTTCGTCGATGTGGACGACGGTGACGCGGATCCGGGTGAGGGCAGCACCTTGCGCGGCGCTGAGAGCGCCGATCGCTGCCCCGACCCGACGAGTGGTCTCGACTGCTCCCGCGGAGCTGTCGACACCGATCGCGACCTCCACTCGGTCCCCGTCCGCTGACCTCTCCACGCGAACGGGAGGGGTCCCGCCGTCCTGGATTCCTAGGACCTGCGCCCCCGCGTCCACGACTTCGGACACGAGGCCGCCCACCCGGAAGACGTCCGTCACTCCGGGCACGACGCGGACGGCGGCCTCGATGCGCGCGGCCAGTTCCCGGTCCGCCGGGCGCATCATCGGTCTTCCTCCGTCGGCTTCGGCATCTGATGGATGTCATGCACGGTGATGTCGATCCCGGTCACGTTCAGCGTGGTGTGGGCTGCCAGTCGCGCACTGATCTCCGCACGCAGCCGCGCGGTGAGATCCGGGATCGGGTCACCGTACGGAACGCTGACATCAACGCGAACCCGGACGGGTTCGCCCGGTGCGGTGACGTCGCCGTCGAAGCGGCACGTGCCGACGAGCACCCCGGGAACGGTGTTCTCCGCGGCACGGATCATCCCGCGGACGGCGCCCTCTGTGATGCCCAGGTCCGTGTTCGGTGCGAGGGCGGTGATCGGGATGCGCCTGCTCGGGCGCGCGTCGATCGCGATGCCCGCGAGGATGTTCTGGACCCAGCTCTCATCCGGCGCCGGTTCGGCGGCGGCGTCCGCGGCGAGGAGCTCCGGGGTGAGGGCACGCAGGCGCTCCAATGCGTCCAACGCGATCTGGCTTCGGGGCGACTGGTCGATCGACGGATTTGCCGGGGTGCGGCCGGCATCGAGGTAATCGGAGAGCTCCTCGATCGTGTGGCCGTCGAGGACCTCGGATTCCGCACCCGGAGCGGGCAAATCGGGGGTGTCGTGTTCGTTCATCGCCACGTCTCCATCCGCACAATGATGTCCTGCCGGGCCCGGGCCAGCAGCCCCCGGACCGTGGATGCAGGGATGCCGAGTTCGTCGGCGATCTCCTCGTAGCTGTAGCCGCCGAGTTCCCGCAGCGCCCAGCATTCCCGCTGACCGTTGGGGAGCTGCTGCAGCGCGTCACTCAACGCGGCGATCTCCGCGCGTACTTCCGCTCTGCGTGGCGGGGTTGTCCGATCCGGGGCCGGCAGGTCGAGCTCCGACATGTCCACGTGGACGCGAGTGGCGCGGATGCGGTCGATCGCTTTGCGGCCCGTGATCCGCATCAGCCAACTCCTGGCCTGCCCGGGATCTTCCAGTGTCGGCAGCTGGGCCCAGGCGCTGATGAACGCGTCCTGAACGACATCGTCCACGTCTGCTGTTCCAGGCAGGATGCGGCGGGCGTAGGCGCGCATCATCGGCGAGTACCTACGAACAAGCACAGCAAATGCGGTGCTGTCGCCGTCGGCGGCTCGTCCGGCGACGATGCGGTCGTCCGCTGACTCCAATGGGCTGCGGTCAAGGTCACTGCTCATTCCTCGTTCCCCTCCCATGAAGGGACCCTCCTCAGCGAGGGCCGACGGACGGCACCGTCACGGAAAGAGCCTATGAGAACGATCCTTTCGCCTCAGGCTCGTCCGGAGGCATTCGAACACGGGGTCAGTTCACCCGGGACCGGTTCGCTGCGAGCCTTGAGCGGATCCCGGAATGGACCGAGACCAGGGTCGGTGTGTCCCGGCCTGTCAGGGTGGCGAGGTTGTCAACGAGCGTCGTCACCGTCTCGGCGACATCGACCGGCGACGCGTTCTGCCTCGGGGTGATGCTCACATGGAGGACATCGGCGCCTCGCACGCGGCTGGCGTTCACCCGTGAGGAGAGGATCTCCTCACGGGAGGCGAGCGAGTGGGTGATGGCGTCGGATGCGAAACCGGGGAGGATCGTCACCGACCCCTGGGCTCCATCCGCCGCTTCCTCACGGATCACGGCGCCGCTCCGTCCGCCTCCCAGTCGGGCGATCACCCTCACCGCCACGAGGACGATCAGCAGCAGGACGGCGAGGAGAGCGACAGTGAACCAGCTCGCCGTGGTCGCCTCCGAGATGCGGGATGCGCGATCCGCTTCCAGCATCCCGTTCACCGCCCTCGACAGACCGGTCCGCCAGATCTCGCCGGCGCTTGGCCACAGCGCCGCCGTCGTCGCAGCTCCCCCCACTGCGACCAGCACGACACCGACGATGAAGAGAACGACCCGGTTCACGCCTCGATTCGTGGCATTCATGAGACATCCTCCGGATCAGCAGCACGGAGCACCCGCGCCCGCACTTTCACACGCGGTACCAGGTCATAGCTGACCAGTTCGATCTCGGCGACCGACCGCACGTGAGCTTTCTCTACGTGCTGCCCGGGTTCGGGGCGAACCGTCACGTCCGCGACGGTGTGGCCGACACCCACGACCACGGCGCCCTTGGACAGATCCAGCTCACGCCGCACCCGCTCCGCGACCGCCGATGCGATCACCCCGTTGTCCACGAGCACCGCTCGGGACGAGATACCGAGCTGATGCTTCGGACGCCGGCCCGGGCTCAACGACAACCAGACGAGAACAACCCCGGCCACCGCTGCAGCCGCTCCGACCGCGACAACGGTCGCTTGCGGCAGAGCTTCCGGCGCGGCCGTCATCCAGGCGAGTGCAGCCCCCGGAGCCACCAGCAACGGACCAACGCCCAGCAGGCGCAGCACGATCTCGGTTCCCGCATAGATGGCCGCCAGCGCAACGAGCACCAGCACGATGACAGTCGGGACCGTACGCGGTGAATGCGTCTCCCGACGCACGACCCGCCTCAGTACGGGAGTGCTCATCTATCTCACCCTCTTTCGCTCCGGGACAATCGCCCCCGTGACCGTGAACGTCACGCGCCGGATATCCCGTCCGGTGAGCCGTGCGAACTCACCGGCGAGAGCCGATTGCAGAGCTCGGGCTCGGTCCAGGATGGATGGCCCCACCCGGATCGCCTCCGTGTCGTGGAGATCGGGGATCGGCAGCTTCGCCGCGATCCTCACGGCGAGGCCACCGCCCCACTCCGACACATCCACTTCCACGTCGCCTCGAGGAACACCGATCGCGGCCGCTGACGCCTCGCGAACGACCTTGTCGATAACCCGTTCGCGCACCCGGACCCTGCCGGGCACCCGTGAGACGGGATCGAGCGTCGCGTTCACCGGGGGTGCAACGGTCTGCGTGCTCATGACGACGTGCGCCTCCCCGTGAACGCTCCGGCAAGGGCTCGGAGGTCCAGCTGACCGGACACCACGCGTCCGGTCACGGCACCGATCCCCATGAGGACCGCGACAAGCAGGAATCCCCAGAACCCGAAGATCAGCGCTGCGAAGGCGAGCACAGCGCCGACCAGGGCACCGGTCAGCGTGGTGCTCATGAGACGCGGGACTCCGGGGTGTCATCGGTGTTGTCGGTGGGCAGGTGCACATCGTTCACGTCGACGTTCACCTCGACGACCTGCAGACCGACCAGGCGTGTGATAGCCCCCGCCACGGCGTTGCGGACATTCTCCGCGACCTCCTGAATGGGAGCCGGGTAGTCCACCACGATCGTGATGTCCGCCGCAGCCTGCGTCTCGCCGACTTCGACCTTCACACCCTGCGTGAGATCCGTCGCATTCACCACACCACGGATCGCACCCAACGCGCGGGCGCCACCCCCGCCGAGCGCATGGACACCCGGCACCTCACGAGCGGCGATACCCGCGACCTTCGCCACGACACTCTCCGCGATCGTCGTATGCCCCGCAACGGAGCCCTCACCGTGTCCAGCGCCGGCCGGGAAAGGCGCCCGATCCACCCGCGACGCACTGGTGGGAGCCTTCACGCTCCGAGACGCCGTTCCGGCACCCTCCACAGCAACAGCCGTATTCGTCTCATCCGTAGCCATCAGAACTACCTCCACAATCAAGCGGCACAACCCCGAGGGCCGCGCCTACCCAGCGAGCGAGGAATCACGCTCTACCAGTGAGACGGATCTCACGCTGCGTACGTCACAAGATCGCCGTGCTTTGCTTTGAGGGAGCCTGACGCATGACGGACACAGTCAACGGGCGCATCTTGCTCGTGAGGCCGGGGAAGAAGCTCATTCAACGCTCGATCTCGGCGCCGGCGAAACCATGCGTCGGAGCGGCCGACGACGCGGGCGCGTTCTCGAAGACGAGTTGAGGCCGACCTGTGGCGACAACAAGCTTGCCCCGAAAAGAGCCCGAGAGGTCCGCGCGATCCTGCGGTTCTCCTCGGCCTGTCTGTCGGGATGACAGGATTTGAACCTGCGACCCCTTGACCCCCAGTCAAGTGCGCTACCAAGCTGCGCCACATCCCGATGTGCCCGCGATGGCGAGGGCAACCCGACCATCCTAGCCAGTCTCAGAACCGGCCGCGACGGCGCCGCGGCCGGCGGGTGCGATGTCGGATGCGCGCGGTAGCGTCACGGCATGACCGAGATCGCGGTGCGTGTCGCCGGACCCGGAGACAACGGCGCCGTCGAGAGCGCGCTCACCGGCGGCGGCGACGGCCGCTCGTGCCAGTGCCAATGGTGGACCCTCACGGCAACGGAGTACTCGCGCAGCACACGCGCGGAGCGGGAAGGGATGCTTCGCGAACAACTCACGCGATCACCGGGACCGGGCCTGGTCGCCACAGTGGACGGGGCGGCGGCGGGGTGGGCGCGCGTCGGACCGCGCACCGAGCAGCCGCGCCTGGCGCGCACCCGGGCGTTTGCGCGCTCCTCGGCGGAACCCTGGGGCGACTCCACGGTGTGGGCGGTGACGTGCTTCTCGGTCCGACGGGAGTATCGCGGGCGCGGCGTCGCCTCACACCTGCTGCACGCCGCGATCGGGTACGCCCGCGGCGCGGGCGCACGAGTGTTGGAGGCGTACCCGGTCGACACCACGGCGGTGGACGCCACCCCGAACGAGCTTTACCACGGCGTGCTCACGACGTTCCTGGCGGCGGGTTTCCGCGAGAGAGCCCGGACCCACCCACATCGCGCGCTTGTGGCGATGTCGCTGCGCTGAGCGATCCGGCCGCGCGGCGGGGTGCCGCGCGGGGGATCAGCGCTCGTTGCCGAACTGGTCCAGCAGCCACCGCGCGCCGCGGACGATCCCGCCCACCGACTGCACCCGCTCCCCGAGTTCCCGGTCGCTGGTGACCACCGTCACGGTCTCCCCCGCCTGCGCCGCCGTGCGCGCCTGCGCCACGATCTCGTCGTCGCCGGGGCCGCCCGCGCGCGCGACCTCCACGCCGTGCGGCGCGTCCACGGCGGCATCCTTCGCCGCGCCCTCCAGCACAGCGACCATCCGCGGGAACCAGGTGTGCTCGGGCAAGTCAAGCGCGTCGGCCGGGATCCCGCGCTCGCTGAGGTCGGCGAGCTGTCCGATCAGCCGCTCGGCGGCGCCGGCACGGTCGCGCCACCACCCGTCCGGCACCGACCCGATCACGTTCGCAGCATCCACGATCACCGTGGGTCGCACCGGCAGCAGAGCCCGCAGTCGCTCCCACGAGTCCCGGAACCCCGGATGCAGCGGACGCTCGGACACCTCGTGCAACGGCACCCACGCCAGGTCGGTGCTCTCCCAGTCACCGATCCTCGGTTCGAAGGGCACCACCACGTCGCCCACGATCGTGGTGTACGACCAGAAGCCGAGATCCAGAACGCTCGCCAGGCGCGGGCGGATGGCCCGGTCAGGCACGTCCGCCTCCTCCTCCGCCTCCCGCAGCGCGCCCTCGGTCGCGCTCTCCCCCTCGTGACGGGCGCCGCCGGGCAGCGCCCAGGTGCCCCCGAAGTGGCTCCAGAACACGCGATGCTGCATCAGGATGCCGCGGTCGGCATCGTAGGCGAGCAGTCCGGCGGCCCCGTACCGGCCCCAGTACTTCTCTCCCGTGGGAGCCTCCACCCACGCGTCGCCGGTGTCGCGCGCGCCGAACGGGCGCCTCGGCTCGCCTGGCGAAGGCGGATGGATGGTCACCTCCCCAGACTGTCACACCCGAACCGGATCGGAGCCGTCCGGCGCCGGTTCAGCGTTTGCGCCGCTCCCGCACCCGCATCGACACCACGATCGGGGTGCCCTCGAACCCGAACAGCTCCCGCAGGCGCCGCTGAATGAACCGCCGGTAGCCGGCGTCGAGGAACCCCGTCGTGAACAGTACGAACGTGGGTGGACGGGTCGCGGCCTGCGTCCCGAACAGGATCCTCGGCTGCTTTCCCCCGCGCACCGGGTGGGGATGCTCCGCGACCAGCTCGCTGAGAAACGCGTTGAACTTCCCCGTCGGGATCCGCTGATCCCATGACGCGAGCGCCGTCTCCAGCGCCGGGACCAGCTTGTCCAGGTGCCGCCCGGTCTTCGCCGAGATGTTCACGCGGGGTGCCCACGCCACGTGTGCCAGGTCCTGCTCGATCTCCCGCTCCAGGTATCGGCGCCGCTCGATGTCCGCCATGTCGGGCGTGCCGAGCAGGTCCCACTTGTTGAAGGCGAGCACGAGCGCCCGGCCCGCCTCCAGGACCATGTCGATGATGCGGATGTCCTGTTCGCTGATCGGCTGCGACACATCCAGCACGACCACGGCCACCTCGGCCTTCTCCAGCGCGGCGGAGGTGCGCAGCGACGCGTAGAAATCCGCGCCCTGCTGCAGATGCACGCGCCGCCGGATCCCGGCCGTGTCCACCAGCCTCCAGGGCTTCCCGCCCAGTTCCACGATCTCGTCCACCGGGTCCCGGGTGGTGCCGGCGACCTCGTTGACGACCACGCGTTCGGAGCCGGCGGCCTTGTTCAGCAGCGACGACTTCCCCACGTTCGGCCTGCCCAGGATCGCCACCCGTCGAGGCCCACCTGCCTCAACCCCGGCGACCGCCGAGACCTCTGGAAGCACGCCCATCAACTCGTCGAGCAGGTCGGCGACCCCACGCCCGTGGATCGCCGACACCGGATGCGGCTCCCCCAGACCCAGACTCCACAGCGCCGCCGCCTCTGGCTCCAGGCGGGCGTCATCGACCTTGTTGGCCACCAGAAGCACCGGCTTGCCGCTGCGGCGCAGCAGCGACACCACCCTCTCGTCGGTCGCCGTGGCACCGACCATGGCATCCACGACGAACAGCACCACGTCCGACAGCTCGATCGCGATCTCCGCCTGCGCCGCGACGGACCGGTCGATGCCTCGGGCGTCGGGCTCCCATCCCCCGGTGTCCACCAGGGAGAACCTGCGGTCCATCCACTCCGCACGGTAGGTGACCCGGTCGCGAGTGACGCCGGGAGTGTCCTCGACCACGGCCTCCCGGCGTCCGAGGATCCGGTTCACCAGAGCCGACTTGCCGACGTTCGGCCGTCCCACGATCGCGACCACCGGAAGTCCCGCCGCGTGCTGCTCCTCGGGCGGGGTCCCCTCGGTACCGGCCGCCAGCACCGCCGCGTCGTCGACGTCGAGGTCGTAGTCCTCCAGAGCCTCCCGCAGGGCCCGGGCACGCTGCTCGGCGAGGGTCTCGTCCAGCTCCGCGAGGTGCTCGGCCATCCGGTCGGGTCCAGCGTCATAGTCGTCGTCACCGTTCACGGGCCACCTCCCGCGCCGCCGACCGGTCCACCTCGGTCAGCACCGCAGCGACCGTGCCCTCGAAGTCGAGGTCGGTCGAGTCGATCACGCACACGCCCTCCGCTGCGCTGCGGAACTCGGCGACCGCGGCATCCGACCCGTCCCGGCGCCGGAGCGCTGCCACCACCTGATCCACGTCCGCCCCCGGCGACTCCGCTCCCCGCCGGAGCGCGCGCACCCCCTCGGATGCGGTGAGCAGGATCCGCACGGGCGCCTCCGGCGCGACCACGGTGGTGATGTCCCGCCCCTCCACGACGATGCCCGGCAGCGTGCAGGCATGGATGAGCGAGCGGAACAGCGCGTTCACCGACCGACGCACGACCGGCACCCGCGCGACGCCGCTGACGGCGTCAGTCACCGCCGGCTCGCGGATCGCATCGGTCACGTCGGCATCCCCGACCCGCACCGAGCGCACGGCCGGGTCGGTGGACACGACGACGTCGAAGTCGGCCAGCGCCTCCACCACCGCCATCGCGTCGGACGTGTCGATGCGCCGGCGGAGGGCGTGCCACGCCAGCGCCCGGTACACGGCACCGGTGTCCAGGTAGCCGAACCCGAGTCGGCGCGCGACCTCTCGGGACACCGAGGACTTGCCGCTTCCGGCCGGTCCGTCGATCGCGACCACCATGGGATCAGCCATCGCCCGTGCTCGCAATCTTCCAGCCGCGCGATTCGAGGCCCGCGACCGTGTCGGGCACGATCCGGGGGCGCACGCTGATCTCGGCAAGCCCGAACGGCGCACCCGGGGAGTGCTCCAGCCGCAGGTCCTCCACGTTCACGCCGAGTTCCCCGAGGTCGCCGAACAACCTGCCCAGCTGCCCGGGCCGGTCCTCGACGAGCACCACCACGGTGGCGAACCGGCGCCGCACCCCGTGCTTTCCGGGCAGCCGCTCCACCCCGCGATTGCCGCGTCGGATCGTGTCGGCCACCACGCGACGCGCTCCCGGAGCATCGGGGGCACGCAGCGCGCCTGCCACGGCGGCGAGGTCCTCGGCGAGCCGGTCCAGGACCTCCACCACCGGCTCCGCATTCGCCCCGAGGATCTGAACCCACAGTTCCGGCGCGGATGCCGCGATCCTCGTCGTGTCGCGCACCCCCTGCCCAGCCAGGCGCAGCGCGTCCTCAGGGGCCCCCACGAACCGCCCCGCGAGAAGGCTCGCCACCAGCTGCGGCACGTGCGAGATCAGCGCCACCGCGCGATCGTGCTCAGCCGGGGACATCTCCACGGGTGTGGCGCCGAGATCCAGGACGAGCGACTCGACGCGGGCGAGGTCCGCGGCGGCCGTGTCCTGGTCCCGGCACACCACCCAGGGCCGGCCGACGAACAGGTCTGCGCGCGCGGCGATAGCCCCGCCGCGCTCGCGGCCGGCCAGCGGATGCGAGCCGATATACCGCGAGACGTCCAATCCACGCTCCCGGAGCCGCTGCCAGGGCTCCTGCTTCACGCTCGCGACGTCGGTCACGACAGCCCGGGGAAAGGCGCGCAACTCGTGCTCGACCACGTCAGCCGTCACGTCCGGCGGCACCGCGACGACGATGAGTTCGGGCTCGTCATCGGCTTGAGCGGCCCGGCCCGCACCGTAGTCGATCGCGAGCCGCAGCTGACTCGGCGACGTGTCCACCAGCGCGACGTCGACGCCGAGACCACGCAGCGCGTGCCCGATGCTCGCGCCCAGCAGTCCGGCGCCCACGACCCGGACCGCCCCGCGGGTGCGGGGCGCGTGCGGGGCGGCGAGAACCGCACCGTCGGTGTCGCTCACGGGTTCTCCTGCTCCTCGGGCCGCTTCCGGCCCTGGCCGGCGCGCGCGAGGGTCAGCAGCGCGCCGCGTTCCACTGTAGTCAACTCGCGGGCGGCGCCCGCCGGGAGGTCTCCCAGCCGCAGTGGGCCGAACCGGCGCCGCACGAGCTCCAGCACCGGATGCCCGACCGCCGCCAGCATCCGCCGGACGATCCGGTTGCGACCGGAGTGGATGGCCACCTCGACCAAGCTCGTTCCGCCCGAGACTCCCAGCACCCGCACCGCATCGACCGCGATCGGCCCGTCCTCCAGATCCACCCCGTGCCGCAGTCGCCGCAGTGCCGCCGGACCGATGGAGCCGCTGACCTTCGCCACGTACACCTTCGACACACCGAAGGACGGATGCGCGAGCACGTGCGCCAGCGCGCCGTCATTGGTCAGCAGCAGCAGGCCACTGGTGGCGGCATCCAGCCGGCCCACATTGAACAGGCGCTGCGGCCACGCGCCGGTGAACTGCGAGACGTCGGGCCGGCCCTGGTCGTCGTGCATCGTGCTGACCACTCCGACCGGCTTGTTCAGCATCACGTAGCGCAGGTCCGGGTCCAGCACCACGGCGTTGCCGTCCACGTCCACCTGGTCGCGGGACGGGTCGATGCGCGACCCCGGGGTGGTGACGACCGCCCCGTTCACGCGTACCCGCCCGGCGGCGATGAGTTCTTCCGCGGCGCGCCGGGATGCGACGCCCGCCGCGGCGAGCGCCTTCTGGAGACGTGTGCCGCCGGGCGCCTCCGGGTCGTTCACCGCGGCCCCTCGTCGAATCCGGCCGAGCCGTCGTCCAGCAGCGGCGCGATCGGCGGCAGTTCGTCCAGACTGTTGATCCCCAACTGCTGCAGGAGAAGGGCCGTGGTGCCGTACTGAACGGCGCCGCTGTCCGGGTCGTGGCCGACCTCCGTGACCAGTCCCCGGGCCAGGAGGGTGCGGACCACGGAGTCCACGTTCACCGACCGGATCGCCGCGACCTGCCCCCGGGTGGCGGGCTGGCGGTAGGCGATCACGGCCAGGGTCTCCAGGGCCGCCTGCGACAGCCGCGCCGGGGCCTGAGCGCTCACGGCATCCCGCACCATATCGTCGTAGTCGGTCCGCACGTACAGGCGCCAGCCGCCGCCGACCTCCCGCAACTCGAACCCCCGGCGGGGGCCGCCGCGCTCGCCGTCGTAGTCGGCGACCAGCTCCGCGAGGCCATGGCGCACCGCCGCGGCCGGAGCGCCGACTGCCGCGGCGAGGGCGACGACGCTCTGCGGCTCGTCGGCCACGAGGAGCATCGCCTCCAGCCGCGCCCTCAGTTCCGCCGTCGCTTGCGCCGCCTCACCGGTCATAGTCCGCACCCAGACTCGCCAGATCCTCATCCGACCATTCCGCCGCGCTCCACCGCAGCGTCAGTTCGCCCAGCGGCTCCGGCTGATCGAAGGACACCGCGGAACGCCGGTACAGCTCCAGTATGGAGAGGAAGCGGGCGACCACCACACCGCGGGCAGTGACTCCGGCGACGAGGTCCCCGAACGTCGCCGCTCCCCGCCGTCGCAGCATCGCGACCACGAGCGCTGCCTGCTCGCGGATGCTCACCAACGGAGCGTGCAGGTGGTCGACGGCGACGTCCGGGATGCTGCGCGGCGCCAGCGCGACGGCCGCCAGCACCGCGAAGTCCTCCGGGCTCAGAGTCCACTGCAGCGCCGGCGCGGCATCCCGGAACCGCTCCTCCAGTCGCACGTCGCGCGGATGCCGCGACGCCTCCCGGCCGAGCGACACCTGGAACCAGGCGCTGACCTCCTTGAAGGCGCGGTACTGCAGCAGACGGGCGAACAGCAGGTCCCGCGCCTCGAGAAGCGCTACCGATTCGGCATCGACGAACTCGCCCTGCGGCAGCAATCCGACCACCTTCATATCCAGCAGCGTCGCGGCCACGACGAGGAATTCGGATGCCTCCGCCATCCTGCCCTCCGGGGCCAGGCGCGCCAGATGCGCGATGAACTCATCGGTGACCGCGCTGAGCGACACCTCGGTGATGTCGAGCTGGCGCCGCGAGATCAGCGTCAGCAGCAGGTCGAACGGGCCGTCGAACACCTCGAGGGCGACGCGGAACCCGCCTGCTACCCCATTCGTCTCGGCAGCGTCGCGGGCCGGGTCAGGCGACGGCGCCACGGGCGATCAGTTCCCGCGCCAGCCGCAGGTACGCCTGTGCGGCGGCGTGCTCCGGCGCGAACTCCGTGATGGGCACTCCCGCCACCGACGCGTCCGGGAATTTCACGGTCCGGCCGATCACGGTCTCGAGCACGTCGTCGCCGAAGGCGTCCACCACCCGTTCCAGCACTTCCCGGGAGTGCAGGGTCCGCGGGTCATACATCGTGGCGAGCACACCATCCAGGGTGATGGTCGGGTTCAACCGGTCCCGCACCTTGTCGATCGTCTCGACCAGCAGTGCCACCCCGCGTAGCGCGAAGAACTCGCACTCCAGCGGGATGATCACGCCGTGACTGGCGGTGAGAGCGTTCACGGTGAGCAGACCCAGCGACGGCTGGCAGTCGATGAGGATCGCGTCGTACTCCGCGGTCAGCGGGCGCAGCGCCCGGCTGAGGATCGTCTCGCGGGCGACCTCGTTGACAAGGTGCACCTCCGCGGCCGACAGGTCGATGTTCGCGGGGATGAGATCCAGGCCTGCCACGGCGGTGGGCACCACGACCTCATGCGGATCGCGTCGCGGGTTGACGAGCAGGTCGTACACCGTTGGACCCTCGTGAGCGGTCACGCCCAGCCCGGCAGACAACGCGCCCTGGGGGTCGAAGTCGACGGCGAGCACGCGGCGCCCGTAACCGGCCAGTGCCGCGGCGAGATTGATGGTCGTGGTGGTCTTTCCCACCCCGCCCTTCTGGTTGCACAAGGCGATGATGCGGGCCGGGCCGTGCGTGGCGAGTGGGGGCGGGGTGGGAAACCCTCGGTAGGGCCGTCCGGTCGCACCCAGCGCCGGCTCAGTCCCGACCGCCGGCCTGGTCCCTCTGGTTGCGCGCTCCGCCACCGTCGTCCTGCTTTCCCGTGCCGATCCCGCTCCCCCGCACCGTTCGCATGATTCTAGCCGGGGGCCGGGTCCTCGGCTGCCGCGGCCCGCCGTGCGATCGGATGCGGACTCAGACCGCACGCGGATGCGACGTGGCGTACACGTCGCGGAGAGTGTCGATGGTGACGTGGGTGTAGATCTGGGTGGTCGCGACGGACGCGTGCCCGAGCAATTCCTGGACCACGCGTACATCCGCACCACCGTGCAGCAGGTGCGTCGCGAACGTGTGCCGGAGGGTGTGAGGCGAGACCCGGTCCGCCAGGTCGGCGCGCTCGGCCGCTCGGCGGACGACGATCCATGCGCTCTGGCGGGACAGGGGAGCGCCGCGGGCGCCGAGGAACAGACGCGGGGTACCGGCTGCCCGCGTAGCCAGCACTGGGCGCACCCGGGTCAGGTATGCGTCAAGCGCGATCTGCGCGAACGACCCGATCGGGACGATCCTCTCCTTCGAGCCCTTGCCGCGCAGGCGGAGCACGTCCCGCCCGGCCGCGTCGTCGACGTCCAGCGTCACGGCCTCCGAGACCCGAGCACCCGTCGCGTACAGCAGCTCGAGCAGGGCGCGATCGCGCAGCGGGATCATCATGCCGGGCTCGGCTCGCTCCGGGGGCGGGCCTGCCGCATCCAGCAGGCGTTCGACCTGATCGATGGTCAGCGCCGCGGGCAGCCGACGGGGTAGCTTCGGGGGCCGCAATCCGGCAGCCGCATCAGCCGCCGCGACGCCTTCGGCCACCAGGAACCGGTGCAGCCCCCGCACGGATGACTGGAGCCGTGCGAGCGAACTGGCCGCCGGCCGGGGGTCACGCCCCGCCTGCGTCGCGATGAACCGGGCGACGTGCTCGGTCCCGACCTCGCCGACCTCCTCGACACCCTGGTGCGCGAGCCATGCCACGTACCCGTCCAGGTCCCGCTGGTAGGCGGCGATCGTGTTGGCGGCCAGGCCCCGTTCGATCGTCACATGCCGCACGTACCGGTCGACCGCGACCGTCACGCGCATCTCAGCGTCCCGGCTCCCGCCGGAGGTGCTCGGCGGCGGCGAGCACGCCCACAGCGAGGATGCCGTTGCGCATCCTGCCGGCGAGCACGGCATCCACCGCCTCGCTCAGGGGCAGCCACGCCAGCCGGATGTCGGCCTCTTCGTCCTCGCGGTCGAACCGTTCGGTCGCGGGGGTCAGGCCGCGCGCCAGGAACAGGTGCACGATCTCGTCGTTGCCACCCGGCGTGGTGAACACGCTCACCAGCGGCTCCCACCTCAGAGC
The DNA here is from genome assembly GCA_963696115.1 of uncultured Actinomycetota bacterium. Lineage (GTDB taxonomy): Bacteria > Actinomycetota > Actinomycetes > Actinomycetales > Microbacteriaceae > Microbacterium. The sequence goes on along the minus strand of CAVOIT010000019.1, from coordinate 8,169 downwards.
CCGGAGGTCGGCCTCCTCTTCCAGTTCCCGGCGGGCGGTGTGCTCGGGGGACTCCCCCGCGACATCCAGCAGGCCCGCCGGCAGCTCCCAGTCCCGCCGCCGGATCGGGTGGCGGTACTGCTGGATCACCAGCACCCGGCCGCGATCATCCACCGCCACCACGGCAGCGGCCCCCGGGTGGGCGACGTACTGCCGCACGATCGGGCGCTCGCGGTAGCGGAGCGTGTCACTGCGCACGTCCCAGACCGCCCCGCGGAAGACGACGGTGGTGTCGGTGACCTCGGCCATGAACGGCTCGTCCCGCAGCGGCTCCGCGTCGGCAGACTGTGGCGGTGTCTTCATGCGTTCTCGACGTCGAACAACTCGCCCGCCCGGTGGCGTTCGAGGGCGGCTCCGACGAGTCCGCGGAACAGCGGGTGCGGCGCGGTCGGCCGGGACCGCAGTTCCGGATGCGCCTGGGTGGCGATGTAGAACGGGTGCACCGTGCGGGGCAGTTCGACGTACTCGACGAGGTTGCGGTCTGGGGACAATCCGCTGAACACCAGTCCGGCTTCGGCGAGCCGGTCTCGATAGGCGTTGTTGACCTCGTACCGGTGACGGTGACGTTCCTGCACCTGGTGGGCGCCGTAGAGCTCGGCCGCGAGGGATCCCTCTCGCAACTGGGCGGGGTACAGCCCCAGCCGCATCGTGCCGCCCAGGTCGCCATGATCGATGATGTCCACCTGCTCGGTCATCGTCGCGATGACGGGGAATTGAGTGCCCGGGTCGAACTCGGTCGACGAAGCACCCGGCAGGCCCGCCTCGTGACGGGCGAATTCGATGACCATGCACTGGAGTCCGAGGCAGAGCCCGAGGGTGGGGATGCCCTGTTCGCGCGCGAACCGCAATGCGCCCACCTTGCCCTCGATGCCTCGGATGCCGAAGCCGCCGGGGACCACGAGACCGTCGACGCCGGCCAGCGCCCGTTCGGCGCCCTCGGGGGTGCGGCAGTCGTCCGACGGGATCCAGGTGACGGTGACGTGGGTCTCGTGCGCGAAGCCCCCAGCCCGCAGCGCCTCGGTGACGGACAGGTACGCGTCGGGCAGGTCGATGTACTTCCCGACCAGACCTATGGTCACCGCATGCTTCGGGTTGTGGACGGCCTGGAGCACGCGCTGCCATCTCGACCAGTTCACCTCGGGGGCGTCGAGCCCCAGGGTGCGCACGATGTAGTCGTCCAGGCCCTGCTCATGCAGCATCGACGGGATGTCGTAGATGCTCGGCACGTCCACCGCGTTGACGACGGCGGCTTCGTCGACGTCGCACATCAGCGCGATCTTGCGCTTGTTCGCGTCTGTGACGGGCCGGTCGCTGCGCAGCACGAGGGCGTCGGGCTGGATGCCGATCGATCGGAGCGCCGCCACCGAATGCTGGGTCGGCTTGGTCTTCTGCTCGCCTGAGGCTCCCATGTAGGGCACCAGCGAAACATGCACGAAGAACACGTTCGAACGCCCCAGTTCGTGCCGGATCTGGCGGGCCGCCTCGATGAACGGCTGAGACTCGATGTCGCCGACAGTTCCGCCGATCTCCGTGATGATCACGTCGGGGCGCGGGTCCTCCCCCGCCTGCAGTCGCATCCGGCGCTTGATCTCGTCGGTGATGTGGGGGATCACCTGCACCGTGTCGCCAAGGTACTCGCCGCGCCGTTCCCGGGCGATCACGTCGGAGTAGACCTGACCGGTGGTCACGTTCGCGGCGCGGGTCAGGTCGATGTCCAGGAACCGCTCATAGTGCCCGATGTCCAGGTCGGTCTCGGCCCCGTCATCGGTGACGAACACTTCGCCGTGCTGGAACGGGTTCATCGTGCCCGGATCGACATTCAGGTACGGGTCCAGCTTCTGCATCACCACCCGCAGGCCGCGCGCCGTCAGGAGATTCCCGAGACTCGCCGCCGTCAGGCCTTTCCCGAGCGAGGAGACGACGCCACCGGTGACGAAGATGTGCTTGGTGGTGTCGGCAGCATCCGCGCTGCGCCTCGGACCGGAGTCTGGTGTGTGCGTCACGGACCTCCAATCTATCAGCGGTCGGTGCGGGCCATCCGGAGCAACTCACGGGCGTGGTCGAGAGCGGCGGCGGAACCGGACATCCCTGACAGCATCCGGGCCATCTCCCGTTCCCGCTCGGCGCCGTCCAGGGCCGTCACGCTGGCGGCCGTCACCGAGCCGTCGCTCTGCTTGCGCACGGCCAGGTGGTTGTCGGCGAACGCCGCCACCTGCGCCAGGTGGGTGACGACGATGACCTGGGACGAGCGCGCCAGGCGTGCCAGACGCCGGCCCACTTCGATCGCGGCCGCGCCGCCGATCCCGGCGTCGACCTCGTCGAACACGAACGTGGGCACCGGGTCGACGGCGGCGAGGACCACCTCCAGCGCGAGCATCACCCGACTGAGCTCGCCGCCCGAGGCGGAGCGCGCGACAGGGCGCGGGTCGGCGCCGCGGTGCGGGGCGAGCAGGATCGTGACCTCGTCGCGGCCGGCCGCGGTCGCTGGTGCGGGCGCGACCGCGACCGTCACCCGGGCGTCCGGGAGCGCGAGGGCCGACAGCTCCGCGGTCACCGCGTCGGCCAGCCGGGCCGCGGCCGTCGTCCGCAGTGCGGTCACCTCGGCTGCTGCCGCGTCCGCCTCGGCCGCGGCGTCGGCGACCTCCGCCGCCAGGCGCTCCTCGCGCGCGCCGTCGTCATCCAGGTCGGCGAGCCGGGCCGGACCGTTCGTCATCAGGTCGAGTAGAGCCTGGTAGGACCCGTGGCGACGTGTCAAGGCCGCCAGCGCCGCCCGGCGCTCCTGCACGGCGGCGAGGGTCGCGGGGGTGTCCTCATCGAGGTCGGCGAGGTAGCCGGCGAGGTCGGCAGCCAGGTCGGCGACCTGGAAACCGAGGCCCGCCGCCCGTTCCGCCAGTGCCGCAACCGCGGGGTCGGTGGTGGCCTCGCGTTCCAATGCGCGCCGGGCCTCCGCCAGCAGAGTGATCGCGTCGATCGTCTCGCTGTCCCCGGACAGCGCAGCGTGTGCAGCGGCGGCGGCGGCGCGCAGCGCCTCGGACGCCGCCAGGCGGCGCTCGCGATCCGCGAGTGCTTCGTCCTCCCCCGGCTCGGGGGCGACCGCTTCGATCTCAGCGAGGTCGGCCCGCAGCGCGGCGGCCGCGGCGACACGCTCCTGACGGGAACGCGTCAGCTCCTCGAGCTGCCGCCGCAGCAGCGCGACGCGAGTGAAGGCATCCCGATGGCGGGCGACCGCGCGCGCCACATCGTCGCCGCCGTACCGGTCCAGCACGTCGCGCTGGGCGGCCGCGGAACGCAGTCTCATCTGGTCGGACTGACCATGCACGACCACGAGGTGGTCGGCGATCTCGGCGAGCACGGATGCCGGCGCGGACCGGCCGCCCACGCTCGCGCGGCTGCGACCCTCGGCAGAGATGGTGCGAGTGATGATGAGTTCCGCCGCACCGGCGCCGGCAGGTTCGACCTCGCCCCCCGCCTCGAGCACCCGCTGCACCACCGCCCCGTCCGCGGGCACCGTCCACGTCCCCTCCGCGATCGCCGCGGTCGCGCCGCTGCGCACCGCGCCCGCGTCGGAGCGGCGACCCAGCAGCAGACCGAGGCCGGCCAGCACCATGGTCTTCCCCGCACCGGTCTCACCGGTGATCGCCGTGAAACCGGGGCCGAGCGGCAGCGTCGCCTCGGCGATCACACCCAGGCCCTGCAGCCGCATGGACTCGATCACGGTGTGGGCTGCCCGGCGGCCGCCGCCCCCCGCCATCCTGCGACGGGCAGGTGGAACTTCCGCACGAGGCGCTCCGTGAACGCCGGAGGGTGCAGCCGAGCCAGCCGCACCGGCTCTGCGGAGCCGGTGACGAGCACCCGCGCTCCGGGCGGGAGCTCGTGCGAGCGACGACCGTCGCACCACAGTATGCCGAGAGCGCCTTCGCGGGACAGCAACTCGACCGCGACGGTGGTGTCAGGGGGAACGACCAGCGGACCTCCGAACAGGGCGTGCGCGGACAGCGGCACCACCGCGATCGCGGATACGGTGGGCCAGATCACCGGTCCGCCGGCCGAGAAGCTGTAGGCGGTGGAGCCGGTCGGCGTGGACACCACCACCCCGTCGCAGCCGAAGCTCGACAGCGGCTCGCCGTCGATCTCGAGCACCACCTCGAGCATCCGCTCACGGCTCGCCTTCTCCACCGTGGCCTCGTTCAAGGCCCACGTCCGGTACACGGTGCGTCCGGCGGCGTCCTCCACCCGGACCGACAGCGCCAGCCTCTCCTCGACGCGGTAGTCCCGAGCCACGACCCGCGCCACGGCCTCGTCCATGTCGTCGCGCTCGCTCTCGGCCAGGAACCCGACATGGCCCATGTTGATGCCGAGCACGGGCGCCTGTGCCCCGCGCACCAGTTCGGCAGCACGCAGGATGGTGCCGTCCCCGCCCAGGACGATCGCCAGTTCCACGTCGGCGAGCGCGACGTCCTCGCCGAGCGCCGGGAGGCTCGCGCAGACCGGCAGCACGGCGCCCAGTTCGCGGCGATCGTCCTGCGACAGCACTGCCCTCGCCCCGGCGTCACGGAGTGCGGCGATCACCCGTTCGGCAGCGCGCACAGTCTCCTCGCGCCGGGCGTGGGCGACCACCAGGATGTTCCGCTCCGCCTGGGTCATCGCGCTCCCGCCACCTCCGTCACCACCGGCTCCCATTCTGTCGGACCCCGTCCGCGACCTGTGCCCAGGTGGACGAGGAACTCGACGTTGCCGTGCATGCCGGTCACGGGCGACCGGATCACACCGAGGGTCCCTGCGCCGTGCCGCCACGCCTCCCCCAGAACCCCGGCGATGGCGTTGGCGCGCCGTCGCGGGTCGGTGACCACGCCGGATCCGATGGCCGCGCGACCGACTTCGAACTGCGGCTTCACGAGGAGGACCAGGTCGGCGCCAGGGGCGGCAAGGGCGATGAGCGCCGGCATCACGGTGCGCAGGGAGATGAACGACAGGTCCGCCGTGATCAGGTCCGGCGCGGCCGGGATGCCTGACATCTCCCGCAGCGCGGATGCTGTGAGGGTCCGCACGTTGACCCCGTCCAGACGGATGACGCGCGGGTCGGCCGCCACCGCCGGCGCCAGCTGGTCGTGACCGACGTCCACCGCGATCACCGGATCGGCGCCGCGCCTGCGCAGCACCTGCGTGAACCCCCCGGTGGACGCGCCGGCATCCACTGCGACCCGTCCCGCGACGGGAACCTCGAATGCGTCCAGGGCGGCGAGCGAGCTTGGCGCCCGCACGGCTGACGAAGTCGTCGGCCGCGAGCACCTCGATGCGATGCGATTCCGACACCGGGTGGGCGGGTCGGGTGATCACCGCGCCGTCCACAGCGACGGCCCCGGCCGCGATCAGGGAGGCGGCGTAGGTGCGGGATCGGGCCAGCCCCCGCGCTGCCAGCGCGCTGTCCAGTCGCTGGGTCATTCCGGCGGCGACGACTCGAGTTGCCGCGCGAGCGCGTCGACGAGAGCCCCGTAGGATGCGGCCCGGCTCGCGAGCGGCTGCTGCTCGATCACCTCCAGCGCCGACAGCAGATCGTCGTAGGCGGCAGGGCCGGTCTCCGCGGCATCCCCGGTGGGCATGGGCCCAGGATATGCCGCCGACGGTCAGCGTCCGGCGAACGGGTCGGCGAACACGATCTCGGGGACGCGGAAGCCGAAGATGGCCCGCCCGGTGGCCCAGATGGCCGCCGCCGCCGCTCGCAACAGGTCGATCGGTCGCGACCCGGCGGCGAGTACCGTCAGATCCGCTCCGTCGATGCGCACCCGCGCCTCGCCGACCGCGACCGTGTCGCCGTCAGTCCGGGTTGCGGGGTACGGCTCCCACAGCTCCCGCAGGTCCGCGAGCACGTAGGTCGGTCGGGAGGTCGGTGGCGCCGCGAGCACATGCTTGGGCCGGTCCACGCCCGTCAGCACCAGGGCGGATCGGATTCCCGCGGCCTGCGCGCCGGCGATGTCGGTGTCGAGTCGATCGCCGAGGAACAGCGGCGCACCGGGCTTGAAACCGCGCGACCGCCTCCTCGAAGATCGGGGTTTCGGGCTTGCCCGCTACCGTAGCCAGCCGCCCCACTGCAGTGTGCACGGCGGAGACAAGCGTGCCGTTGCCAGGGGCGATGCCACGCGCCTGCGGCAGCGTCCAGTCCGTGTTCGTGGCGATCCACGGGATGCCGCCGCCCTCGCGGGGCGTCTGCAGTGCATACGCCGCCTCGGCGAGGTCTGACCAGGCCACGTGCGGCGCGAAGCCCTGCACCACGGCAGCGGGCTCGTCCCGGGCCGATCGCGTCACGGCGAATCCGGCCTTCTCCATCTCCGTGACCAGGCCCTCGCCTCCTACGACGAGCACCGTGGCCCCGGGCGGGATGAGACCGCGCATCAGACGGGCTGCCGCCTGCGGGCTGGTGACGATGTCCGAGGGCGCCGTGGGGAGGCCGAGTCCCGACAATTGCTGGGCCACAGCAGCATCCGTCCGTGACGCGTTGTTGGTGATGTATCCGATCCGCCGACCGGATGCCTGGGCGCGCAGGATGCTGTCCACGGAGTGCGGCACCGCGCCCTCCCCGGTATAGACGACGCCGTCGAGGTCGGCCAGCAGCACGTCCACGCCGTCAAGGGGTGTCGCGCGCGCCCGGGTGGTCGCACCTGTCACGCGGTCTCCTCCTTGGATGCGCTCGAGGCATGGGCATCGCGCACCGGCTCGGTCACCGGCAGGGACGCCGTCTCCTCCTCCACGATCACCACCTCCTGCTCGGGTGGATTCGTGTGCCGCTCCCAGGCGGCCTCGGCTTCGTCCGCGCGAGCTCGCCACCGTGCCGCTTCGTCCTCGCGTCCGAGATCCTCCAGCACGGTCGCGCGGGCGGCGGCGAGGTCCGCGCTCCACGGATACACCTGGTCCACGGGGTACGGCACCCTATCGAGCTCGCGCAGGGCCCGATCGGTCTGGCCCAGGTCCAGTCGCGCACCCGACATCGCGATCGCCAGAGCCGCCCGCACCGAGAGCGGGAGCGATTCGGATGCCGCGGCCGCGCCTTCCGCGAGGCCGCGTTCGGGCCGTCCCACGCCGCGCTCACTGTCCACGATCAGCGCGATCTGATCGTCACGCCCGCTGATCCTCCGGTACGTGCGCAACTCGCGCAACGCCAGTGCGAAGTCCCCCGCCGCGTATGCCGCAACGCCTGCAGTCTCGCGCGCCACGGCCACGCGCCCGGCGCGTCGCACGGCGGCCTGCGCGTGCGCCGACGCGCGGGCGGGATCGGTGTCGATCACCCGTGCCGCCATCGCCAGGTGGCGGGCGACCAGCTCCGCATTGTTCTTGCTCAGGCTGGCGAGTTCGCGGCGGGCGGCCTGCGGAAGCTCGCGCGCATCCAGATCATCGGGCAGGGCGGGCTCGGCGGGGTGCTCTTCCCCTCCTCGCGTCGCTCTCTGCGGGCGCGGCCGCTCCCCGGAGCCCACCGATGGTCGCCGGGCTCCCCCTCGGGGGCGCTCTCCCTCGGCGGGACGCCCTGCACCCGCCGCGCGCCGCGTCCCCCCGGACCGTGAGGCGCCGCCGGACCGCTGGATGGGTTCCCGACCGGAACGAGCAGCTCGATCCCTGCGCCCCTGCGTTCCCCCTTCGGTGGGCGTGGGCCGATCAGCGTGCGCACCACCACCGGCGCCAGCATGATGCGGGTTAGCGCGGGTGGCACCGCCACCCTCGCGGCGCGCCCGACCCGATCCGCCGCTACGGTCGGTTGGCTTGCTCCGTCGAGGCCGGTCAGCGCGCGGTTCGCGCTCCTCGTCTGCCACGGCTGCTCCCCACTTCCCGGAAACAGAGATGGCCACCCGCTGAGCGGGTGGCCATCTCCGAAAGAAGTCCGGCGGTGTCCTACTCTCCCACAGGGTCGCCCCTGCAGTACCATCGGCGCTGAGAGGCTTAGCTTCCGGGTTCGGAATGGGACCGGGCGTTTCCCTCTCGCTATGGCCGCCGAAACACTATGGATGTTTCAGTCAGCACGACGCGAAACGTCGTGCAGTTCCCGACCGCACATCGAGAACCACTCAGTGGACGCGAACACCCCACGAGGAGTGTTATCAAGTCATCGGCTTATTAGTACCGGTCAGCTGCACGTGTTACCAC
>CAVOIT010000018.1:0-100606 GCA_963696115.1 uncultured Actinomycetota bacterium | reverse complement strand
CGATCGTCGACATCGACGAGGTGATCCAGGTCATCCGCTCATCGGAAGACGCCGACCAGGCACGCGGTCGGTTGCGCGACGTGTTCGATCTGTCCGCAGAGCAGGCCGAGTACATCCTCGAACTGCGGCTGCGCCGTCTGACGCGACTGTCGCGACTCGAACTGGATGCCGAACGCGAGAACCTGTCCACCGAGATCGCCGCTCTCGAGGAGTTGCTTCACGACGACGTGCTGCTGCGCCGGCGTGTGGCCGCCGAACTTGAGGATGCCGCGCGGCAGTATGGCTCCCCGCGGCGGACAGTGCTGCTGGATGGCCCGGCATCCCGGACCCCCGCGCCAACGGCACCGGGGGATCTTCTCGTGCCGGACGCGCCCTGCCGGGTGATCCTGACCTCGACCGGACGGATGCTGCGCGTCGACCTGGGCTCCGCTGCCCAGGACCGACGCGCGCCGCACGACGCCATCCGCTCGGTCGCGGAATCGACTGTCCGCGGGAATCTCCTCGCCCTGACCGCCGATGGCGCACTCGTCGGGTTCAGTCCCGTCGACTTGCCGGCGGTCCCGGCGCGGGCCTTCCAGCCCAGCGCCGGGACCCCGGCCGCCGCGTACGTGGGAGCGGACCACCCGGTCATCGCGATCGTCCGGCCCGACGAGCGGACGCCACTGGCTCTGGGAACGGTTCGAGGTATCGTCAAGCGGATCCTGGTCGCGGATCATGAGATCCGAAGCGGAGCCAGCGCGATCCCGCTCCGGGACGGGGACAGTGTCGTCGGTGCGGCGCTCGCCGACGACACGGCGGAGCTGATCTTCGTCACTACCCGTGCCCAGTTGCTGCGCACGCCCGCCGCGACCGTGCGACCGCAGGGCCCCGGCGCGGCGGGCATGGCGGGCATCCGACTGTCCGGCGACGACACGGTGATCTTCTTCGGCGCCGTAGCCGCGGGCGTCGACGCCCACGCGGTCACCGTCGCCGCGTCCTCTGCTGCGCTCGCGGGGACGGACCAGCGCTCGGTCAAGGTCACCCCGCTCTCCCGGTTCCCCTCCCAAGGCAGAGCGGCCGGCGGCGTGCGGGCGCACCGGTTCCTCCGCGGCGAAGACCACCTCGCCCTTGCATGGGTCAGCCGCCAGCCGCTTGCGGTAGCGGTCGATGGCGCTCCGGTCGTCCTGCCAACCCCAACGGACCGACGCGACGGATCCGGCGTCCCCGTGACCGGAGCGATCGAGGCCCTGGGCGACCAGATCGGCTGACTCACGCGTCTATGCGCTCGCGATCCAGTGCGGTACCGGACGCGACGATGAAATCGCGTCGCGGCGCGACATCAGAGCCCATCAATAGTTCGAAGACCGCGGAGGCCGCTTCTGCGTCATCCACCCGCACCCGGCGCAGCGTGCGGCCACCACGATCCATCGTGGTGGCCGCCAGCTGGTCCGCGTCCATCTCTCCCAGACCCTTGTACCGCTGAATCGGCTCCCGCCACGTCCGTCCGGACGCGCGCAGCCGGGACAGAAGCTCGTGCAGTTCCGACTCGGAATACGTGTAGCGGAACTCGTCGGGACGGCCGTGCACGATGACGCGGTGCAGCGGCGGCACCGCCGCGTACACTCGCCCGGCCTCCACCAGCGGCCGCATGTACCGGAAGAACAGAGTGAGCAGGAGGGTGCGGATGTGTGCGCCGTCCACGTCGGCATCGCTCATCAGGATGACCTTGCCGTAGCGCGCCGCCGAGATGTCGAAGGACCGGCCGGAGCCCGCCCCGATGACCTGGATGATCGCAGCGCACTCGGCGTTGGCGAGCATGTCGCTGAGCGACGCCTTCTGGACGTTCAGAATCTTGCCCCGGATCGGCAGCAACGCCTGGAACTCGCTGTCGCGCGCGAGCTTCGCAGTTCCCAGCGCCGAGTCTCCCTCGACGATGAACAATTCGCTGCCATCCACGTCGTTCGATCGGCAGTCCACGAGCTTGGCCGGCAGAGCCGAGGACTCCAGTGCGTTCTTGCGTCGCTGGGTCTCCTTGTGCGCTCTGGCGGACACCCGGGTTTTCATCTCCGCCACGATCTTCTCGAGGAGCGCTGCGGTTTCCGCCTTGTCCTCGCGACGCGTGGACGCGAAGCGCGCGGCGAGCGCGCGCGTGGTGACCGCTGTCACGACCTGCCGCACGGCAGGTGTGCCGAGCACCTCCTTCGTCTGTCCCTCGAACTGGGGCTCCGGGACGCGCACCGTCAGCACCGCAGTCATCCCGGCCAGGACGTCGTCCTTCTCGAGCTTGTCGGAGCCCACCTTGAGCCGTCGCGCGTTCTGCTCGACCTGCGCGCGCATCACCTTGAGCAGCGCCTGCTCGAAGCCAGCCTGGTGGGTACCGCCCTTGGGTGTCGCGATGATGTTCACAAACGACCGCGTCACGGTGTCGTACCCCGTCCCCCACCGCACGGCGATGTCGACCTCGCACTCCCGCTCCACGAGCGTCGACTCCATGGCGCCGGACTCCTGCAGCACGGGAACCGTCTCGCTGAAGTGGCCCACACCGGATAACCGCCACACCCCGGTGACCGGCGGATCGGACGCGAGGTGATCCGCGAACTCGGAGATGCCCCCCTCGTAGCGGTGCTCGATCGTGACGGCGTCGGCGGAGCGCTCATCCACCAGTTCCAGCGCCAGTCCCGGCACGAGGAATGCGGTCTGCTGCAGGCGATGCTCGATCTCGTCGGCGTCCAGGGCGGAATCCGCGGTGAAGATCCGGCGGTCGATCCAGTAACGGATGCGGGTTCCGGTGGCTCGACGCGGTCGGACCGGCGCCGAACGCAACGTCGCGGCGCCGGTGAAGGGGGTGAAGGGCGCGTCCGGGCGCGGCGGTCCGTCGTCCTCGAAAAGGCCCGGTACACCGCGGCGGAACGACAGCGACCACGTCCGTCCGTCGCGGTCGACCTCCACATCCAGTCGCGCGGACAACGCGTTCACGACGGACGCCCCCACCCCGTGCAGCCCACCCGAGGCGGCATACGAGCCGCCCCCGAACTTGCCCCCCGCGTGCAGCTTGGTCAGCACCACCTCGATTCCGGTCAGACCGGTACGTGGCTCGGTATCGACGGGGATGCCGCGTCCGCGATCCGCGACCGTCACGCTGCCGTCAGCGTGCAGCGTCACCCTGATGCGGTCTCCGAACCCGGTCAGCGCTTCGTCCACTGCGTTGTCGACGATCTCCCACAGGCAGTGCATCAGGCCGCGCGTGTCGGTCGATCCGATGTACATCCCGGGGCGCTTACGCACTGCTTCCAGCCCCTCCAGCACCTGGAGGTGGTGTGCGGAGTAGTCGTCGGCCATGAGGGTCAAGGCTACTCAGCGACGGTGCGAGCGAACGCTCCGACACGGCCGCTCGCATCATCGCTTCGCGGTGAGCGAAATGGGCGGTCGCGCGGGCGATGCTCGGCCGAGCCCGTGGTTGTATGGCTGTACGGATGACCCGAGAGAGCCGAGGAGGACCGGCGATGATCACCATCCCACCGAGCGACGAGCAGGCGCCGTCGCGCGAGTACCGGCTCACCACGTCTGACCGATGCGACTCCTGCGGGGCGCAGGCCTACATCGCGGCGGAGGTCAATGGCAGCGAGTTGCTGTTCTGCGCCCACCATGGTCGCAAGTACGAGGAGCGGCTGCGAGCTGTGGCGACCTCGTGGCATGACGAGACATCACGGCTGTTTGAGACCGTCTGACCCGTCGCGGTAGATCCGTTCCACCCGCGGCGAGAGCCGAACCGCGATCTCCTCACCGATCGTCCCCGCCGTCTCTGCGAGCGAGGTGATCGAGCCGGCTCCGGTACGGGGGTCGCCGAATACCGTGACGGTTTCGCCGGGCCGCGCGCCGGGCCAGTGCTCTACGAGCGTCGTTCCGATGTCGACCCGAACGATGCGACGGCGACCGGCATCCGTCAGGATCGGCCAGCCCGCCGAACGCGCCGGCAGTCCATCCGTCCCTCCGATATCGATCACGACCCCGGACGGGGTGACGTCCAAGACCTGGGCGGTAAGCGTCGCGATGGGGGTGAGGCCCAGGTCGGCTTCGGTGGATCCCCCCGCCGGCCGGATGCCGTAGCAGAAGGCGCCCACCCGGACCATGTCGTACCGGAAGTCCGCGCGTCCCCACGCGGCGGCGCTGGCCGCCAGATGACGCAACGGTCGCCAGCCCGCCGAAGATGCCCGGGCGAGCGCGTCCTCGAACACGGTCCGCGACCAGTCATCCTCGGGGTCGGAGGCCTCCGACAGGTGGCTCCAGACGCCGACCGGGAGCAGGATGCCCTCATGCCGGTATCGGTCGAGCGCGTCGACCGCGGCATCCCAGAACTCGGGCCGGATGCCGTTGCGATGCAGACCGCTGTCGACCTTGAGGTGGACCCGCGCGGGTGCGCCTCGCCGTCGAGCCGCTTGCGCGACCTCGTCGATGAGTTCGGCGTCACCGATGCCGAGATCCAGGTCTGCGTCCAGCGCCTGGTGGATGTCGTCCGTACCGCCGATCATCCAGGCGAACACCCGTGCCGACGATCCCACGGCCGCGCGCACCGCCGTGCCCGTCCCCACGTCGAACGCGCCGAACCACCGCGCGCCCTGGGCGAGGGCGCGTCTGACGATGGGTTGGAGGCCGTGCCCATACGCGTCGTCCTTGACGACAACCATCACCTCCGCCCGCCCGACCCGCTGTTGCAGGAGCGTGAGGTTCTCCGCGAATGCATCCAGATCGACCTGCAGACGCGCGCTCATCTCCGGTACTCCCGACGCGCCCGTCGCCCGACCGCGGCGAGGAGCGGGGCCGCCGTCTCCCCAGTCGGCTCGAACCACTCGGCGAGGGCGGGTTCTCCCCGTTCCGGGTCTCCCAGCAGCACAGCCGTCGCACCGCGTTCGACGGGCGCCTGCCCGATGTCGACGACGCAGACGTCCATCGCGATCCGGCCGACGATCGGGTGTCGGATGCCGGCGATCGCCACGTCCGCGTGCCCGCCGAGGGAGCGCATCACCCCGTGCGCGTATCCGGCCGACACGAGTGCGACGCGGGTGTCGTGCTCGGCCCGGTGTCGATATCCGTAGGAGACTCCTTCGCCGGCCCGCAGCGGCTTCACCAGCAGTACGGTCGCCTCCATCCGGAGGACGGGTCGCGTGGGGTCACCGCCGGGGCCTTGCCCGTACAGGGCGGCGGGGTCGAGGACGTCCCGGGCGGAGGGCTGGTCCGTGATGAATCGCCGCACCCCCGCCTGGCGCAGGCTTTGCTCCACCTCTCGCGCGCCGTGGCCCCACGCGTCCGCGAAGAGGTCGACCGCGAATGACGCGAGCGGACGATCACCGGACGCGATCTCGGCATTGGTCAGCAGACGGCTCAGATCCACGAGCACCCGAGGGGTCACGGTGCGGGCGACGGCTGCGGGCTGATCGGTCACAACGGGATCGACGTGAAATGGTGGGAGGTCGCGAGTCGTTCGATGTCGGCCCGCGCAGCGCGTGCGGGTCCGTCGAACACCTCGTGTGCCACCCCCGGCGTGTAGGGAGTCCCGACGCGTGCGAACGCCGCGCTCAGAACGAGGTCGGCGAGCCACGGATTCAGAGGCAGCGCCGGCCCCTGCACGTTCGTCGCCCACACCGCCCCGCGGCGCACCGTTTCGTATCGATAGGGCTCGCCCGGGATGCTGCCGTCGCCGGCCACCACGCGGCCGTACCGCAGCTGCGACGCATCCTGCTCGTCCAAGTCCCACCGCGATGCATGGTCCTCAAAGCCGACCAGGCGTCCGTCTGGAGTCTCGGCGACGATGTAGCCGACGTGACGCTCCCTGGTGCGCGTCACCGCCATGGGGAGCAGGTCCAGACCCGCAAGCGTCCGGCCGTCCCGGTCCGTGATGCTGCGCCCGAGCATCTCCGCCCCACCGCCCACCGCCCAGACCACGCCGCCCGCCGCGATGTGATCGGCCAGCCAGTCCCGTCGGCCGATCAGATCCGAATGAACGGTAGCGAGAGCCGACAGCGGCCCGTTCCCGATCACGACGAGGTCGGGCGTGCCATTGACCGGATCGCCGAGCTCGGCGACGGTACAGGTCGCCCCGAGCCCCGCCTGCTCCGCCCGGCGCCGCAGCACGTCGACCGTGCCACGATCCCCGGTGACGCTGAGCAGTTCCGGATACAGCTGCAGGATCCGAACCGTCGTCATCGACGCGCCACCTCCTGATCGCCGAATCCCAGCAAACGGCGACCGGCCATCATGATCTCGTAGTTGACCAGCCAGGTCTGCCTCCCCGTGGGGCTGGGCGCTAGAGCCCGCATCATCGTCACGGCCCGCTCCAGGTCCGGTTCGACCACGCCGACCGGTATGCCAGCGTATGCCAGGCGGGTCGCGATCTGATGGGCCTTCTCCCCCGTGACCACGTCCACGTGATCGAGCGCGGACAGGTCCACGTCGTAGAACCACGAGATATCGGGAGTGCCCTCGTCGATCGCCATGAGCACGCGCGGCGGCGGATCCTGGAGAGCGTCCAGATTCAGCTGCAGACTCGGCCCGTTCTTGAACATGACGAACTCCACCTGCTCGCCCTGGCGGTCCTTGCGCAGGGGCACCAGTTCGCCTCGTCCGTACGCTGGCGCCATCGAACGGAATCCACGGGCCGCCAGGTCGCTATCGAAGCGGTCGCCCAGGATGTGAGCCGCCGCGCAGAGCGCCGCCGCGGCATCCACCGCGTAGTGCAGTCCCGGCGCTGGGAGGTGGACGTCAACCTCACAATCGCCAAGCTGGACGAGCACGTCACGTCCGGATGCTCGGATCACCTCGGCCTGCGGTCGCTGCCGCCTCGCGCCGGTATCGCCGCTGCGGGTGTCGGGCGCGTTCACGAGGCCATGCGCAGACGCGGCGAGCACCTCGGGCGACACGCCGAAGAATGCGACGGGGGCGGCGAACCGGGATGCGTCCGCCTTGCTCAGGTATGGATCGTCCGCTGCGAGCACGACCTGGCCGCTGGCCCGTGCTGCAGCTTCGAGCATCATGTCTGCGACGCGTTCGGTCTCGTAGAAGCGGTACAGCTGGTCGACCTGGACGTTCAGCGCGACCAGGACGCGAGGTGCCAGCACATCAGCGAGGTCGGCTGCGAACCCCTCGTCCACCTCCAGGACCGCCGCGTCCGCGCGGACCCGTCCGCCGATCGTTGCGTCGGCGAGCAGGGCGCTGGTCACTCCTTGCGGAAGGTTCGCCCCGGTGGGGTTGGTGAACACCCGCAGATCATGGGCGCGGAGCACCTCACTGAGCATGTGGGTCGTCGTGGTCTTGCCGTTGGAGCCGAGGACGAACACGACACCATCGCGGAACTGACCCGCCAGCGATGCCAGAAGGCCGGGTGCGATCCGGTTGGCCAGGTACCCGGGGAAGGCGGATCCGCCGCCGCGCAGCCGCGTTATGGCCCGAGCGGCCTTGCCCACGAGAATCGCAGGAACATGTCGAGCCCGCGGCCCGCGCCGTGTCGCCGCGGGGCGATCACTCAAGGTAGTCCCGGAGGGACTGGGACCGCGAGGGATGGCGCAGCTTCGCCATCGTCTTGGACTCGATCTGGCGGATCCGCTCCCGTGTCACCCCGAAGGTGTCGCCGATCTGGTCGAGCGTCTTCGGCTGCCCATCGCCGAGGCCGAAGCGCATCCGGATCACGCCCGCCTCTCGCTCGGACAGCGAGTCGAGCAGAGCCTCAAGCTGCCGCTGCAGCATGGTGAACCCGACCGCATCGGCGGGCACCACCGCATCCGTGTCCTCGATGAGATCGCCGAACTCGCTGTCGCCGTCCTCGCCCAGAGGGGTATGGAGCGAGATCGGCTCACGACCGTACTTCTGAACCTCGACCACCTTCTCCGGGGTCATGTCCAGCTCCCTGCTGAGCTCCTCCGGCGTGGGCTCCCTACCCAGATCCTGCAGCATCTGTCGCTGAACCCGGGCGAGCTTGTTGATGACCTCGACCATATGCACGGGAATGCGGATGGTGCGCGCCTGATCGGCCATCGCGCGGGTGATCGCCTGGCGGATCCACCACGTCGCGTACGTAGAGAACTTGAAACCCTTGGTGTAGTCGAACTTCTCGACCGCACGAATCAGACCCAGGTTGCCCTCCTGGATGAGGTCGAGGAATTGCATTCCGCGCCCCGTGTATCGCTTGGCTAGAGAGACAACCAGCCGAAGGTTCGCCCCCAGCAGGTGGCTCTTCGCCCGCTGTCCGTCTCGGGCGACCCACTGCAGGTCCAGTCCCAGCTGGGAGGACTTCTCCGCCTCCGTCATGTGGGAGAGCTTCTCCTCCGCGAACAGGCCTGCTTCGATGCGCATGGCCAACTCGACCTCTTCGGCCGCGTTCAGCAGCGGAACCTTGCCGATCTGCTTGAGATAGTCCTTGACGGGGTCAGCAGTCGCACCGGTGATCTGCGTGGAGTACACCGGGATGTCGTCCTCGTCGTCGGACGTGATGACGATCGCGCCGGTGGGGAGCGGTTCGCTGAAGCCCGCGGCGGATTCCTCCTCGTCCGTTTCCTCGGAGGCGGCGACGGGGGTCTCGACCTCTGCCGCGTCGGTGCCATCATCCGCTGCCGTCACGTCGCCGTCCTCATCGAGTCCGTCCGTGACCTCCGGGTCCACCGCCTCGACGGGGATGCCATCCGGATCTTCCGCATCGAGGGCGGGCTCGTCGGGCGTCGGAGTGGAGGTCCGAGCCGCCTTCGCCCGCGACGGCGCGGAACCGCGGCCGCTTCGTGCCGCGGTTTCGGTGTCGCCGGCCGGGGCGGCTCCGCGGCGGCGGCGCGGCGCCGGCTTCTCCGCTGGGGTGGGATCCTCTCCCGTCGGCGGGGTCGTGGCCGGTTCGGATTCCTTGGGGCGCCGCGACCGCGTGCCCGTGTCCGTTGCTGATGTCACGGTGTGCCTTTCCCCGCCTCGTGAGCGGGTCGTTTCTCGGACAGCAGTAAGACCCTTGTCAAGTCGCCCGCTGGGCGGGAGATGACAGGGTCGTTGCTCCATTGTCGCACATGCCCGTCTGGACATCGCGTCTCACCGTTGTGCAACGCGTCGGGCCGGGGCCCCATTCCTGCGGCTACGGCCGGCCAGGGCCGTAGCCGTCCCCGTCCGGATTGGGGCGGGTGGCGAGGTAGCGCTCCAGTTCCGCGGCGAGCTCATCGGCGCTCGGAAGGTCCCCCTCATGAAGGAGTGGTTCGGCCGGGTTGGCCGCCGCCATGTACGCGTCGTACCGCTGCTCGAGAGCCGCCAGCATGCGCGAGAGTTCGTCGCTGCCGGCGATCTGCTCGCCGACCTTCAGGAGAAACTCCTCGTTCTCGCTGCGCAGCGTGCCCACATCGAAGCTGAGGCCGGTACCCGCGCTGATCGTGTCCAGACCCGCGATCGCGGCGGCAGGGTACTCCGCGTCCCCGAGGTAATGGGGAACGAGGAGAACGAAGCCCGACACCGGAACGTCGGCCTGCGCCAACCGGTATTCCAGCACATGCGCGGCGGTCGCCGGCACCTGCGTGCGCGGCCGCCACACCGAACGCGCCGCGCTCAACTCCGGTCGGTTGCCCGACACGGTCGCGCCGATCGGTCGAGTGTGCGGCACGGGCATCCCGATCGCGTGCACCCAGGTCACCGAGGAGACCCCGGCCGCAACCACGAACTGCTGGACCGAGGCCGTGAATGACTCCCATGCGAAGTCGGGTTCGTAGCCGGCGAGAAGCAGGAAAGGCTGCCCATCGGAGTCCTCGGTGCGCGCGACCTCCAGGCGTGGCGGTGAGTACCCCGTGAGGTGATCCTGATCGAATTCGACGATCGGACGCCGTGCCCGGTAGTCCAGCAGCGCATCGTTGCGGTACCGGCGCAGCACGGTGAAGGGCAGCCGCTCCCGGGCCCAATCGACAAGCTGACTGACGGCCGAGCCGGCATCCGTGAAGCCCGTCATCAGCACGACCATCGGAAGGCCGGCGGGAACCGCGTCGGCCGACACCTCGTCGTACAGCGGGTTCTCACTGGGCATGCATCCATGGTACGGGCCTCCACCCGATCCCGGTCCCATGCCGCCCCGCGGTCTGCGACCCCTCCGTAGGATGAGGCGGTGTCCTTCCCTCGCGTCAGCATCGCCGCTCCCCCAGCCACGGACTCGGATGCCGACGCGCTGATACTCGTCCTGCCGCCGACGTCCTCGCCCGTGTACGACGACGCCGCCTGGCAGGCACTGCGTCCCGCGCTCGACGCGGTCGGGTTCACGGGGACGCTCGGGACGATGAGCAGAATCTGGGTGCCCGAGGTCTTCCCCCGCCCGACCCTGGCGGTCGGGACTGGACCCGTGCCCGGTTCGGAACAGGTGCGCTTCGCCGTTGGGGCCGCCGCTCGCACACTCACCGGCTTCGACACCGTGTCTGTCGTGCTCCCGGGCCTGACCGCGGACATGGCTCGCGCAGCCGCAGAGGGTGCTGTGCTCGGCGGGTACCGCTTCGACGGCTACCACTCGAAACCCCCCGCCCGTCGCGCGGCGGACGTGCGCCTGCACCTGCCGGGAGCGCGGCAGGAGGATGTCGATCGCGCCGCCGCGGTCGGTGCCGCTGCCGCCCTGGTGAAGGACCTCGCGGGCACCCCTGCCGAATGGCTCGGACCGGTCGAGCTGGCCGAGAGGGCGGTGGCGGAGGTCGCCGACCTGCCGGTCACGGTCACCGTGCTCGATCAGGATGCGCTGGTGGACGGCGGCTACGGCGGCATCGTGGGCGTGGGCCAGGGTTCCGATCGACCCCCTCGGATGGTGCGACTGGACTATTCGCCCGCCCGTGCGGGACGACACGTGGCCATCGTTGGCAAGGGCATCACGTTCGACAGTGGCGGCCTCTCCCTGAAGCCCGCGGCCGGAATGGTGGGCATGAAGTACGACATGACCGGAGCGGCCACGGCGCTCGCTGTAATCCGCACGGCGGCGACCCTGCGAGCGCCGGTGCATCTCACGGCGTTCCTCTGCGTGGCGGACAATATGCCGTCCGGGCGTGCGTTGCGGCCTGGGGATGTGGTCCGGATGCTGGACGGGACCACGGTGGAGGTGACCAACACGGATGCCGAGGGGCGACTGGTGCTCGCAGACGGACTTGTCGCGGCCAGCCGCGAGCACCCCGATCTGATCATCGACGTGGCCACGCTCACCGGTGCCGTCTCCGTCGCCCTAGGGACACGCCACGCCGGCGTGATGGGTGATGACGGCCCCGTCGCGGAGTATCTGACCGCCGCGGCAGCGGTCGGCGAGCAGGCGTGGCGTCTTCCCCTGCCAGCACACATGGAGGAAGAGCTGGAATCCCCGATCGCCGACCTGGTGAACGCGAAAGTAGGCGACCCGGCCGGCGGAACCGTCTTCGCGGGCCTGTTCCTGCATCGCTTCGTCGGCCGCCGGTCGGAGGATCCGAACGCGGAGCGGGTTCCCTGGCTCCACTTGGACATCGCGGGCGTCGCGATGAACAAGGGGTCGGGGTTCGGTTTCACGGACAAGGGGCCTACCGGTGCCACGGTGCGCGCGCTGATCGAAATGGTCTGCGAGACGCGGTGACGGGGTCGCAGGATCACGCCGCCGTGATCGTCGTCGGCGGGGGAAGTGCGGGATACGCGGCAGCTCTGCGGGCCGCGGAACTCGGATCGGCGGTGACGATCGTGGAGCGTGATCGGCTGGGCGGCACCTGCCTGCACCGGGGCTGCATTCCGACCAAGGCGCTGTTGCACGTCGCCGAGACGGCGGACGCGGTCGCGGCGAGTGAGCGTGTCGGCATTCGGGCCCGCGTGGACGGTGTGGACATGGCGGCGGCGATGCGTTTCCGCTCCGAGATCGTGGCGCGGAAGTTCGCGGGTCTCCAGACCCTCGTTCGCGCGCGCGGCATCCGGGTGATCACGGCTGAGGCTCATCTGGAGCCGGATGGGTCGGTCCGGGCCGCGGGCGAGGTCATCTCGGGCGATGACGTCGTGATCGCGACCGGGGCGAGAACTCGTGTTCCGTCCGGCATCGCCGTGGGCGGACGGATCCTCACGAGCGATACGGCGTTGGAACTGGACGTCGTCCCCCGGTCGGTGATCGTCGTGGGGGGCGGAGCCATCGGAATCGAGTTCGCCTCGTTATGGCGATCCCTGGGCGCGGACGTCACGATCGTGGAGGCGCAGGAGAACCTTCTACCCGCTGAGGACGACCTCGTCCAGCGCGGCCTGGCGCGAGCGCTCCGCGCCCGCGGCATCATCGTGCGCACAGGGACGGAGATCTCGGCTGTCACCGCATCGGACGACGACGTGCGCGTGGAGCTGGCCGCCGGCGAAGTCCTCTCGGGGGATTATGCACTGATCGCGGTCGGAAGGGACGCGGAGGTGGCGGAGGGTGAACTGGCGGCCGCGGGCATCCGCACCCGATCGGGGTTCGTGGAGGTGGATGCCCGCCTCCGGACCTCTCGGCCGCGGTTCTGGGCCGCCGGCGACGTGGTCCGCGGTCCCCAGCTCGCGCATCGCGGCTTCCAACAGGGG
This sequence comes from uncultured Actinomycetota bacterium, assembly GCA_963696115.1. Lineage (GTDB taxonomy): Bacteria > Actinomycetota > Actinomycetes > Actinomycetales > Microbacteriaceae > Microbacterium. Next base: position 88,102 of record CAVOIT010000018.1, on the reverse strand, counting down.
ATCTTCGTGGCCGAGCAGATCGCGGGAGGTGAGCCGAATGCGCTACCCGATTCGCTGATCCCCCGCATCGTCTACAGCGCCCCTGAGACGGCCGCCGTCGGGATCACCCGGCGGCAGGCCGTCGCCGAGCACGGTGCCGACGGGATCGTCGTGATGGACTACAACCTCGCGGGCAACGCGCGCACCGAGATCCTCGGAACGGGCGGAGCCGTCCGCGTCATCCGGCGGCGGGATGGGCCGCTGCTGGGAGTGCACATGGTCGGCCCCCGCGTCAGCGAGTTGATCGGGACGGCGCAGATCATGCTCGGTTGGGACGCCTACCCGGAGGACGCCGCCGGAATGATCAGCGCTCACCCCACGCAGAGCGAAGCGCTCGGTGAAGCGCTCCTGGCTCTGGCCGGCAAGCCGTTGCACGTCCTGTGATCCGGGCGCGTCACTAAGGTAGAAGAACCGCAGTCCCTGAAGGAGCCCGCCATGAGCACAGCCGTCGTCCTTCCCGCGCTCGGGGAGAGCGTCACGGAGGGCACTGTCACTCGGTGGTTGAAGAACGTCGGTGACCGTGTGGAAGTCGACGAGGGGCTGGTGGAGATCTCCACCGACAAGGTCGACACCGAGATTCCCTCACCGGTCGCCGGCATCCTCGAGGAGATTCTCGTCGCAGAGGACGAAACCGTCGAGGTGGGGGCCCTGCTGGCTCGAGTCGGAGACGGCTCCTCCGCACCCGCGCCGTCGGAGGCGAGTGGCACGTCAGCCGCTCCCGCTGCACCCGAATCAGCCGCTCCGGCCGCGGAGGAGGCCGCTCTCAGCACGACCCCCGCTCCCCCGGAACAGGCGGCGGAACCGACTGTCGTCTCGACTTCACCCGTGTCGCCGGCCGCATCGTCCGAGGCCGCGGCGCCTTCTACGGCACGTCCGACCACCACGGGCGATCTGCGGGATGTTCGACTGCCCGAGCTGGGGGAAAGCGTCACAGAGGGCACGGTCACACGCTGGTTGAAGAACGTCGGCGACACCGTCGCCGTGGATGACCCGCTGCTGGAGATCTCGACGGACAAGGTGGACACGGAGATCCCCTCCCCCTATGCGGGTGTGCTGCGGGAGATCCTCGTCGCCGAGGACGAGACGGTCGAGATCGGCGCGGTACTGGCGCGGATCGGCGACCAGGCGGCGGAGGCGCGGACGGCACCGGAGGCGCCGTCCACGGACAAGCCTGTCGCGGTGGAGGATGCCGAGGCCCATGAGATCGCCGCAGCGCGCGATCGGGACGTCGCGACCCCGCCCTCCCCACCGGCGCCCCCGTCCTCTGCGCCGGCCCCTGCCCAGGCCTCACACGCCGGTCCCGCGCGGCCGACCGACACCACCACCGCCGCGCAACCCGCTGTCGCTGGTGACGACGACGGCGGTCACTATGTGACCCCGTTGGTGCGCCGGCTGGCCCAACAGCACGGTGTCGATCTGTCGACGGTGACAGGCACGGGCATCGGCGGCCGAATCCGCAAAGAGGACGTGCTTCGCGCGGCGCAGCCGAAACCCGAACCCACGCCGGCATCCGCGGCACCTACCGTCAGCGCTCCCGCTCCCATCTCGCCGCTGCGCGGCACGACCCAGCCCATGAGCAGACTGCGCCGCGTGCTCGCCGAGCGCGCTGTCGAGTCGATGCAGGCGACCGCACAGTTGACGACGGTCGTGGAAGTGGACGTGACAGACCTCGCGGGGTACCGGCAGCAGGTGAAGGATGACTTCGCGACACGTACCGGAACGAAGTTGTCGTTCCTTCCCTTCTTCGCCCGAGCAGCGGCTGAGGCTCTGCGCACGTATCCGGTGATCAACGCGACGGTCGACGGGAACTCGATCGTGTATCCGCCTCAGGAGAATCTCTCGATCGCCGTGGATACGGATCGCGGACTGCTCACGCCCGTGGTGCGGGACGCCGCAGACAAGTCGATCGCCCAGCTGGCCGTGGATATTGCGGATCTCGCGGCGCGGACGCGCGAGAACAAGCTCAAGCCCGATGAACTCGCGGGCGGCACGTTCACGCTGACGAATACCGGCTCGCGCGGCGCCCTCTTCGACACGCCGGTCGTCTTCCTGCCTCAGTCGGCCATCCTCGGCACGGGATCGGTCGTGCGACGGCCAGGAGTGGTGACGGCGGGGGGTGCCGACGCAGTCGCGATCCGCTCCTACGTCTATCTCGCGCTCTCGTACGATCACCGGATCATCGACGGGGCGGACGCGGCGCGGTACCTGACCGCCGTCAAGGAGCGCCTGGAGCGCGCAGACTTCGCGTCCGACCTCGGAATCTGAGGCTCCTCACGACGGCGGAGCCAGCGGACGCGCGTCTCGCAGTCGCCACTGGCCGTCTTCAACCTCGACGATCACGAGGATCTGGTCGGGCGAGCCGCCAGGCGGGTGGGCGCGCAGTACCACCACACCACCGAGATCGTCCACGAGGTCGATAGTCGACCCGTCCGCGTCGGGCAGCTCGAACGGAGGCGCAGCGTCCCCGCCCTCCCAGAGCCCGGCGCGACATGCGGCATCAGCGCACTCCTGCAGCCCCCGCAGCAGCGCACGGGCGACCTCCACGCCGGATTCAGGGGTCCGACCGGCCGGAGCGGGTGTTTCCGGCGTCGCCGCCACGCCGGCATCGGGGGAGGCCACCGGCGCCGACGGAGACGGTGCCGGGGAGTCGGTCGCGGGCCACAGCATCCCGGCGACGAGGACCGCGGCACCGGCCACCAGGATCACCGCCCGCCGGCCTCGTTTCCCGCGGATGCGCTGCGGGCCCCGCTGCTTCACGTGCGCCATCACCGCAGCCATCCGGTCAGCGAGTCGACCACGCGCCCGCGGGGCGGGTCGAGCGAGGTCCGCGCGGCGTCCGGCGCGCGTGACCGGCGTGACCGGACGCCGCGCCGAGTCGCCGCCGGCGCGGGGCTCGATGATGACCGCACTCGCCGGGGCGAGCGCGAACAACGCCGCTTCCCACTCGGCAGCCCGGGCAACCGCCGGCATGTCACCACTGAGATCCTGCGCGATCGCCAGCAGTAAGGCGGACGCATCGCCAGTGCCGGCGACCGCGCTCATCGCACGTAGGGCGGCAGAGGACGCGACCGGCAGCGTCGTCGTTCCGCTCCCGGCGGCGAACAGGGGCCTGCCGTCCGCCCGGAGCCACCACGAACCGGTCAAGCCATCGCCGCGGTGCTGCTCCGCGCCGCGGATGACACTGACCGCCGCAGTCACCAGTTCGCCGAGGGAGGGCGGGTCCCGCTCCCACCGGCGCAGCAGTGACTCCAGACTCACAGGACACGCAGGCATCAGAGCGCGGACGCGGTCGGTGGAGGCCAGCACATCGCGGGGAACGGCGACGTGTCCGTCGCGATCGTCCCAGTAGGGAAACGATGCCGCGACCACGTCCGCGTCCACGAGCATGCCGACCTCATCGCCGTCTGTCACCAGCAGGCCCGGCCACGGGGCCTCCGGTGGCCCCACCTCTCGGAGCACGGCCGGTGCGGCGCCCGACAGTGCGTCGGCGAACGCGGCGTCCGTCATCATGCTCGATGGTGACGCTGGATCGCCGCGTCACCGAGGGAGGCGATGAGCTGCCCGGCCCGGACACTCCTCACACACGATGTGGGGAGGAGACTCGGGTGCCGCCGTAGACTCGACCCATGGCCCGTCGTACCGAGCCGGAGAAGCGTCCGGGGTTCTTCGCACAGCTGCGGACGTTGTACCGGTTCACCGTCGAGGCATACCGGTGGCTGCCGGCGATCCTCGTCGCAGTGGTCGTGGTCGCCGCGATCCTGGGGGCACTCGCCGGACTCTTGATTCCGCCAGCTGCGCCGTGGAGCGTGGCGCTGTGGACGGTTACCGGTGTGCTGCTCGGGATTCTCGCGGCTCTGGTGCTGATGACGCGGCTGTCCACACGCGCGATGTACCGCAAGATCGACGGGATGCCGGGAGCCGCCGGCCAGGTCCTGTCCACGTCTCTCGGCCGCCGGTGGCAAGCCGGAGAGATGCCGGTCGGCGTGAACCCTCGCACCCAGGACGCCGTCTACCGCGCGATCGGGCGCGGCGGCGTCGTGATCGTCGGGGAAGGTGCGCGAGGCCGGCTGACGCGACTGATCGCTGACGAGCGCGCCCGTATCGGACGAGTCGCTTCCGGTGTTCCCATCACCGTGATCCATGTCGGTCACGGCGCAGGCGAGGTTCCCATCGACCGGCTGGCCCGCACCATCAAGTCCCTTCCGAACCGGGTGGACAAAGCTACCGTCGCCACCGTGGCCAAGCGCATCGGATCGGTGTCCCAGTCCCTCACATCGCTGCCGATCCCCAAGGGGATCGACCCGAATCGGGTGCGCGCTCCGCGGCCGCGCTGACGCGTCAGACGCGCACCAGGACGGTACCGGCCGCCTTGTCATGCAGCCCGCGCTGATCCGGGTCCCAGATCACGGCTGGGATCACCACTACCAGGAGCGCGGTGCGCAGAATGGGACGCCACAGTCCGGCCCATCCGCCAGTCACGCGTTCCAGCCGCAGTCCGACGAGTCGGTGGCCGGGGCTGCCGCCGATCAGCGGTAAGAACACCACCTGCACGAGTGCGAACACCGTGAGGGTCGCCAGCGCGTCATAGCGGAAGAACGCTATCGAGATCACTGTTGCGCACGCCCAGTCGATCCCGAGTGCGGCCAATCGCCGCCCCACCCGTGCGACGCTGCCCGAACCAGTCCGGGGGCGGCCCAGCCGCTCCCCCGGGTACGACGAGTCCGAGGGCGTCTGCGGCACCGGCTCATCCTACTGAGAGACGCGTAACATGCCCGAAACATCGGAGACACTGCCGAGCAATGCCTCGTGGATACCGTTCACACAGTCGACCGGGCGGGACGCGCCCGCGCCCCTACCTCTGGAGTTCCACATGTTCAGTGATTCGTCCGAGGTGCTCAGGTTCATCAAGGAAGAGGACGTCAAGTTCCTCGACATCCGCTTCACGGATCTCCCCGGTGTCCAGCAGCACTTCAACATTCCCGCCGACACGGTCGACGAGGAATTCTTCACCGTCGGCCAGCTGTTCGACGGATCCTCGATCCGCGGCTTTGCCAACATCCACGAGTCCGACATGCAGTTGATCCCCGACATCTCCACGGGCTATGTCGACCCGTTCCGTGACGAGAAGACGCTGATCATGGTCTTCGACATCTACAACCCGCGCAACGGCGAGATCTACGCCAAGGACCCCCGTCAGGTCGCGAAGAAGGCGGAGAAGTATCTCGCGTCCACGGGAATCGCCGACACGGCGCTCTTCGCCCCCGAGGCCGAGTTCTACATCTTCGATGACGTCCGCTACTCCGTCACGCAGGGCGCGAGCTTCTACAAGGTGGACTCTGAGGAGGCAGCCTGGAACACCGGACGGGAGGAGGAAGGCGGCAACCTGGCGAACAAGACGCCCTACAAGGGCGGCTACTTCCCCGTTCCCCCGGTCGACAAGCAGGCCGATCTGCGTGACGACATCGTCCTGAAGCTCATCGCGGCAGGGCTCGAGGTGGAGCGGTCCCACCATGAGGTCGGCACCGCCGGCCAGGCGGAGATCAACTACCGGTTCGACACCATGGTGCACGCGGCAGACGACATTCTGAAGTTCAAGTACATCGTGAAGAACACCGCGCTGCAGTGGGGCAAGGTCGCGACGTTCATGCCCAAGCCCCTGTTCGGTGACAACGGATCGGGCATGCACACCCACCAGTCTCTGTGGAACGGTGACCAACCGTTGTTCTACGACGAGCGCGGCTACGGGGGTCTGTCCGACATTGCCCGGTGGTACATCGGCGGCATCCTGGCGCACGCTCCCGCCGTGCTCGCATTCACGAATCCCACCTTGAACAGCTACCACCGCTTGGTGAAGGGCTTCGAGGCTCCCGTCAACCTGGTGTACTCGGCCGGCAACCGCTCAGCCGCCATCCGCATTCCGATCACGGGGTCGAACCCGAAGGCCAAGCGGATCGAGTTCCGCGCGCCCGATGCGTCGGGCAACCCGTACCTCGCCTTCGCGGCGCAGCTCATGGCAGGAATCGATGGCATCGTGAACCGGATCGAACCGCACGAACCCGTGGACAAGGATCTGTACGAGCTTCCCCCGGAAGAGGCGCGCGACATCCCTCAGGTGCCCAATTCTCTGCTGGACTCGCTGGACGCCCTGCGTGCGGATTCCGAATTCCTCACCAAGGGCAACGTGTTCACTCCGGAACTGATCGACACCTGGATCGAGTACAAGATCGCCAACGAGATCCAGCCGATGTCGCAGCGCCCGCACCCCTTCGAGTACGAACTCTACTTCGGGGTCTGAACGCACGCCGGACGGCCTCCGGTACTCCCGAGGCCGCCCGGCGTGCGACGCGCACGATTCCTTTAGCCGTAGAAGAGTGTCGTGAAAACCTTCCGGGCGCGGCGGGAGGCCGCCATCCAGTCCTCCTCCACCTCAGAGGCGGACCTCGGCGGGTAGTTCAGGATCCGCCCGATTCCGTCCAGGCGCCGACGGTCCACCGGCAGCACGTCGCTGGTCCGGGCGGACAGCAGCGTGTTCGCCGAACGCAGTCGACTGGCGAGTCGCCACGCCTCGCCGAGCACTCGCGCGGCGTCGGGTGGGATGAGGCCCGCGTCCGCAGCGGCCCGCAATGCGACCATCGTCGACGTGGTGCGCAGCGTGGGTACCTCGTGGGCGTGTTGGAGTTGCAGAAGCTGGATGAGCCACTCCACGTCGCTGAGTCCTCCCGGGCCCAGTTTCAGGTGCCGTGCAGGGTCCGCGCCCTGCGGGAGTCGCTCGTTCTCGACCCGCGCTTTGATCCTTTTGATCTCCCGAATGCCTTGCGGGTCAGGGTGTGGCGGATACCGCACGCGGTCGGCGAGCGCTTCGAACTCCCGGATGAGCTTCACGCTGCCCGCCACGCCGCGGGCACGCAGCAGTGCCTGCGCCTCCCATGACATCGACCAGCGTTGGTAGTAGTCGCGGTAGGCATCCAAAGAGCGGACGAGCGGTCCACTGCGGCCTTCCGGCCGCAGATTGGCGTCCAGTTCCAGGGGAACCCGCTGATCCTCCGACTGGGCGCGCAGGCCCGCGACCAGCCGCAGCGACAACTCGTGCGCCCGCCCTGGTTCGACACCGTTAGGGCGGTACACATAGAGCACGTCCGCATCCGAGCCGAAACCGAGCTCCCGTCCGCCGAAACGTCCCATCGCGATGACGGCGAAGTCGAGGGCGTCGTCTGCCTCCGGCACCTCGACCCGGCGCACAGCGCGCAACGTCGCCTGGATCGTGACCTCCGTGATGGTGGTCAGCGCCTCCGACAAGTCCTCGATCGTCAGCACTCCCGAGACGGCAGCGATCGCGGTGCGCAGCAGTTCCCGACGCCGCAGGGCGCGGACGGAGCGCATCGCGTCCTCGATCGCGTCGTGGCGAGTCTGGATCGCGCGCGCCTCCTCCTGGAGGGCCGTCGCCGATCGCGGGCGGAGCAGGTCGTCATCGGCCAGCCACGCCACCGACTCGGGGATCCACTCCATCAGCTCGCCGACATAGCGTGACCCCGCCAGCACGCGGCTCAGCGATTCCGCGGCCCCCGCAGTGTCGCGCAGCATCCGGAGGAACCAAGGCGTGTCGCCGAGGCGTTCACTGATCCGGCGGAACGCGATCAGGCCATAGTCCGGATCGACGCCCTCCGCGAACCAGCGCAGCATCACCGGCATCAGATGGCGCTGGATCGTGGCCTTGCGTGAAATCCCCGTCGTGAGGGCGCCGATGTGACGCAGTGCGCCCGCGGGGTCCTGGAATCCGATGGCGGCCAGGCGGTCGTGAGCCTGCTCGGAGGACAGGACGCGCTCGGATGCGGGAATGGCGGCGACCGCCGAGAGCAGGGGCCGGTAGAACAAGCGGACATGGATGTCGCGCACCTCGCGCTTGACCGAATCCCACAGTTCCCAGATCGATTCGGCGGTTTCCGTCAACCCGCTCGCCCGCGCCAGAATGCGTAGCTCGTCGGACCGGTCCGGCATCAGATGCGTGCGCCGCAGTCTCCGCAACTGCACGCGATGCTCCAGCACCCGGAGGATGCGGTAGTCGCGCGCGAACGACGCAGCGTCGGCGCGGCCGATGTAGCCCTCGGCCACGAGCGCGCTCAGCGCCGGCAGAGTTCCGCGTTGGCGGATGTTCTCATCGGACACGCCGTGCACCAGTTGCAGCAGCTGCACAGTGAACTCGATGTCCCGGATGCCGCCGGCACCGAGCTTGAGTTCGTATGCGGCCTGCTCGGCGGGGATGTGCTCCGTGACGCGTTCCCGCATCCGCTGCACGCCGTCCACGAAGTTCTCCCGCGCGACATTCCCCCACAGCAGGGGTTGCACGACCTCCAGGTAGGACCGCCCGAGATCCTCATCGCCGGCGATCGGCCGCGCCTTCAGGAGTGCCTGGAACTCCCATCCGGCGGCCCACCGCTGGTAGTAGGCCACGTGCGAATCGAGTGTGCGCACGAGCGCTCCCTGCTTGCCCTCCGGGCGCAGATTCGCGTCGACTTCCCACAGCGCCGGCTCGATGTCCGCCGCGGAGATCGTCCGCATCGTCTCCTGGGCGAGAGCGGTGGCGACCTCGACCACCCTCGTTTCCGCGGTTCCTGGGGGCATGGCGGGTCCCGCCTCGCAGACGAAGATGACGTCGACGTCGCTGACGTAGTTCAACTCCCGCGCTCCCGCCTTCCCCATCCCGATGATGGCCAGTCGCGAGGCAGCCACTTCCGCGGGCGCAAATCGCGCGCGCGGATCGCGACTGATCCGAGCCCGTGCGACGGCGAGGGCCGCTTCCAGCGCGCCCGCAGCAGCATCCGCGAGGGCTGCAGCCACGTCCGGCAGCATGGTCAGACTGTCGGGGCCGAGCAGGTCCGCTGCGGCGATGCGAGCCACCAGACTCCGATACCGGATCCGGAGCGCGTTGCGGGCCTCGTCCGGGTCGAGCCGGGCGAACCCGTCCCGGGCATCCACCGACTCCAGGAGGTCCCGGCGCATCTCCGAGGCGTCCGGCAACGCGGGCCCGGCGGGCGGGAGTCGGCGCAGTTCATCAGGATGGCGGAAGTAGAAATCCGCGAGACCCTCCGACGCCCCGGTGAGCGCCCATAGCACGCGGCGTGCCGCCGGCTCGCGGAATATCGCGGCGACCGGATCCGCGGAGCGGCGGGCGACCCGCAGGATGCCGCGCAGCGCGCCGTCCGGATCGGCGGCCACCTCCGCGTCGGCGAGCCAGTCCTCTCGGGGCAGGTTGACGTGCCCCTCCAATTCCTGGAGGCCCCGTTCTGCGCCGTCGGTGTCACCGAACCCCAACCGCGCCAGGTGGCTGCGCGGCGAGGATCGGTCCGAACCGGTCACGACCCCGTCAGAGCATCTCGAGGTTCGTGCGTAACTCGAACGGAGTCACCTGCGCGCGGTAGGCGTTCCATTCCTCACGCTTGTTGCGCAGCACATAGCGAAAGACCTGCTCACCGAGGGTCTCGGCGACCAGTTCCGACTCCTCCATGGAACGCAGTGCCTGGTCCAGGCTCGTCGGGAGCGGTGCATAGCCGAGAGCGCGTCGCTCCGCATCCGTCAGCGACCAGACGTTGTCCGCCGCCTCAGCGGGAAGCTCGTACTCCTCCTCGATGCCCTTCAGCCCCGCCGCTAGCAGCAGGGCGTATGCCAGATAGGGGTTGGCGGCAGCATCAAGGGCCCGGTATTCGATCCGGGAGGATTGGCCCTTGTTCGGCTTGTACATCGGCACCCGGACCAGCGCGGAACGGTTGTTGTGGCCCCAGCAGATGAAGCTCGGTGCCTCGTCGCCGCCCCACAGTCGCTTGTAGGAGTTCACGAACTGATTCGTGACCGCCGAGATCTCGTTCGCGTGCCGCAGCAGTCCGGCGATGAAGTGACGCGCGACCTTGGAGAGCTGGTACTGGGCGCCTTCGGCGAAGAACGCGTTGCGGTCCCCCTCGAACAGCGACATGTGCGTGTGCATGCCGCTTCCGGGCCGGCCGCTGAGCGGTTTCGGCATGAACGTCGCGTAGACACCCTGCTCGATGGCGACCTCCTTGATCACGGTCCGGAAGGTCATGATGTTGTCGGCGGTGGCCAGGGCATCCGCATACCGCAGGTCGATCTCGTTCTGTCCCGGGCCGCCTTCATGGTGGCTGAACTCCACGGAGATCCCGAGGTCCTCCAGCATCCGCACTGATCGACGGCGGAAATCGTGCGCCGTGCCGCCCGGCACGTTGTCGAAGTACCCGGCGGCATCGACCGGCTCCGGACCCTCCGCGCCGAATGATGAGGACTTCAGCAGGTAGAACTCGATCTCCGGATGCGTGTAGAAGGTGAACCCGGCGTCAGCAGCCTTGGCGAGCGCGCGCTTGAGGACGTGGCGCGGATCGGCGACGGCGGGCTGACCATCGGGAGTGGTGACATCGCAGAACATGCGCGCGGTCGGGTCGACCTCGCCTCGCCAGGGCAGGATCTGGAAGGTGGTGGGGTCGGGGACGGCGAGCAGATCGGATTCGGACGACCGTGTCAACCCTTCGATGGCGGAGCCGTCGAACCCCAGCCCCTCCGTGAATGCCCCCTCCACTTCGGCGGGTGCTATCGCCACCGATTTGAGGGTTCCCACGACGTCGGTGAACCAGAGGCGCACGAACTTCACGCCGCGCTCCTCGATCGTGCGCAGCACGAAGTCACGTTGCTTATCCATGCCTCACCCTTCGACTGTCGCCACACGGGTGGCGGAATCCATGCTAGGCGGGATGAGGTGTGTCTCCGCCGTACTCGCGGGCTTCGTCGTCGGCCCACTCCCTCGCTCGTTCCTGGATCAGCTCGGGCGCTCGTGCCGCCTCAGCCGCCGAATCGAACGGCCCGGCCCGATCGATCCCCAGCGACTGGTACCCGCGTTCGACCTGACCGGTCTTCAGGTTGTACCAGTACTTCTCATCGCGTTCGCCCATGTCCGTTCCTCCCGGCACGATCCTACTGAACCGGGGATCCGCACTGGATAGGCTGATGGTCATGGCATCCCAACGCACCCGCGCCGTCGGCATCGACATTGGCGGCACGGGCATCAAAGGCGGGATCGTCGACCTCCAGGCCGGCGTGCTCCTGAGCGACCGCGTGAAGGTACCCACGCCCCCAGGCGCGGAGCCCGAGGACGTGCTGGCGGCGGTGCGCAGCGTCCTGGCGACTCTCGGAGCCCGTCCCGACGACGCCCTCGGGGTGGCCTTCCCGGCAGTCGTCAAGCAGGGCCGCACGCTGTCGGCCGCGAACGTGTCCCATCATTGGGTCGACTTCCCCGCGGAGGAGTTTTTCGAGAAGGGTCTGCAGCGGGACATCTTCTTCGCGAACGACGCCGATGTCGCCGGCATCGCAGAGCTCCAATACGGTGCGGCACGGGGAGTGGGCGGGTTGACAATCCTCACGACGCTGGGCACGGGCATCGGGTCCGCGCTGCTCTACGAAGGGACTCTCATCCCGAATTCGGAGCTCGGTCACCTCCAGCGGGCTGGTGCCGATACTGACGCCGAGGCGTACGCGGCGTATTCGGCGATGGAGCGAGACCGGCTGGATTGGCCGGAGTGGGCCGCGCGGCTGCAGTGGTATTACGAGTACCTGGAGGCGTTGTTCAGCCCTGACTTGTTCATCGTGGGCGGCGGCGTGTCGAAGCATGCCGATAAGTTCCTGGACCGGCTGAGCCTGCGCACGCCGGTCGTCGCTGCAGTCCACCGCAACAACGCGGGCATCATCGGAGCAGCCGCGTTGTCGGTGACGGCGGACCGCCTGCGCTGAGCCAGCCTGGGGCGAATGGGCCGGCCTGTACGCCGGGTTCTGTTCCGGGGCGAACCCCTTCGACGGTCATCTCTCTCGGCGACGCGTTGCCGTGCCGCTCTAGCGGCCCACCCGGGGACTCGGCGAGCCGCGTCATCGTCCCCTGTCTGGCCTTGCTCCGGGCGAGGTTTGCCGTGCGGGCCATGTCACCACGACCCCGGTGGTCTCTTACACCGCCGTTTCACCCTTACCGGGACGGATCCCGGCGGTCTGTTCTCTGTGGCACTATCTCGCGGATCGCTCCGGGTGGGTGTTACCCACCGCCCTGCCCTGCGGAGCCCGGACGTTCCTCGGGGCGGTCATCCCGCCACGCGACCGTCCGGCCGACCCATTCGCGGCTTTCAGTCTAGCGTGCCGTCACCTGTGACTCATCACCCCGGACGAGGATGCAGCCGCATTCGGGGCACGTCACGATCAGGTCCGACGGGCTCTGACGGATGGCATTCAGGTCCGTACCGGACAGCACCATGTGACAACCCCCGCAGGTCGGACCGACCAACTCCGCCGCGCCAGGCCCGCGCGCAGCGAGCCGTTGGTACAGATCGAGAACCGGCCCGGGGATGGCCGCGGTGACCGCGCTACGCGTCGAGGAGAGCTGCGTCAACTCGTGCTCGGCCTCTCGAAGTGCGGCCCGACGCGCGGATTCGAGGTCGACGCGGGCAGCGAGATCCTCGGCCAGCGCCCGTTCCTGTTCGGCCACGGCGGCAGCGGCATCGTCCGCCGCCTGCATCGCCTCCAGCTGCGCGTCTTCCAGGTCACGGAGTCGGTTTCCCAACGACACGAGTTCGTGCTGCAGACCTATCGCGTCCTTCGCGGCGGTGGTGCCACTGAGCAGACCCTCGTCACGACGTCGGCGAGCTTGGACGACCGCGACATCGGCCTCGATACGGGCCAGTTCCGCCGCTGCAGCGTCGGCCTCGGACTGGCAGCGCGCCAACTCCGCCGAACGCGCGGAGGCGCGGGCCGAGACCTCTGCCAGCGCGGCATCCTGTGGCGGGTGCCGCCGCGTCGCCTCGACCCGTCGAACCCGCTCGTCCAGCGCCGCGACCTCCAGCAGGCGGCGCTGGTCCCGGGGGTCGGCGATCACGCAACCAACCTACGCCAGGCGTGAAGCCGCGGCGACGGTGGGCCCTGCCGGGATCGAACCGACGACATCCACGGTGTAAACGTGGCGCTCTGCCTCCTGAGCTAAAGGCCCTCCCTGTCAGTGTAGAAGAGCCGTGGTGCAGGACCTCGCTCGCGGCCTGGGTGGCTACGCTGGAGACGCATGTTGTCGAGGGTGAACAATTCCCACCTGTCTCCGATAGCTATCCGGCACGACCTGCCGGAACGACGGAAGGACGTTCGTGACTGTTCACGACCAGGATCCGTACTCGCAGGGACCCCAGGACAGCGATCCTGAGGAGACGGCGGAGTGGCAGGAATCCCTGCGAGAGCTGGTGGCCGCGAAGGGTCACGGTCGCGCCCGCGAGGTGATGCTGAGCCTGCTGAAGACCTCTCGCGATCTTCATCTGGGCGTGCCGATGGTGCCGACGACGGACTACATCAACACCATCGCTCCGGAGAATGAGCCGGGGTTCCCCGGCGACGAGGACATCGAGCGCCGCTATCGGGCCTGGATCCGATGGAACGCTGCGATCACGGTGCACCGTGCTCAGCGTCCGGGCGTGGCGGTGGGAGGGCACATATCCACGTACGCGTCCTCCGCGGCCCTCTACGAGGTTGGGTTCAACCACTTCTTCCGGGGCCCCGACCACCCGTCCGGGGGCGATCAGGTCTTCTTCCAGGGTCATGCCTCTCCCGGGATCTACGCGCGGTCGTTCCTGGAGGGCCGGCTCACCGAAGCTCAGCTGGACGGATTCCGACAGGAGAAGTCCGCGGCACCGAACGGTCTGCCGTCCTATCCTCACCCGCGCCTGATGCCGGAGTACTGGCAGTTTCCGACGGTGTCGATGGGGCTGGGCCCGCTCAACGCGATCTATCAGGCGATGGTGAACAAGTACCTCACCCACCGCGGCATCAAGGACCTGTCCGACGCGCACGTGTGGGCGTTCCTCGGCGATGGCGAGATGGACGAGGTGGAGAGCCGCGGCCAGTTGCAGACTGCAGCCAATGAGGGATTGGACAATCTGACCTTCGTGGTGAACTGCAACCTGCAGCGCTTGGACGGACCGGTGCGCGGCAACGGGAAGATCATCCAGGAACTGGAGAGCTTCTTCCGCGGCGCCGGTTGGAACGTCATCAAGGTGATCTGGGGTCGGGAGTGGGATGCGCTGCTCGCGCGCGACACCGACGGCGCGCTGATGAACCTGATGAACATCACGCCAGATGGCGATTTCCAGACGTACAAGGCGGAGAGCGGTGCGTATGTCCGCGAGCACTTCTTCGGCCGGGATGAACGGACCGCTGCGCTCGTGCAGGACTACTCGGACGAGCAGATCTGGAACCTCAAGCGCGGTGGCCACGACTATCGCAAGGTCTACGCCGCGTTCCGGGCGGCTGTCGAGCACAAGGGGCAGCCGACGGTGATCCTCGCCCACACCATCAAGGGCTACGGGCTGGGGCCGCACTTCGAAGGACGCAACGCGACCCACCAGATGAAGAAGATGACTCTGGAGGACCTGAAGCACTTCCGGGACGCGATGCGAATCCCGATCTCGGATGCGGTTCTCGAAGCGGACCCGTACCGGCCGCCGTACTACTACCCCGGACCCGAGGACGAGACCATCCGCTACATGGTCGAGCGCCGCCGGGCGCTCGACGGCTTCCTCCCGGAGCGCCGGGCGGCTCACGTGCCTCTGACGCTGCCCGCAGACTCCGCCTACGCGGTCCTCAAGAAGGGATCCGGATCGCAGCAGGTGGCGACCACGATGGCGTTCGTGCGACTGCTCAAGGACCTGCTGCGCGCGCCGGATTTCGGCCACCGTCTGGTTCCGATCATCCCGGACGAGGCCCGCACCTTCGGAATGGACGCGTACTTCCCCACCGCGAAGATCTACAACCCGAACGGGCAGAACTACACGTCGGTGGACCGAGACCTGCTGCTCGCGTACAAGGAGAGCCCTCAGGGTCAGCTGCTGCACGTGGGGATCAACGAAGCCGGAGCGATGGCCGCGTTCACCGCTGCGGGCTCGTCGTACGCGACCCACGCGGAGCCGCTCATCCCCGTCTACGTCTTCTACTCCATGTTCGGATTCCAGCGCACAGGCGACTCGAACTGGGCCGCCGGGGACCAGATGGCGCGGGGCTTCATCATCGGGGCCACTGCCGGGCGGACCACTCTCACGGGCGAGGGGCTCCAGCACGCCGACGGTCACTCGCCGCTGCTGGCGTCCACCAATCCGGCCACCGTCACCTACGATCCCGCCTACGGCTACGAGATCTCCCACATCGTGCAGTCCGGACTGCAGCGGATGTACGGAGGCACGCACCCGGACCCGAACGTCATGTACTACCTCACGGTGTACAACGAACCGATCGTGCAGCCTGTGGAGCCCCCGGATGTCGACATCGAGGGCATCGTTCGGGGCATTCACCGGATCGCGCCCGGCCGCGTGCCCGGGCCCCGCGTTCGACTGCTGGCCTCCGGCGTGGCCGTGCCATGGGCGCTCGAGGCGCAGATGCTGCTTGCCGACGACTGGGGTGTGGCTGCCGACGTATGGTCGGTGACATCCTGGTCCGAACTGCGCCGAGACGGGCTGGACGCGGACCGTCACAACCTGCTGCATCCCGAGACGCCGCCTCGCGCCGCATACCTGACGCAGCGATTGGAGGACGGAGCGGGACCGGTGATCGCCGTCAGCGATTACATGAACGCCGTGCCCGATCAGATCCGCGCCTGGGTGCCGGGGCGGTTCCTCACGCTGGGTGCTGACGGATTCGGCTTCTCCGACACTCGGGCCGCTGCCCGCCGATACTTCGTCATCGACGGCCCGTCCATCGTTGTCCGGGCTTTGCAGGCGCTTGCTCTCGACGGCATCGGAGACCCCGGGGCTGCAGCCCGCGCGATCGCGCGATATCGGCTGCTTGACGTGTCTGCAGGGGCGACAGGAGAGGCCGGTGGGGAGAGTTGAGCCGGTGACCGTGCCTTCGGACAGCGCGGAGAAGGCGGCCACCCTGACGGCATTGCGGCGGATGAGTGGCGACCTCGCGACCGCCACCATCAATCGTCTCGAGGACTCGCTGTCCTGGTACGCGCAGATGCCCGCAGCTCGCCGCTCGGCGGTGGGGCTGGTGGCCCAGGCTGGCATCAGCTCGTTCATCCGGTGGTATGAGGACCCGGGGTCCCCGCCGGCCATCGTGGAGGACATCTTCGGCGCGGCGCCCCGCGAACTGCTGCGCAGCGTCAGTCTGACGCAGACTCTGCAACTGATCCGGGTCACGGTCGAGATCACGGAGGAGCGCGTCGCCGACCTCGGGGAGGACCTGAGAGAGGCGATCCTCCTGTACTCACGCGAGGTGGCTTTCACGGCCGCGGACGTCTACGCGCGGGCCGCGGAGGCGCGCGGGCTGTGGGATGCGAGGCTGGAGGCGCTGGTCGTGGACTCCATCCTGTCCGGCGAGGCCGACGACGAACTCCCCAGCCGGATAGCCGCCCTGGGTTGGCATGGACATGGGGAGGTCGCGGTCCTGGTGGGCACGACACCGCCGCAGTTCGACGTCGACCACTTGAGGCGCACCGCCCGAAAGCACGGGGTGGATGCGCTCATCGGCGTCCAGGGATCCCGTCTGGTCCTCGTCATCGGCCGAACCGAGGCCGGTCGCACACGAACCGCCCGAAACCTGCCGTTCGCCGAGATCGCCCGCCAACTCGAACCAGACTTCGGCCCGGGATATCTCGTGCTCGGCCCGCCGGTTCCGGCGCTCGTGGATGCCAGCGCGAGCGCACGAGCGGCATTGGCCGGATTCGCCGTGGCACGCGCCTGGCGCAACGCGCCGCGTCCGGTGGAGGCGGACGACCTGCTGCCCGAGCGGGCTCTCGCGGGAGACCCGATGGCCCGCCAGACGCTGGTGGAGAAGATCTACCGCCCGCTCACTGCGCACACCACGGATCTGGTCACGACGCTCTGGGCCTACCTGGACAACGGCCGATCTCTTGAGGCCACCGCTCGGGAGTTGTTTGTGCATCCGAACACGGTGCGCTATCGGCTGCGACGTGTGACGGACGTGATCGGCTGGGACGCAACTGGACCTCGAGAGTCGCTGATCCTGCAGACCGCCCTGATCCTGGGAGCGATCGGGACAGACGCCACACGCCGGCGTCCGACGCCGCTACGGCGCAGCCGATAGCCTTTGGTGGTTCACACGACTTTGGTGGTTCACACAAAGGGCTCCCACCCGTGTTGTGGGGTGGCGGACCCGTGCTCCGCGGCGACGTTGACAGGATGGAAACCGTGATCATCGGATTGTTCCCCGGCCAGGGCGCGCAGACGCCGGGATTTCTCTCCCCCTGGCTCGAGCTGGACGGGGTCTCCGAACAGATCGCGCGGTACAGCGCGGCAGTCGACATCGACCTGATCGCGGCCGGGACGTCGTGGGACGCCGACGCGATCCGTGATACCCGGATCGCGCAGCCGTTGATCGTGGCCGCAAGCATCGCGTCGTGGCACGCTCTGGGTGCGGACCGGCCGGATGGCGTGGCGGGTCACTCCGTCGGTGAGGTTGCGGCCCTGATCGCCGCCGGCGTCCTCACCGAGGACGATGGGATGCGGCTGGTCGGGGTGCGGGGTCGAGCGATGGCCGAGGCCGCCGCCGCCGTCCCGACGGGCATGAGCGCGGTGCTCGGCGGTGATGAGGCCGCGGTTCTGTCCGCGTTGGCCGAGGGCGATCTGGCACCGGCGAACTTCAACGGCGGCGGCCAGATCGTCGCGGCCGGAACGACCGACGCGCTGGCCGAGCTGGCGGCGCATCCTCCCACTGGCAGTCGCGTCGTCCCGCTGCAGGTTGCGGGCGCCTTCCATACCCGTTTCATGGAGCCGGCCGTCGCGGCGCTCGCGATCGCCGCTGAGCGCACGCCGGTCGCCGATCCGACGCGGACGATCTGGACCAACGCCGATGGATCCGTGGTCGAAGACGGCCGGACGGCGTTGGACCTGCTCGTGGGTCAGGTGGCCAAACCGGTCCGGTGGGACATGTGCATGACGTCCTTCGCACGCCACGGGGTATCCGGGATCATAGAGTTTGCTCCCGCGGGCACCCTTGTCGGGCTGGCAAAACGCGCAATGAAGGGCGTGCCGTCTGTGGCGGTGAAGACCCCGGACGACCTCGCTGCGGCGCGCGACATCCTGGTCGGAGTGGCACGATGAGCGCTCCCGTCCTCCGCCAGGCTCATGGCCCCGCCTACACCCGCATCTACGCGTATGGAGCGGCGCGAGGCGAAATCTCCGTCCCCAACGACGAGCTGATCGCCGCCATCGACTCCAGCGACGAGTGGATTCGGCAGCGAACCGGGATCGTGACACGCACCCGCGCGGCGGCCGGAACCGGCGCACTGGACCTGGCGGTCACGGCATCACGGGAGGCGGTGACCGCATCCGGAGTCGCTCCACAGGAGATCGATCTGGTCATCGTCGCCACCATCTCCAACGTCCAGCAGACACCCTCGATCGCCGCCGTGGTCGCGGACCGGATCGGCGCCAACCCGGCCGCGGCGTACGACGCGAACGCCGCTTGCGCGGGATTCGCGTACGCGGTCGCTCAAGCGGACGCGCTGATCAGGACTGGCGGTGCGCACTACGCGCTCGTCGTGGGCGCGGAGAAGCTGTCCGACGTGGTCGACCCGACCGATCGCAGCATGTCGTTCCTGCTCGGCGACGGGGCGGGGGCCGCGGTCGTCGGGCCCAGCACGGTGCCGGGTATCGGCCCGACAGTGTGGGGATCAGACGGGGCCAAAGCGGACGTGGTGGGCATGAATGCGACTCTCATCCAGTTCCGCGATGGCACAGCGCCGTGGCCCACCTTGCGTCAGGAGGGACCCACGGTGTTCCGCTGGGCGGTGTGGGAGATGGTGAAGGTGGCACGGCAGGCGCTCGAGGCTGCGGGCGTGGGGTCGGCCGATCTGGCCGCCTTCGTACCCCACCAGGCCAACATGCGCATCATCGACGAGTTAGCCAAGCAACTCGCACTCCCAGACACGGTGGTCATCGCCCGCGACATCGAGACGACCGGCAACACCTCGGCGGCGTCCATACCGCTCGCGACGCACCGTCTGCTCGCGGAGCACCCGGAGGTCAGTGGCGGACTGGCGCTGCAGATCGGTTTCGGCGCCGGTCTGGTGTTCGGCGCGCAGGTCGTGGTCCTCCCCTGACCGCTGTGCCGCCCACCCTAGACTGATTCGCGGTCCGCGGACCGACCCCCACCCACCAGAAGACCGACCCCCACCCACCAGAAGGAGACACCATGGCACTTTCCAACGAGGACGTTCTCGCAGGCCTCGCCGAGTTGATCACGGACGAGACGGGCATCTCGTCCGACGAGGTCGCGACCGGGAAGTCGTTCACGGACGATCTGGACATCGATTCGATCTCGATGATGACGATCGTCGTCAACGCGGAGGAGAAGTTCGGCGTGACCATTCCCGACGACGAGGTGAAGAACCTGAAGACCGTCGGCGACGCCGTCGACTACATCGTCGCGCACCAGGAGTGAACACGGCGGGGCGGCGTCCGCCCTGTCGTCGCCACGGGAGTAGATCATGAGCACTCGACGCGTCGTCGTCACCGGGATGGGCGCCACCACGCCCCTGGCCGGCACCGCGCCCGCAAGCTGGGCGGCGCTGCTGGCCGGCGCCTCGGGGGCACGCTCACTGGAGCAGGAATGGGTGAGCACGTACGACCTGCCGGTCACCTTCGCTGCGCAAGCGGCCGTGGCCGCGGCAGACGTCCTGGAGCGCACCCTCATCAAGCGCCTGGACCCGTCGTCGCAGTTCGCGTTCATCGCGACCGCGGAGGCCTGGCAGGACGCCGGCAGCCCAGAGGTCGAGCCGGAGCGGTTGGGCGTGGACTTCGCCACCGGAATCGGCGGACTGTGGACCCTGCTGGACGCCTGGGATACCTTGCGGGAGAAGGGCCCTCGGCGGGTTCTTCCGATGACGGTTCCGATGCTCATGCCGAACTCCGCCGCCGGCAACCTCTCCCTTCATTTCGGAGCGCGGGCCTTCGCCCGCACCACGGTCAGCGCTTGCGCATCCAGCACCGAGTCCATCGTCAACGCCGTCGAACACATTCAGGACGGCCTGGCGGATGTCGTGATCGCAGGGGGCGCGGAGGCCGCCATCCATCCGCTCACGATCGCTGCGTTCGCTTCGATGCAGGCGCTGTCGCGCCGCAACGATGATCCCACCCATGCGTCACGGCCGTGCAGCGTGGACCGGGACGGTTTCGTCATGGGCGAGGGAGCGGCGGCGCTCGTCCTGGAGAGCGAGGAGCACGCCCGTGCCCGGGGCGCGCGTATTTACGCCGTCGTGGCCGGCGGCGGCGTGACTGCTGACGCGTACCACATCACCGCGAACGATCCTGAGGGCCACGGGGCCGCTCGTGCGGTGACCGAAGCGCTCGCGGCTGCCGATGCCTCTCCGATGGAGGTCACGCACATCAATGCGCACGCGACTTCCACGCCGGTCGGCGACCCGAACGAGTACCAGGCCCTCCGCAGAGTCTTCGGGCCGCGTATCGACGAGATCCCGTTGTCGGCGACGAAGGCGTCCACCGGTCATCTGCTCGGAGCGACCGGCGCCCTGGAGGCCATCTTCGCCATTCTGGCGATCACAGAGCGGCGGGCACCTCCGACGATCAACCTCACCACTCAGGACCCCGAGGTCCCGTTCCGCATCTCCAGCGAGGCGATCCCACTCCACGGCCCGCAACTAGCCCTGAGCAATTCCTTCGGTTTCGGCGGTCACAACGCCGTTGTCGCTTTCACTACCGCGTGAGGTGCGGGTCATCCGACCTTGTGCAGCCAGACCACGGAGTTCTGGTCGCCCGCGCGGCGGAACGCCTCCAACTCGTCGTCCCAGGCCTGGCCCAGCGCGAGGCGCAACTCTCGACGCATCTCCCCCGCATCGTTGCCTGCGATCTCCAGCGCATAGCGGATGCGGTCCTCCCCGACGACCAGGTTTCCCGCGGCATCCGTCTGTCCGTAGTGAACGCCCAGGTCCGGTGTGTGCATCCACCGGCCGCCGTCCGACACGGCGGACGCATCCTCAGTGACCTCGAAACGAAGGTGCTCCCAGCCGCGGATCGCGCTGGTCAGGGCAGCTCCCGTGCCGACGGGTCCCTCCCAGTAGTACTCAGCACGGCGGGACCCGGGCAGCACAGGCTGGTCGGTCCAGTCGAATGACACCGGCCGTCCCAGGACGCGGCCCGCAGCCCACTCGAGGTGGGGGCACAACGCACGAGGCGCGGAGTGGATCAGGACCACGCCGCGTGAGAATTGTGCTGCCATTGCTGCTCCGATCGTCAGGTACGTCTTCCCCTACGAACCTGGCTCGGCGCGAGCGTCTTCAGATATCACCGCCATGATGACACGGCGGACCTGCGAATGACAAGCGTGTCGTTTCCGGTCGGTCGTTTCCGATCGGACGTGGGGCGGGTGGGACTTGAACCCACGATCGTCGGGTTATGAGCCCGCTGCCTTGACCAGCTTGGCCACCGCCCCGTGCGTGCAAGCCTACTGGCCGGGCCCCGCCAGCCCGTCGTGACCGCGTTCGATGCGCAGGTCCTGGCTGTCGCTGAGCACCTGCGGGTGGTAGAGCGCGAGCGTGATGACTCCCCACACCGCGATGGCGCCGGCCACGAGGAAAACCAGATACCCCCAGAGCGGCGTTCCCGCGCCCTCGCCGAGCACGAACAGTCCGATCAGAACCGCGACCAGGGGATCGACCACCGTCAGACCGGCGATCGCGAGATCGGGGGGTCCGGAGGAGTACGCAGTCTGCACGAAGTACGCTCCGAGGACGGTCCCGGTGATCAGTGCCGCCACGCACACCCAGGTGAGCCAGTCCAGATCGCCGCTCTGCAGCCGCTTGAGGACGATCTTCGCGAGCGTGGCCACGAATCCGTACACGATACCCGCGGAGACGACGTAGAACAGGGCCTGCGCACGTCGGCGGCGTACGATCAGCCACATCGCCACCAGGAACGCCCCCACCACGCCGAGCAGGACCAGGACGACGATCACCTCGCGCGGCGTCACCGCCGTCTCCGCGGCGAACAAGGCGGCGACGGTGACGAACAGGAACACGCCCCCGACGCAGGCGATGATCGCACCGATCGACCGCCGCGTCGGACTGTGCCCCGTCATTCGCGCATTGAGCAGTGTCGTGATGACCAACGAGATCGCCCCGAGAGGCTGCACCACGATGAGCGGCGCAACGCTCAAGGCACCCAGCTGGCAGATGATCGCCAGTCCCAGCATGAGCGTCCCGACCACCCAGGATGGGCGCGTCAGAAGGCGTCCGAGCTGTCCGGCGGTCAGGCCGGCGGAGGCGTTCGTCCCGCTGAGGGTCTCGACCTTCCCGACCCCGCGGTGCTGATACTGCGCTCCGAACGACATGAATACCGCGCCGGCCAGAGCCAGCGGGATCCCCAGCAGTAGACCCGGGTTATCGAACACCCCGAGCACCTGGTCGCCCACCTCGTCGATCGAGACGGGGAGCCGGGCCACTCCCCGAGCCTATCCGGCGCGCCCCCGCTAGGGTTGCGACGTGGCCGTTCTCCCCATCCGCATCCTGGGAGATCCCGTCCTGCACAGCCCCGCCGCACCTGTCGAGGCCATCACCGACGACATCCGCACCCTGATTCGTGACCTGTTCGACACCGTGGACGCGGCGCCGGGCGTGGGTCTCGCCGCACCCCAGGTCGGCGTCGCGCTCCGGGTGTTCGTGTACTCCTACCACGATGATTCGGGCGTGCCGTGGCGCGGCGCTGTTGTCAACCCGCGTCTCTGGCTGCAGCCGACGCCACCCGGGCAGCCTGACCCGGACGCGGAATCGGAAGGGTGCCTGTCGTTTCCCGGCGAACGGTTCCCGCTCCGCCGCAGCGACCGCGTGCGGCTGACCGGAATGGGCCCGGACGGGATGCCGGTGGCATTCGAGGTGTCGGGGTGGCGGGCGCGGATCCTCCAGCACGAGTACGACCATCTGGACGGTGTGCTGTACCTGGACCGCCTCGACCTCGCCGACCAGCGCGTGGCCACCCGCATCGCACGCAAGCGCGGCTGGGGATCTCCCGGCGCGTCATGGCTTCCCGGGCGCGACCGCCTGGAGGCGTGAACGCGTTCGAGGCCTGAACGCCGGCCCTTGCTCCCCCACTTGGACTCGAACCAAGAACCTATCGGTTAACAGCCGATTGCTCTGCCAATTGAGCTATGGAGGACCGCGCCCCCGCTGAGGGCAACCCGGCCATGATATCAAACCCCTGCGTTAGGGCCGTCCTGGTCAGGGGTCCACACCACATCGTCACCGCGGCCGTAGG
Organism: uncultured Actinomycetota bacterium; assembly: GCA_963696115.1. Taxonomy (GTDB): domain Bacteria; phylum Actinomycetota; class Actinomycetes; order Actinomycetales; family Microbacteriaceae; genus Microbacterium. Next base: position 64,769 of record CAVOIT010000018.1, on the reverse strand, counting down.
CCACTGTCCGCCCCCGGCGCAGGACCAGTCGGGGGGCGTCCGCGCCCAGCGGCTCGGCTTCGTCTCCGGCCAGTACGAGGGCCATGCCGTTCGCGGTCCGCCGGGTCACCGCGTCGGCGGCCAGCCGCCGTCCATCCAGGTCAAGATTCGCCATCAGATCATCGGCCACGAACAGGCGCGGCGATGCGACGAGTACCCGTGCGATTGCGACGCGTTGGCGCATCCCGGCGCTGAGTTCGTACGGATACTTCCCGGCTGTCCCCAGCGCCAGTCCCACCTCGTCGAGCGCCGCAGCGACCATCAGTGCCACTGCTGACGCGTACGCCGACCGGGATCGAACCCGCCGTCCCCCGAGCATGGGCTCGGCCACAAGTTCCGACACCGTCATCCGCGGCTCCAGGCTCGCACCCGCTCCCTGGCCGACGTACCCGACAACCGAACGGACAGCGGCGGGACGTGCCCGCCGCAGGTCCAGTCCCTCGACCACCGCGGACCCGCCGTCGATGCGGAACCCCGCGCCCGTGCGACCGGCCAGAAGCGCAGCGAGGGTGGACTTGCCCGAACCGCTGGGCCCGGACACCGTCAGGACTCCCCCCCGGAGCACCCTGAACGTCAATCCTTCCAACACCCGGCGTTGGCCGTCCCGGTCCACGACGCTCAGGTCCGAGCAGGCTACGCTCACGTCTGCCTCGACCGCGTCCACGGATGATCTCATCGGTCCTGGGTCAGCGCTTGACGCGCGCCGTCGAGTGCTTGCAATCGCATCCGCACCGCCCGGCCCTCCTCGGAGTCGGGGGAAAGACGCTGGATCTCGCTCAGAAGCGCGGCTTTGGCGCGATCCAGGTCCCGCACGCGCAGCCGTCGGACCAGGTCAGCCGCCGATGCACGCGCCGCATCCTCGTCGCGGGCCGGAAAGTCGGCCGCAAGCAGATCCGCTGCCAGAGTGCGGTACTGCTCGGGCAGGGAGCCGACGGTGGTGGCGGCCCATCCGGGCCGATGCAGGTCCGGTACGACGGCGATCGCCGCACGGATCGCGTCGAGCGCGGGGTGACGGAACCGAAGCTCCAGAGCGGCGCGGAGCGCGTCCTCCGGCACGCCGTCCGCGTACTGCAGCATCCCCATCAGCGCATCGCGCTCGAGAACCGTGTCCGGCGCGGTCGCGGGCAGATCTGCCATGCGGAGAGGTCTCGGCGAGGGTGGATCGCTCGGCCGAGGCGGAGGTGATGGCGAGACAGCACCCGACTCCCCTGTCGAGGCCGCCACCGCCGCGGCGGCCTCGGCCAGTTCCACTCCGAGCCGACGGGCCAACACGCGGATGTAACCGGGTCGAAGCGCGGGATCACGGATGCCCGCGACCACCGGCGCGGCCGCACGAAGCGCCCCGGCTCGACCTTCGACGGTGCCCAGGTCGAAGTCGGCCAGTCGCCGGTCGATGACGAATTCGAACATCGGAGTGCGGGCTTCGACCGCCGCCCGCACGGCTGCGTCTCCTCGTTGAATGCGCAGGTCGCAGGGGTCCAGCCCTGCCGGTGGCACAGAAACGTACGTCTGCGCGGCGAAGCGCTTCTCGTCGCCGAACGCGCGCAGAGCTGCCTGCTGACCCGCGGCATCCGGGTCGAATGTAAAGATCACCTGACCGGCGGCCGTGTCGTCACCCATCACGCGTCGGATCGCCGCGATGTGCTCGGACCCGAACGCCGTGCCACAGGTGGCTACCGCGGTCGTCACCCCGGCGAGGTGGCATGCCATCACATCGGTGTAGCCCTCGACGACCACGACCGTGCGCTGCCGTGCGATGTCCCTCTTGGCAAGGTCGAGTCCGTACAGCACCTGACTCTTCCGGTAGATCGCAGTCTCGGGCGTGTTGAGGTATTTCGGACCGGGGTCGTCGCCGTAGAGACGCCGCGCGCCGAAGCCCACCGTTTGCCCCGTGACATCGCGGATGGGCCAGACCACACGACCCCGGAAGCGGTCGTAGACACCTCGGGGACCTGCCGCGACGAGCCCTGCCGCCTGCAGTTCAGCGGACGTGAATCCGCGGCGCTGGAGGCTCTGGGTCAGACCGCTCCACCCTCGTGGGGCGAATCCGACGCCGAAGTGCGCTGCGGCGCCGGCGTCGAAACCCCGCTCCCCGAGGAATTGACGCGCCGCTTCCGCGTCGGGTTCGGCAAGCTGCGCACGAAAGAACTCCGCGGCGGCGGCGTTCGCCTGGTACAGCCGGACCCGGCCGGAGCGTTCCCGCTGATCACTGTCCGAGGTATGGAGTTCGTATCCCACACGCGCCGCGAGCCGTTCGACGGCCTCACTGAAGGAGAGCTGATCCATCTTCTGCACGAACGTGTATGCGTCGCCCGACTCGCCGCATCCGAAACAGTGGTAGAAGCCGGACTGGGGCCGGACATGGAAACTGGGAGTGCGTTCGTCGTGAAACGGACACAGGCCCTTCAGTGATCCGACTCCAGCGGGGCGGAGGGCCACCCGCTCGCCGATGAGCGCGGCGAGGTCGGTACGCGCCTTCACCTCCTCGACATCGGCCTGCGCTATCCGCCCTGTCGTCATGGCGCGGCCTCCTCCCGCGCCGGCAGCGGTGCCATCGCGACCCCTGCCTCGGCGGGGTCGAGATCGCCGATCATCCGAACATGCCACTGCACGGCGCCCCGGTCGGTGAGGCTGGCGACCTGGTCGACGACCACGCGCCGCGCCGCGTCCGGCGATGCAGCGGACCGGAAGTCCGGACCATGCACCGCGTCGAGGTGCTCGGGATGATCGAGCAGGTGATCCGCGAGCCTCAGGAGGACGTCGCGCTGTGCTCGGTACAGGGGCTGCCGGCTCTCCGCGGTCACCACGAACGTGCCGACGGCCCCCTGCAGTGCCGCCATCTCGGCCGCGATCTCAGCGGGAACGACGACGCGCCCCCCGTACCGGGCCAGCACACCCGGGTAGTGCGCCCGCGTCCGGCCTGTGGCGGCGCGCGCGAACCGGCCGATCAGATCGGAGGATAGATTCTTCAATGCCGCGAGGGCCGGGCGCCCTCCGTCGAAGCCTGCGAACCAGCCCGGCAACGACACCAACCTGTCCAGCGCCCCGTCCACGGCGGAGGCATCGTGGCATCCCGTCCATTCCATGATCCCCCGCACCAGGGCCGTACGATCTCGTGCATCGGCCAGTGCGCGGGGGTCGAGGTAGCCGTTGATCACCGCGTCCTCGAAGTCGTGCACGGAGTAGGCGATGTCGTCAGCGAGATCCATGACATCCGCTTCGATGCACCGGACTCCGCGCGGAGCATCCTGGCGCATCCATCGGAACACGGGCAGGTCCTCGTCATAGACGCTGTACTTCGGTCGGGACGGGGGGGCATCGGGAGCCTCGGCGGCCGACCACGGATACTTCGCGACAGCGTCCAGGCTCGCCCGCGTCAGGTTCAGTCCTGCGCTGACCCCGCGCTCGTCGGCGACCTTCGGCTCCAGTCTGGTCAGGATGCGCAGCGTCTGGGCGTTGCCCTCGAACCCACCGATGTCCGCCGCCCAGGCGTCCAGTGCCTGTTCCCCGTTGTGCCCGAACGGCGGATGCCCCAGGTCGTGCGCGAGGCAGGCGGTGTCCACCACGTCCGCGGACAGTTCCAGCGCCCCCGCCAACTCTCGACCCACCTGGGCCACTTCGAGGGAATGGGTCAGGCGGTTGCGTGCAAAGTCGTCCGCGCTGGCGGGGCTCAGCACCTGCGTCTTGGCGGCCAGCCGACGCCACCCTGCGGAGTGGAGCACCCGGGCGCGGTCGCGTGCGAAGTCATCCCGCTGCGAGCGATGCCGTTCCACGACGTAGCGCTCGTGTGCCGGCGCGGGGTAGCCGCGGTCGGCGACCTCAGCCACCGCTGCTGTCCCGTTCCGCCTCACGCAGCATCGCATCGGACTCGGCCGGAAGGTCCCGAGAGGCGAGCCAGCCGTCGGGGAGCGCGGGTTTGCGCGCCGTGCCCGCTCGGCCACGCGGTCCCTCGGCCGCGGACCCCGGGTACGGCGCGTGCGGATCGAGTGTGTCCAACGCCTGAGCGATCGCAGCCCGCGATGACGCCGTGGCGAGGGCGCTGCGCGTCGCGGCACCGACCGGGTAGCCCTTGAAGTACCACGCGACGTGCTTGCGGGCGTCGCGGCACGCATGCTCCTCGTCCCCGAAGAATTCCGTCAGCAGATCAACGTGTCGCGCGAATGCGTCCGCTACGAAACCCAGTGTCGCGACCGGCGCCGGAACATCGACGCCCGCCAGCTCCCGGGCGAGCTCCGCGAACAACCACGGACGACCGAGGCATCCGCGGCCCACGACCACGCCATCGCAGCCGGTCTCACGCATCATTCGAGCGGCGTCGGCCGCCGACCAAATGTCGCCGTTTCCGAGAATCGGAATGTCGGGGATCTCCTGCTTCAGTGCGGCGATCGCATCCCAGTTGGCGTGCCCCGAGTAGAACTGCGAGGCAGTGCGAGCATGCAGGGCGACCGCCGCGACGCCCGCGTCCCGGGCCCGCGCACCCGCGTCCCGAAAGGTCGGGTGCTCGTCATCGATCCCGATCCTCATCTTCACGGTGACCGGGATGGACCCGGCCGCGGAGACGGCCGCGCGCACGATCGCATCGAACAGATCGATCTTCCAGGGCAGCGCGGCGCCGCCACCTTTGCGGGTCACCTTCGGGACAGGACATCCGAAGTTGAGATCGACGTGGTCGGCCCGGTCCTCGTCACGCAGGATCCGTATCGCCTCGGCGACGGTGGCCGGGTCCGTGCCGTAGAGCTGGACCGATCGGATGGATTCGCTTTCATGATGGCCGATGAGCCGCATCGTGGTCGGGTTGCGCTCCACGAGAGCTCTCGAGGTGACCATCTCGGTGACGTACAGACCGGCGCCGTACTCCCTGCAGAGCAGGCGGAACGCCATGTTGGTCACGCCCGCCATCGGAGCCAGCACCACAGGGGCATCGACCGTCAACGGGCCGATCCGCAGTGGTGCGGGCCGGGCATCCGTCAGGGTCATGGCGATATTCTCCCAGAATCGGAGCCACCCGGTCCGACGGCGGCTACCCTGGCGCCATGACCGATACCGCCACATCCGATCTGCGCGCCATCCCCTTCCGCACCGCCGACGGGACGACGGCAACGCTCGGTGACTTCGGCGACAAGGCGTTGCTGGTCGTCAACGTCGCCTCGCGGTGCGGACTCACCCCTCAGTACGAGCAGTTGGAAGAACTGCAGCGGCGTTACGGGACCCGCGGGTTCTCGGTCGTGGGGTTCCCGTGCAATCAGTTCATGGGCCAGGAACCGGGCAGCATGGAGGAGATCCTCGAATACTGCGCGACCACCTGGGGGGTCAGCTTTCCGATCATGGACAAGGTGCGGGTCAACGGCCCGCACGCCGCACCGCTCTACAAGGCGCTCAAGGGTGCGGCCGGCGGGCGCGGCCCGGTAGCCTGGAACTTCGAGAAGTTCTTGGTGGCCCCGGACGGAACCGTTCGGCGATTCCGTCCGCAGGTCAAGCCGGATGACCCGGAGATCGTCGCGGCGATCGAAAACGTGCTGCCGGCGTAAGCCACCCGCCCGGGACGTCGGTCAGCCCGCATCGGGGACCGGTTCGCGGCGCTCCTGCCACACCTGCCGCAGGATCTGTGCGAACGCGGCGGGCGGCTGAGCGCCGCTGACGCCGTATCTGCCGTCGATGACGAAGAACGGCACGCCGGTGATGCCGTAGGCTCGCGCCTGTTCCTCGTCTGCGCGCACGTCGGCCGTGTAGCGGCCAGATTCCAGTGCCTCCCGCGCGGCCGCGGCATCCAGGCCCGCTTCCTGCGCGATGGCGACCAGTTCCTCGATCCGGCCCACATGGCGTCCCTCGACGAAATAGGCCGACATCAGGCGCTCGGCTACGTCGAGCTGAGCGTTGTGCGCCTTGGCGAAGTGGAGCAGCTCATGCGCCTTCACCGTGTTCGTGTGGCGAACTCGATCGAAGTGGTAGTGCAGGCCCGCCTGCTCGGCAACGTCGGTCACGTGTTCGAGCATCTGATGCACCTGCTCCCGTGGCATCCCCTTCCGTCCGGCCAGGTAATCCACCTCGTCGCCGGCGAAATCGATCGGGGTGTCCGGCGCCAATTCGAAGGAGTGGTAGGTGACACTGACTCGGGGCCCATCTTCGCCCGACGCCGCTTCCCGCAGCCCGGCTTCGAGGTTCCGTTTTCCGATGTAGCACCAGGGGCAGGCGACGTCGCTCCAGACGTCCAGACTGATCGGTTCGCTCACATTGCAGGCAACCCGGTCCCGCGATCCGATATTCCCGCCGGTCCTGCAGGTTTTCGGCAGGCAAGTATGCCAGGATCGGCTAGGCACGGGCGTGGGGACGCCGTGCCGGGAAGCCGAGCATGCCACGACGCCCGAAGTCGCTATTGCGGGCCGCGGTGATCGCGTGCGCTGCCGCTGTGCTGCTGCTCTCCGGGTGCGCGGCGAATGCAACCGCCACGGACACCGTAGGCGATTCGACCCCCGCGAACATCCCGGTGTCTGCCTTTCCCGCCCGCGTGCCGGACGAGGGCCTCGGCGGAAGATGCGACACGGAAACTCTGATGTCCGTGTGGGCCCACTACGACGACGATCTGATCTTCCGCTATCAGGAGATCGCGGACGCGATCCAGGCCGGGCAGTGCGTACGGTCCGTCTTCGTCACCGGCGGCGACGGCGGCCGGGGGCGCGAGTATTCGTGGAACCGGGAACAGGGGATGCGGGACGCATATGACATGATGCGCGGTTCGCGATCGCCGTGGGTCCAGTACGACGTGCGACTGGATTCAGGGATGACGGTCGACGTCTGGCGGCCGAGCGACGACGCGCGCGTCACTCTCGTGTTCCTAAGACTGCCGGATGGCAATCTGGACGGGCGCGGATTCGGCGACACGCACGATGTAAGCCTCGCCCAGCTGGCGAACGGTCAGATCGACACCATCCGCACACTCGACGGAGCGGTCGTCACATGGGACGAGCTGACTGCAACTATCACGGATCTCATCCGGATCTTCGGGCCGGACCGCTTCAGCACGCACGTGCCCGGGGATGCCGAGGGGTGGGCGCGGGGTGATCATGCCGACCATGCAGCGACGGGGACCCTCGCGCGCAGCGCATGGCGGACCGCCGGACTGGATCCGTCGCAGGTCACCTATGCGGTCGGCTACCAGAGCGCCGACTATCCGGTGAATGTCGCGGGAAGCCTGCTCGAGGCCAAGCTCGCCGTGTTCCTCGCCTATTCGGCGCACGACACCGTCCCGCCGTGTCGGGATGCCGCGTCCTGCCTCGTCTCCGCGACGTTCGGCGCGTGGCTGCAGCGCGAATACGTGCGCAGCGAAGCGGATCTGAGATTCGGCTGATCAGAGCCCGTCGGGCTGGTCCGTTGCGCCGCCGAACCGACGGTCGCGATGCTGATACGCATCGATGGCCCGCCACAGATCCACGCGGGAGAAGTCGGGCCAGAGAGTGTCCAGGAACACGTACTCCGCGTATGCCGACTGCCACATCAGGAAGTTCGACGTGCGCTGCTCACCGCTGGATCGGATGAACAGGTCGACATCCGGCATGTCCGGCTGGTACAGCCGCCGCCGAACAGTGTGTTCGGTGATCGCGGCGGGCCGCAGCCGGCCGCGAGCCGCGTCCTCGGCGATCGAGCGGACGGCGTCGACGATCTCCACCCGCCCGCCGTAGTTCACGCACATGGTGAGCGTGAGGACGTCGTTTCCAGCGGTGAGCTCCTCCGCCTGGCGCAGTTCCCGGATCACAGATCCCCACAGTCGCGGCGCTCGTCCGGACCACCGCACCCGCACCCCCCAGGCGTGCAATTGGTCACGCCGCCGTCGCAGCACCTCTCGATTGAAGCCCATCAGGAAGCGAACCTCCTCGGGTGATCGCGACCAGTTCTCCGTGGAGAAGGCGTAGACGCTCAGATGGCGGACTCCAGCCTGGATGGCTCCGGCGACCACATCCAGAAGCGCCGCCTCCCCGGCGCGATGTCCTTCCACGCGGGGCAGACCCCTGCGGTTGGCCCACCGCCCGTTCCCGTCCATCACGAGCGCGACGTGGGTCGGGATGGAAGCGCTGTCGAACGAGGGCGGCTGAACCCCGGTCCAGTCCACGGGCCGCAGCGGCGGCGTGGAGTCGCGGGATGCCACGGTCAGGACCGTCCTGGCATCTGGGCGAGGGAACGGATGCCGCGTTCCAGCTGCCACTGCGCGTAGGCGGCGATCATCCCGGATGCCGCAGCGGACGTCGCGTCCGCGGCCGTGTCGATCACCTCCCACTCGCCGGCAAGCAGTGCCCGCAGCAAACGCACGGTGTCGCCGGTGGCGCGCGCCGCGCCCGCGGGCGCGCACGCGCTGCACAGCACTCCCCCGCCCTGGGCGAGGAACCACCCATCCGTCACAGCGGTGCCGCAGCGTGCGCACCGGTCCAGCCCCGGCGCCCATCCGGAGATCGCCAGGGCGCGGACCAGGTAGGAGTCCAGCACCCCGCGGGGGGCGTGGTGAGCCTGGGCGAGTGCACGCAATCCACCCACCAGGAGCAGGAAGTGCTCCGGCGAGGATTCCGTGTCCGTCAGGCGTTCCGCCGCTTCCGCCATGGCGCACGCCGCGGTGTACCGTTCATAGTCCGCGGCGATCCCCGCGCCGTATGTCGCCAGGGACTCCGCCTGCTGCACGATGTCGAGCGACCGCCCCGAATGCAGTTGAACGTCCGCGACCATGAAGGGCTCCAGACGTGCTCCCCACCGCGACGAGGTGCGGCGCACGCCTTTCGCCACGGCCCGCACCCGGCCGCTGCGTCGGCCGAGCAACGTCAGGATCCGGTCCGCCTCGCCGAGCTTGTGGGTGCGCAGCACCACAACCTCGTCACGATATGTCGGCACCCGTCGATTATCGTCGAGTGCGGGGCCGCGGGAACGGGAGCGCGCCGTCAGACCGCAGACAGCTGCGGCGCCAGAGCCTTCGCGCGAATGGCACGGTTCACCCCCGAGACGATCGCCTTGAGGGATGCCGTGGCGATGTCTCCGTCGATCCCGACCCCCCACAGCCTTTCCCCGTCCACGTGCAATTCGACGTAGGCGGCCGCCTGAGCGTCCCCACCAGCACTCATAGCGTGCTCGACGTAGTCGAACACGGCCACATCGAATCCGTGCCGCCGGATGACGTCGAGGAATGCCGCCACCGGTCCGTTGCCGCTTCCGGTGGCGTGGACCACATCGTCGCCGTCGCGGAGGGTGACATCCAGCCGGATGTCACCGGACAGATCGCTCTCGGTCCGAGTGGACAGCAACTCGAAGCGTCCCCATCGTTCGTCGTCGACGCGGCTTGGGAGGTATTCGTCGGTGAAGATGTGCCACAGTTCATCGCTGGTGACCTCGCCGCCATCGGCATCGGTCTTGGCCTGCACCACCCCCGAGAACTCGATCTGCAGCCGCCGGGGCAGATCGAGGGCGTGGTCGGACTTCAGCAGATACGCGACTCCGCCCTTGCCGGACTGCGAGTTGACCCGGATGACCGCCTCGTAGGAACGTCCCAGATCCTTCGGGTCGATCGGCAGGTACGGAACCGCCCACGGGAGCTCGTCCACGGCGGTGGCGCTGGCCGCGGCCTCGCGCTCCATGGCCTCGAAACCCTTCTTGATCGCGTCCTGATGCGACCCGCTGAAGGCGGTGAAGACCAGGTCGCCCGCCCACGGGCTGCGCTCGTGAACCGGCATCTGGTTGCAGTACTCGACCGTGCGTTTGACCTCGTCGATATCGCTGAAGTCGATCTGCGGGTCGACCCCCTGGGTGAGCAGGTTCACGCCCAGTGCTACGAGATCCACGTTGCCGGTGCGCTCTCCGTTGCCGAACAGGCATCCTTCGATGCGATCGGCCCCGGCCATATAGCCCAGTTCGGCGGCGGCGATCGCGGTCCCGCGATCATTGTGCGGGTGCAACGACAGGATGACGTTCTCGCGGTGCGCCAGATGCCGGTTCATCCATTCGATGGAGTCGGCGTACACGTTTGGCGTGGCCATCTCCACGGTGGCCGGCAGGTTGATGATCACCTTCCGGTCGGGTGTCGGCTCGAACACCTCCAGCACCTGATTGCAGATGTCGGCGGCGAACTCCAGTTCCGTACCCGTGTAGCTCTCGGGCGAGTACTCGTAGAACACCCGGGTTCCGGGGATCGTCCTCTCATACCGTCGGCACAGGCGCGCGCCCTCCAACGCCAGGTCGATGATGCCCTGCCGGTCGGCGCGGAACACCACCTCGCGCTGCAGGATGCTGGTGGAGTTGTACAGATGCACGATCGCACGGGGCGCCCCCGCGATCGCCTGATAGGTGCGCTCGATGAGGTGCTCCCGAGCCTGCGTCAGCACCTGGATGGTGACGTCGGCGGGAATCAGGTCGTCCTCGATCAGGCGTCGCACGAAATCGAAGTCGGTCTGGCTGGCGCTGGGGAAACCGACCTCGATCTCCTTGTATCCCATCCTCACGAGCAGGTCGAACATGATGAGCTTGCGCTCGGGACTCATCGGATCGATGAGCGCCTGATTGCCGTCTCGGAGGTCGACCGCGCACCAGCGCGGGGCTCGGGTGATTCGCGTGTCGGGCCACGTGCGGTCCGGCAGATCGACCGTGATCTGCTGATGATACGGGCGGTAGCGATGCGTCGGCATTCCCGACGGCCGCTGCGTGTTCTCCATCTGTGTGCCGTTCTCCTCGGTGGTGGACGAGGCCCACGACAAACTCCGCGACGGGACGGGCCCTAGATCGAGACCCCGTCGCGGCGGCTAAGGAGGAGAATGACCCGCGCACGCATGGCATAAGGGTACACCCTCACGGGCTACGCCCTCGAGGCGTACCCCACGAGGACCTCAGAATCCCAGTCGCCGCAGCTGCTTGGGGTCGCGCTGCCAATCTCGAGCGACGCGCACGTGGAGGGACAGGTACACGCGCGTTCCGAGCAGCGGCTCGATACGAGTGCGAGCGGCGGCGCCGATGGCGGCCAGGCGCCGACCGCCCTGCCCGATGACGATCGCCTTCTGGCTGTCGCGCTCCACCACGATGTCGGCGAAGACGTCCGTCATCGCTCCCCCCGGGCGGGTGTTCATCTCGGACACGGTGACCGCAATGGAGTGGGGCAACTCGTCGCGCACGTCCGTCAACGCGGCTTCTCGGATGATCTCGGCGATGCGGTCGGTGATGGGCTGATCCGTGACCACCTCTTCCGGGTACAGTGCCGGTCCTGCCGGGACCAGGGCGAGCAGGCGATCGCGCAGCAGGTCGACCTGATCGCCTGATCGCGCCGAGACCGGGATCGTCGCATCCCAGTCGGTCCGCAGCGCGTCCACCTCGGACAGGCGATCGACGAGCTGCTCGCGAGTTGCGGCGTCGGTCTTGGTCACCACCGCGATCTTGCGTGCGCCGGGGAACCCGTCCAGCGAGCCGGCGATGCGCCGGTCGCCGGGGCCGACCGGCTCGATCGCGCTCGCGCAGAACGCGATCACATCGACGTCGCCCAGCAGGTCCTGCACCAGATCGTTGAGTCGTTGCCCAAGCAGGGTGCGCGGACGATGCAGGCCCGGGGTGTCCACGACCACCAGCTGGCCGGTCGGCCGGTTCACGATCCCGCGGATCGCTGTGCGGGTGGTCTGCGGCTTATCGCTCGTGATCGCAACATGTTCGCCGACCAGCGCGTTCGTCAGGGTGGACTTTCCGACGTTCGGTCGGCCCACGAACGTCACGAAGCCGCTGCGCGAACTCCCCTCCGCGGTGCCCGTCATCCGCGGCCGCCGACGCCCGGAGCCGCTTCGGCCCGCTCCACGAACACCGTTGCGAGCCCGCGACCGCGTCCCCTGGAGGTGCCCCCGACGATCCGCAGCCCTGCGAATTCGACCTCGTCGCCCGGCTGCGGCACTCGCCCTAGGAGCTTGCCGAGCAGACCGCCGATCGACTCCACGTCCTCATCCTCCAGGTCCAGCCCGAACAGATCCCCCACCTCGTCGAGCGCGACGCGCGAACTGACCCGGAACCGGTCCCGGTCGATCTCGACGACTTCGGCCGGTGCCACGTCGTACTCGTCCGCGATCTCCCCCACCAGCTCCTCGATGAGGTCCTCCATCGTTACGAGGCCTGCGATGCCCCCATACTCGTCGACGACCATGCATACGTGCACCGCGTCACGTTTCATCTGCTGCAGCAGAGACTCGGCCCGCATCGATTCGGGGACGAACACGGGAGCCCGGGCGATCCGGACCACGGGGGTGTCGTCCGCGCGCCGGGGATTTCGGAACGCGAACTGGACCAGATCCTTCAGGTACAGGATCCCCACCACGTCCTCGCCATCCGCCGACAGCAGCGGGAGTCGGGAGACCCCGGTGTCCAGAAACATGGGCAGCGCATCGCTGAGCGGCGCATCCGCCGGCAGTGTGATCAGATCCGTGCGGGGCACCATCACCGCCCGCACGAACGTGTCGGTGAACTCGAACACCGAATGGATCAGCTCGCGATCGTCGGGCTCGATGAGATCCTGCAGCACGGCCTCGTCCACCATGCTCAGCAGTTGCTCCTCGGAGTCGAAGGATGCCGCACGCGCGCCCCCCGGCGTCACGCGATTGCTCAGGGACACCAGCGCGTTCGCCAGGGGACCCAGCAATATCCGCACGCCCCGGACGATCGGGGCCGCCGCAGCCAGCAGGGCGCGGGCGTGGCGTCTGCCCACCGAGCGGGGGCTCACGCCGACCGCGACGAAGGACACCGCGGTCATCAGGACGATCGCCGCCACCAGCGCCCATCCCACCCCGCCGAACAGAATCATGAATGCCGCGGTGACGAGCACCGCGGCCGCGGTCTCCGCCAGCACGCGGATGAACACGATGGCGTTGGCATGCGCTTCCGGATCGGCGGCGATGGTCTCGATCGCGGTGCGGCTCCGTCCCTGCAGCGCAAGCTCCGCCATGTCCTGTCGTCCCGTGACCGACAGTGCGGCGTCCATCGCGGTCATCAAGCCACCGAAGGCCACCAGGAGCACTGCCAGCACCAGCAGCACAGCGGCGGTCATGAGCGGGACTTGCGTCGATCCGCGGCAGTGAACGACCGGATGAGGTCCCGCTGCAGCGCGAACATCCTCCGCGCTTCGTCAGGCTCTGCATGGTCGAACCCCAGCAGGTGCAGCAGACCGTGGGTGGTCAGCAGCACCAGCTCGTCCTGCATCGAGTGCGGCGGATCGGCGTTCGCGGCCTGCCCCTGGGCGACCTGCGGGCAGAGCACGATGTCGCCGAGCAGCCCCGCGGGCGTCGGCATGTCCTCCGTACCCGGACGGAGCTCATCCATCGGGAAGCTGAGCACATCGGTCGGGCCGGGCTCGTCCATCCACTGGACATGCAGGGCCTCCATCGCGCCCTCGTCGACCAGCAGGATCGCAACGTCGGCGTCGGCACTGACATGGAGGCGGGCGAGATGGTGCGCCATCATCCGCAGCAGTACCGCCTCCTCCACTCCCATCCCGGACTCGTTGGTGATCTCGACGGTCATGTCCGCGGCTTTCCCGGAGGCGTCGGGCGGCCCCCGCGCCGATCGGCGCGGCTGGCGAATTCAGCGGCCTGCTCACGTTCCCGGCGAGCGGCCTGGCTGCGTTCGTCGAAAGCGCCGTATGCGTCCACGATCCGACCCACGAGAGGATGCCGCACAACGTCGGCGCTGGTGAGGTTCGCGAAATGGATGTCGGGAACATCACCCAGGATCCGCATCACTTGCCGCAGACCCGACGCCCCTTGCGGCAGGTCAACCTGCGAGATATCTCCGGTCACCACCATGGTCGTGCCGAACCCGAGCCGGGTGAGGAACATCTTCATCTGCTCCGGCGTGGTGTTCTGCGCCTCGTCCAGCACCACGAACGAGTCGTTGAGGGTGCGGCCGCGCATGTACGCCAGCGGGGCCACCTCGATCGTCCCAGCGGCCATGAGCCGCGGGACGAGTTCGGGATCGAACATCTCGTTCAAGGCGTCGTAGAGGGGACGCAGGTACGGGTCGATCTTGTCCGTGAGGGTCCCCGGCAGGAACCCGAGGCGCTCCCCCGCCTCCACGGCCGGTCGGGTCAGGATGATGCGGCTGACCTCCTGCTGCTGCAGCGCGCGGACGGCCTTCGCCATCGCGAGATAGGTCTTCCCGGTGCCCGCCGGGCCGATCCCGAACACGATCGTGTTGCGGTCGATCGCGTCCACGTAGGCTCGCTGACCAGGGGTCTTCGGCCGCACGGCCCGGCCACGGGCGGTGACGATCGGCTCGCCGAGCACGTGCGAGGGACGCCCGTCCGTGGATTCCCGCAGCATCCGGCTAGACGAGGTGACGTCCGCGGGAGCGAGCTCCATGCCGTTGCGCGCCATCTGCATCAGTTCGCCCACCAGGTCCTTCGCGGCCGCGACGGCATCGGCCGCCCCCGACAGCGTGATCTCATTGCCGCGGACCAGCACGTCGACGTCGGGATGCTCCGCCTCGATCACCCGCAGCAGGCGGTCCTGGGGGCCCAGCAGCCGCACCATAGCAGCGCCGTCGGCGGAGATTCGCTCCACGACAGGACCGTCCTCAGCCACCCAGCCCAGCCTCCGTCAGGTCTCCGCCGGCGAGCACATGTCCGTGGACGTGGAAGATGGTCTGGCCAGCACCGGGCCCCACGTTGAACACGAGCCGGAAGTCGCCGTCCGCGTGCTCACGGGCCACTCGCGCCGCCATCTCCACGAGCTCGGCCAGAAGTCCCGGATCAGCGGCCGCCATCTCGACCACGTCCCGGTACTGCTCGGTCTTCGGAATCACGAGCATGTGCACGCGAGCTTTCGGTGCGATGTCGCGGATCACGAACACGCGGTCAGTCTGTGCGACGATCTCCGAGGGGATGTCCCCGGTGAGGATGCGGGTGAACACCGACGGTTCGCTCATGCCGCGAGTCTACCGGCGCTGGTCACCACCGCCCCTGGGCGGCGTGCAGAGCGACCAGGGCGGCCGGCCCCGCGGTCGAGGTGCGCAGCACGGTGTCGCCCAGGCGCACGGGCGTCGCTCCCGACGCGGTCAGCACGCGCTCCTCGTCCGCAGCGATCCCGCCTTCGGGCCCGACGATCAGAACGATCTCGGCGGCGCCGGCGACGGCGGCCGTCCGGGCAGTCTCGACCAGCCCCCGCCGGGCTTCCGGATCCAGCAGCAGGACCGCCGCCTGCTCGCATCGCGCGACGATCCCGGCCGTCGTCTCCAGCGTTTCCACCTCGGGCAGCCATGCCCGGTGCGACTGCTTCGAGGCCTCCCGCGCGATGGCGCGCCAGCGCCGCAGACCGCGTTCGGCACGGTCGTCGTCCCAGCGCACGACGCTGCGCGCAGCCTGCCACGGCACGACCGCACTCACACCCAGTTCCGTCGCCGCCTCGACGGCCTGTTCGTCGCGGTGGCCCTTCGCGAGGGCCTGCACGAGCACCGTGCGGGGCGACGCGGGAGGGATCTCATCGACCCGTTCGACATCAATGGTCACTTCCCGCGGGAACACCAGACGGCATCGCCCGTGCACGACGATGCCGTGACCGTCACCCACGGTCACCTCCTCACCGGGCCGGACCCGCCGGACCGCGGCGGCGTGATGCGCTTCCTCACCGGTGAGGCGCACCGATTCCCCAACCCGCGCGGCGCCGAGCCCGTCAGCGAGGAAGTGAAACGGCATCGTCAGCCATTCCGGAAGCGGTCGCGCAGTTTCGCGAACAGCCCGGACTGGAACTCGGCCAGCCTGGGTGCAGGCGGTTTCGTGCGCTGCGCGAACTCTTCGATCAGAGCACGCTCCTTCGCGTCCAGGCGGGCCGGTGTCAGCACGCGCAGTCCGATGCGCAGATCACCCCGCTGGGGGCCGCGCAGCGCCGTGACCCCGCGGTTCTTCACGGTGATCACCTCACCCGACTGCGCTCCGGGACGCACCTGAACCTCTACGGGTCCGTCGAGCGCGTCGATGGTGGTCGTCGTGCCGAGGATGGCATCCGTCATCGCCACGTCCAGGGTCGCCAGCAGGTCGTCGCCATCCCGACTGAAGGCCTCGTGCGGCGCCACGGTGATCTCCAGGAACAAGTCGCCGTTGGGCCCGCCCGCCGGCCCGACCTCGCCGGAACCCGGCAGCTGCAGACGCAGTCCGGACTCGACCCCAGCGGGGATGTCGACCGAAACGGTCCGCCGCGCTCGCACCCTTCCCTGACCCTGGCAGGACGGGCAGGGGTAGGGGATGGTGGTGCCGTACCCCTGGCATGCCGTGCACGGCTGCGTCGACACGACGTTGCCGAGCAGGCTCCGCACGGTGCGCTGCACGTGGCCGCTGCCGTGACACACCTCGCACGTGACCGGGCCGGTGCCGGTCTGACAGCCGCTGCCTTCGCAGGTCTCGCAGAGCACGGCCGTGTCCACGTCGATGTCCCGGTGGGTGCCGAAGATCACCTCGTCGAGGCGGACGGTCACCCGCACCAGCGCATCCTGACCCCGCTCGCGGCGGGATCGGGGCCGGACTCGCGCGCCGCCGCCGAAGAAGGATTCAAAGATGTCGCCGAATCCACCGAATCCCGCCGCGCCGCCATCATCCCCCCGGTCGTAACGGCGCCGCTGCTCGGGGTCGCTGAGCACGTCGTACGCGTGCGTGACGAGTTTGAAGCGTTCGGCGGCGTCTTCCCCCGGGTTCACGTCTGGGTGCAGCTCCCGAGCCAGTCGCCGGTAGGCCTTCTTGATCTCCTCGGCGGTTGCGTCCCGCGCCACGCCGAGCACCTCGTAATGGTCAGCCACTGTCGCCTTTCTCCCCCGCCCCGCGGGAATCCCGTCCGCTCAGCGAACCGTGTCGTCGTCGCCCAGCATCCGGGTGACGAAGCGGGCGACCGCACGCGCTGCTCCAAGGTTGCTGGGATAGTCCATGCGGGTGGGCCCCAGGATTCCTACCCGAGCCTGTCCGCCCGTTCCCTCGTAGTCGCTCGTGAGAACCGACGCCTCCGACAACCCGAACGGCTCGTTCTCCCGCCCGATCGAGGCCGCCAGGCCCTGCTCGTCGGCGACCATCTCCCCTACCAGGCGCAACAGCGTCACCTGCTCCTCGAGCGCTTGCAGGAGCGGGAAGATGCTGCCACGGAAATCCGCTTCGCGCCTCGCGAGCGTGGCCGCGCCGGCCATCACGAGGCGGTCCTGCCGGAAGTCCTCCAGTTCCTCCCCCACCACTCGCAGCAGCTCCCGCCGCGCCGGATCGGCCGCCGCGGATTCGGATGCCGCGTCCGCGGCCACCGCTCTCGCGGCCTCCCGTACGTCCAGGCCCGTCACCAGCGCCGCCGCGCGCCGACGCAATGCATCGACGTCGGGCTCGCCGCCCACGGACGGCAGGGATGCCAGCCGCTGCGACACTCGGCCGGTGTCGGTCACGATGATCACCACGACCCGACCGGGTCCGATGCGCACCAACTCCAGATGCGTCACGTGGGCACGGTCGAACGACGGGTACTGGATGAGGGCGACGTGACCGGTCAGTTGCGTCAGAGACCGCACCGCCCGAGCGAGCAGATCGTCGAGGTCGACCGATTCGGACAGGAAGGCGACGACCGCGTTGCGTTGCGCGGGCGTCAGCGGCCGAACGCCGCTGAGCCGGTCCACGAACACCCGGTAACCCTTGTCCGTGGGCACCCGGCCCGAGGAGGTGTGAGGAGCGGTGATGAGCTCCTCCTCCTCCAGGAGCGCCATGTCGTTCCGAATGGTGGCCGCGGACACACCGAACGCGTGACGTTCGACGATCGCTTTGCTGCCGACCGGTTCGCGCGTCTCCACATAGTCCTCGACGATGGCGCGCAGCACCTCGAGACCTCGTTCACTGACCATCGCTCACCTCCGACTGGCACTCCCCCGCGCGGAGTGCCAATTCTATCGCGATGCCGACGCGGGGTGACCCGGTGCCGCATCCACTGTCAGCTCACGTGCGATCACGTCCGCAAGGAGCCGGCCGCGTCGGGTGGGGATCAGCGTACCGGCCACGGCGGCGGGCCCCTCCAGCAACCGGTCCGCGATCAGGCGCGGCACCGCGGCCCGCGCCGAAGCTGTCAGTTCCGCCACGGGCAGTCCCTCCCGCAGGCGGGTGCGCAGCAGCACGGTCTCCATGCGGCGCGCAGCCTCATCCAGGGTCTCCCTGCCCGCGGCAGGCGATAGACCGGCCGTCAGTCGCTGCGCATACGCGGCGGGGTGCTTCACGTTCCACCAGCGGACGCCGTCGACGTGACTGTGCGCGCCGGGGCCGAACCCCCACCAGTCCGCGCCGCGCCAGTATCCGAGATTGTGCTGGGACCGGGCCGCGGCTCCGCGCGCCCAGTTCGAGATCTCGTACCAGTCCAGCCCGTGCGCGCCCGCGGCCTCGTCGACGAGGTCGTACATATCGGCCTGAAGGTCGCCGTCCGGGGCGGGCAGCGCACCGGAACGGATGCGGCGCGCCAGCGCAGTGCCGTCCTCGACCACCAACGCGTACGCGGAGAGGTGGTCGATCGGCAGCGCGAGCGCCGCGTCGACCGACCGCCGCCATTGGGCGAGAGTCTCTCCCGGTGCCCCGTAGATGAGGTCCACGCTCACGCTGAGGCCCGCGGCACGCGCAGCGGCCACCGCGGACTCCACGGATCCCTGCCCGTGGGTGCGGTCCAGTGTGGCGAGGACCTCCGGCACCGCCGACTGCATCCCGATCGACATCCGGGTCACGCCCGCGGCGGCGAGCTCAGCCGCGACCCGGTCGGTCACGGTATCGGGGTTTGCCTCGACGGTGATCTCGGCTCCGGCGGCGACGCCGATCACGTCGCGCAGGCTCTGCAGCATGCCCGTCAGGGCGCCGGCGGGCAGGAGCGTCGGAGTGCCGCCCCCGAAGAACACCGTGGCGGCCGGGCGCAGCATCCTCGCCTGCTCCAGGACTCCGCGGGCCAAGGCGATCTCCGCGGAGACGGCGGCCGGATAGTCGTCGCGCCGCACACCCCGTAACTCGGATGCCGTGTACGTCACGAAGTCGCAGTACCCGCAGCGGACGCGGCAGAACGGGACGTGCACGTACACCCCGAACCCGGCGGCGCTCGCGGTCAGGCCCTCCGGAAGCGCGCCGTTCGCCGGGGCGGAATCTTCTGCAGGCAGTGCCGGAGAGGCCATCAGACCGTCGTGTACATCGGCGACACCGACCGCAGATAACGGTCGAACAGTGCCCGGCGGCGTCGGCGCACCAACGCCGGCACGAGCCGGTACGGCAGGGCGACGCCGGTGTCGAATGCGCGCACGGCGAACCACACCTCGTCGTCGGCCCGCCAGTCCACCATGAAGGACTCCTCGCCGCGCACGACCGACCCCCCGACCGTACCCAGCACGAATCCCACCCGACGCGCCTGCTCGATCACGGAGATCACGCGCAATTCACCGTCGGCCCGCATCCCCGACACCCGTCCGTGGACGCGGACGGTGGTTCCGGCGCCGACGAACGGCGTGCCGTCCACGTCGAACCGCTGGTCGGGATCCGTGCGGCCCGGAGCCAGCGGGGAGCCTTCCTCGTCGAAGCTGACTCCGGTGTACGCCGTTCCCGAGCCCGGACGCACATCCGTCACCATCAGGCCGCCGTCTCGCAGCACCCGCCACGACAGCAGTGTCTCGCCGGCCGCGATGAACCGTTCGCGTCCACTGCCGATACGCCAGGACTGCTCGGCCGGGATGCTCCGGCCGGGCGGATACTGCATCAGATCGGGTGCGCCGGTAGCGCCCACAGCGGCGTAGTCGACGGTCTGGTCCTGAAAGGTCCCGCGGCGCACGGCCTCCACCTTAGGGCCGCCGACCGGGCTCGGGGCTGGGAGCCGTCCGGGTCACCGGGTGTCCGCGCCGTCCACGTCGCCCGACAGGGCGGCGATAAACGCCTCTTGCGGCACCTCGACCCGCCCGACCATCTTCATGCGACGCTTGCCCTCCTTCTGCTTCTCCAGGAGCTTGCGCTTGCGGGTGATGTCGCCGCCGTAGCATTTGGCGAGCACGTCCTTGCGCATCGCCCGGATGTTCTCCCGCGCGATCACCCGTGACCCGATCGCCGCCTGGATGGGCACCTCGAACTGCTGGCGGGGAATGAGCTTCTTCAACCGTTCCGTCATCATCACGCCGTATGCGTATGCCTTCTCGCGATGGACGATCGAACTGAACGCGTCCACCTTCTCGCCCTGCAACAGGATGTCGACCTTGACCAGGTCCGCCTCCTGTGTGCCGTCGGGCTCATAGTCCAGGCTCGCGTAACCCTGCGTGCGCGACTTCAACTGATCGAAGAAGTCGAACACGATCTCACCGAGCGGCATCCGGTACCGCAGCTCGACGCGGTCCTCCGAGAGGTACTCCATTCCCCCCATACGACCGCGGCGCGACTGGCACAGTTCCATCACGGTCCCGATGTACTGCTTGGGAGTGAGTATCGCCGCGGCCACCATCGGCTCCGAGACCGCGGCGACCCGACCGTCGGGGTACTCGCTCGGATTGGTGACGGTGACGTGGTCACCCGTGTCGGTCGTGACCTCGTATACCACCGACGGAGCCGTGGTGATCAGGTCCAGTCCGAACTCGCGTTCGAGCCGTTCGGTGACGATCTCCAGGTGCAAGAGCCCCAGGAAGCCGCAGCGGAATCCGAAGCCGAGCGCCACGCTGGTCTCGGGTTCGTAGACCAGCGCCGCGTCGGAGAGCTTCAGCTTGTCCAGCGCCTCGCGCAGTTCGGGGTAGTCCCCGCCGTCAATGGGATACACGCCGCTGAAGACCATGGGCTTGGGGTCTGTGTACCCGGGCAACGGGTGGTCTGCCGGGTGGCGCGCGTCAGTGACCGTGTCCCCCACCTTCGACTGGCGAACATCCTTCACGCCGGTGATGAGGTATCCCACCTCCCCGACAGCGAGGCCCGTCGCGGCGACCGGTTCCGGGCTGGACACGCCGATCTCCAGCAGGTCGTGCGTGGCACGGGTCGACATCATCTCGACCCGCTGTCGCTGACGCAGTTCCCCATCCACCATGCGCACGTATGTCACCACGCCGCGATACGCGTCGTACACCGAGTCGAAGATCATGGCACGTGCAGGTGCCGTGCGGTCCCCGGTCGGTGCCGGCACATCCTGAACGATCCTGTCCAGCAAGGCGGGAACGCCCGCGCCGGTCTTGCCGCTGACGCGCAGGACATCCGCGGGATCCCCCCCGAGCAGTCCCGCGATCTCGTCGGCGAACCGGTCCGGGTCGGCGGCTGGCAGGTCGATCTTGTTCAGCACCGGGATGATGCGCAGGTCGTTCTCCAGCGCCAGGTACAGGTTCGCGAGGGTCTGCGCCTCGATGCCCTGGGCCGCGTCGATCAGGAGGACGGCGCCCTCGCATGCCGCGAGCGATCGACTGACCTCGTATGTGAAGTCCACGTGGCCGGGCGTGTCGATCATGTTCAGGATGAACGCGCCCGTGGTGGTGGTCCAGGGCATGCGCACCGCCTGGCTTTTGATGGTGATGCCGCGCTCCCGTTCGATGTCCATCCGGTCCAGGTACTGCGCGCGCATGTCGCGGTCCGCCACCACCCCGGTCAGCTGCAGCATCCGGTCGGCCAGGGTGGACTTGCCATGGTCGATGTGCGCGATGATGCAGAAGTTGCGGATCGCGTGGGGCGGGGTCGCGCCAGGGGTGAGGGGCGTCGAGAGGCGCGGAGACATATCTCCCCGATTCTACGGGCGACCCATGTCGGCCCGGTCCTGCTCCCCGCGACGACGATGCTAGAATGGACGTCGACTTCTGTGCACCCCCGCTGCACGATCGCCGGTCGCTCCTTCGCCCGTGCCCGGCCCCGTCCACCTCGACACGAAAGCACAAAATACCTGTGGCCAACATCAAGTCCCAGATCAAGCGCAACAAGACCAACGAGAAGGCTCGGCAGCGGAACAAGGCCGTCAAGAGCGAGTTGAAGACCGCGGTTCGCCACACCCGCGAAGCGGTGGCCTCCGCCGACAAGGCCGCCGCGACGAAGGCGCTGCAGACGGCGAGCCGCAAGCTCGACAAGGCTGCGAGCAAGGGTGTCATCCACCCCAATCAGGCCGCGAACCGCAAGTCGGCCATAGCTCGCCAGGTCGCGTCTCTCTGAGAGTGCCGGCGGTCACGCCGACAGAGCGCGATCATCGCGCGGCGCGGGGCTCCGATCCTCGCGCGGCGACGGCGCCGACCAGTCTCTCGATCGCGTAGGCGGCGTTCCTACTCGCGCCCTTGACTTCGGCGTCAGCCCGCGCGCACGCCTGGATCGCGCCGGCGAGGGACCGCTCGTTCCATCCGGCGAGATCCCGTCGGGCGCGGTCCACTTGCCAGTCCTTCACTCCCAGTCGGGTAGCGAGCGCGGCAGCCGGATCACGGCGCCCCGCCACGCGCGCCATCAATCGCAGCTTGCTCGCGATCGCCGCGACGATCGGGACCGGATCCGCTCCTGAGGCGAGCGCGCGGCGCAGGGCGACGAGCGCGTCACCGTACCGCCCCGAGATCGCGGCATCCGCCACGGTGAACCCGCCCGCCTCGACCCGGCCGCCGTAGTAGCGGGTCACGGCCGCCTCGGTGATGCGGTCGGGCACGTCGGACAGCAACTGGCGGCATGCCGCGGCCAGTTCGCCCATGTCCTCGCCGAATGCGGAGACCAACGCCCGAACCGCTGCGGGGTCCGCCGGGCGGCGCGCGTCGCGAAACTCGGCGGCGACGAAATCGAGTCGATCGGCATCCCGCCGGATCGCGGGGCACGGGATCTCCAGTGCTCCCTCGCCCAGTTCACGTACCGCCTCGAGCAGCTTCGCACCTCTGCGTCCGGTACCGGTGTGCCGCAGCAGCACGGTCGCCCCCGGCTGAGGTGAGGCGACGTACGCGCCGGCTTCAGAGAGGAACGCATCCCCTGCCCGCTCCAGTCCGGTCACGCGCACCAGGCGCGCTTCGTCGAACAGCGACGGGGTCGTGCGTTGTAGCAGAGAGCCCGTCTCGTATTCGCCGGCATCCAGGTCGGAGATCTCCAAGCCCGGGTCCGTCGCCCGCAACTGGTCGCGGATTGCAGTGGACGCCCGTTCGGCGCAGACGTCTTCGGGCCCCGAGATCAGCACGATCGGGGCGGGGCGCGCCGCACGCCACGGGACCTGCTCGATCCGGCGCTGCGAGGGTGCGCGGCCGGGCATGTCTCCAGCGTAGCGGCGGGCTGGGACGTACCCCGCGGCGGGGTGCGCTCGCGCCACCAGGTGGGATCCGGGTCAGTACCCACGAGGATCAGGCCCTCCCGGTCGGTTCGGGCCACGGCCGTGCCCAGGGACGCGAGCAGATCCAGCGCGGCGGCGCGCGGATGGCCGTACGGATTGCCCTCGCCCACCGAGATCAGGCCCAGACGCGGTTGGAGCAGGCGGTAGAGCTGCGGGTCCTGATCCGCCGAGCCGTGGTGGGCGACCTTCACCACCGGATACGGTGGTGCGAGCATCCCGGATCCGGCGAGCGCGGCCTGGGCGCCGGCGCCGAGGTCGCCGAGCAGCAACGTGCGCGGCGCATCCGGTCCGGAGATCTCCATCACGACGCTCAGATCATTGCCCGGACCGTACCCGCTCGCCTCCGCGGGAGGCCACAGCACCCGCCAGTGCGCGTCCCCGAGCTCTCCCGTCATGCCGGCCGAGGCGAGCGCCACCCGGCCCGCATTCAGCGTTTCCGGCAGACCCGCCGCAGGAGGAGGAGGCGGGCCGTGAAGGACCAGGTCGGCCCGCCCGGTCAGCGCCGGCGCGGCGCCGGCGTGGTCGGCGTCGAAGTGGGTGAGGACCAGGATGTCCAGACGGTCGATGCCCAGTCTTGTCAAGCAACGGTCGAGCGCGGACGGGTCGGCCCCCGTGTCGACGAGCATGGTGCTGGCGCGCGAGCGCGCCACGATCGCGTCGCCCTGGCCGACGTCGCACACCGCGAGAGACCACCGCGCCGGGATCGTCAACGGGGCAGCGATCGAGGTGAGCAGAAGCGAGCCGGCTACGGTTCCGGCGATCGCGGCCACCGCGGCACCGGCTATGCTGCGCGCCCAGTGTGCGACACGCGAGCGCCCGGGCGGCACCAGTAGGATCACCACTGCCGCACCGGCCACGATGAGGCCGATCGGCCCGGCGGGACCTTCCGGCCACGGCAGGATCGCGCCGGGCAGGCCGTCGACCGTCAGCGCGACTCCGGCGATCCACGAGGCGGGCAGCCACGCCGCTGCGGTGAGTGCGGTGTGGAGGGCGGGGATCGGCGCGGTGATGCATGCTGCGAGCCCGAGGACCGTTACCAGCGGAGCCGCAGGGGTCGCAAGGAGGTTCGCGAGCATCCCGTATGCGGGGATGCCGGGACTGAGCGTCGCTACCAGCGGCGCCGTGGCCAGTTGGGCCGCGATCGGAACCGAGATCGCGACCGCCCACGGCGGCGGCATCCAGCGCCGCAGACCCCGGGCCAGCGGGCGCGCGAGGACGAGCAAGGCCCCGGTGGCTGCTACGGACAAGGCGAAGCCGATCGAGAGGGCGAGCCATGGATCCGCGGCAAGGCAGACCGCGACGGCCGCACACAGTGTCGCCGTCCCGGCTGCGGGGCGTCCGAGCAGCAGCGCCAGCATGGCGATGCCGGCCATCACCGCGGCACGCACCACGCTGGGCTCCGGGGTGACCAGCAGTACGAAGCCCGCCAAGAGCGCCAGCCCGACAACGACACGTATGCCGCGCCGGACCCGCAGCGCCGTGCAGATTCCGAATCCGACGCCGACCACGATCGCGCAATTGGCTCCGGACACCGCGGTCAGATGGGTGAGCGCGGTGCGCTGCATCGCACCCTCCAGGTCGGCGCTGAGGGGCAGGGTGTCCCCGACGGCCAGCCCGGACACGAGCTCGGCCCCGGGGCCGGGCATGGTGTCCGCGGTGGCCCGCAGGCGCCCGCGCAACTCCGATGTGCCGGCGAGGACCCCACCGGGCGGGCGGATCAGCTCGACCGCCGCCACTCTCACGATGAGGACCGCGCGGTCACCCGGGTCCGCAGCCACCGCCGAGCCGCTCACGCGCAGCACCGCACCCACATCCACCGCCGATGGGGGCGGCGCGGACCACAGCAGCATGACCGGCGCAGCTGCCTCGCGCTGCTGGTCACCGGTCCGCACCCAGCGGCTGACCGCGTCGGAACGGAAACCCGTCGCCGTGGGGTCGATCTTCCCGCTCACGGTGACCTCGAGTTCAACGAAGCGACCTCCGTCCGCCGACAGCGCTGCCACCTCCGCGCGCGCGGGCGCGGAGACCGAAACCTGCGCGGCAGCCACCGCAGCCATCGCGAGAGCCATGACGAGGGCGACCGCCATACGGCGGGAGCGCGACGTTTGCAGGAGCAGCGGGGTGACCGCGGCGGCGGCGGCCGCAGCCAGCACGGCCGTGGTGACGATCCCAGCGGCGCCGGGATACCGCGCCGCTGCCGCGGCTGCGGTCCACGTTGCGGCCGCCACGAGCGCGGCCGGGCCCGCGCCGCGCAAGCTGCTCACACCGTGACCAGATCCCGCAGGCTCGCCAACAGCTTCTCTCCGATGCCGGGGACCGCCAGGAGATCCTCGACACTGGTGAAGGAACCATTCGTCTCCCGCCACGACACGATCTGGTTCGCGATGGCCGGTCCGATCCGGGGAAGTGCCTCCAGGTCCGCGGCGGTGGCGGTATTGAGGTTGATACGGTCGGCGGCGAGCGCGCTGCCGCCCGCGTCCGGATCCGACCCGGGCGCGGCATCGGGTACCTCCCCCACCACGGGGACGTGCAGCTGCTCGCCGTCCTTCACGGGGCGGGCGAGGTTCAATGCATCCCGGTCCGCCTGCTCCGTCAGGCCACCTGCGGCTGCGACCGCATCAACCACCCGGGAGCCGGCCGACAGGCGATAGAGCCCTGGTTCCGCCACGGCTCCCTCGACGTGCGCAAACACGGGTGCGGCCGTCGGCGCCGGTGCGGCCGATTGCAGCGCGTCCGGCCGGGGCCCGCCCTGCAGTATGCCCAGCAGTACCGTGGCGGCCAGCGCGAGCACGACGATGAGGCCACCCGCGGCGACCGGCCGCATCCATGGCCGAGCGCTCGGCGCCGCAGCAGGATCGTCATCCATGAGGGGACGGTAGGGGCCGTCACCGGCCGCGTTCCGCAGCAAGGAGTCGCGGGGGAAGCGTGCCGCCCTCGGCCCCCGTGGGGAGGGCCGGAACTCAGCGCGTGGAGAAGCTCACGACACGGGGAGGACGCACCACCGAGCGCAGGATCACGCGATCTCCGAGGGAGCGGCGCACCCGGTCGTCGTCGCGCGCCAGGCGTTCCAGTTCGGAACCGTCGATGCGAGATGAGACCTCGAGAGTGGCGCGTACCTTGCCATCGACCTGGACGACGGCGGTGACGAAGTCATCCGCCAAGAGGGTCGGATCGGCCTGACGCCAACCCACCAGCCCGACGAACGGCTCATAACCCAGCCGCTCCCACATCTCCTCCGCGGTGTGCGGTGCAAACAGGTCCGTGATCAGGGCGACCGCCTCCACGGCCTCCCGCACCGCCGGGTCGGCGGGACCGGGACCGCCGTCCACGGTACGGCGGATCGCGTTGACCAGCTCCATCAGGCGTGCCACCAGCACGTTGAACTTCGTCTGCTCGACCAGTCCGGGGGCGTCCGCCCACAGTCGGTGTGTGATCCGTCGCAGCGCGTCGTCGCCTTCGGCCCAGACGACATCGGGGGGGCTGCTGACCTCGTCAGCCAGTCGCAGTGCGCGGGCGAGAAACTTCGCGGCGCCTGTGGTGGACACGTCCTTCCAGTCCTTGTCGTCCTCCACCGGACCGGCGAAGGCGAGGGCGACGCGCAGAGCGTCGGCTCCGTGCTCGCGCAGTTCGTTCTCGAACAGCACGAGGTTGCCCCTGCTCTTGGACATCTTCGCGCCGTCGAGAATGACCATTCCCTGGTTGATGAGACTGGTGAAGGGTTCTGTGAAGTCCAGGTAGCCCATGTCGTACAGCGCCTTGGTGATGAACCGGGCGTACAGCAGATGCAGGATCGCGTGCTCGACACCGCCGATGTAGAAATCCACCGGTGTCCACTTGGCGGCCTCGGTCTCGGAGAACGGCCGCTCCGAGTCGACGGGCGAGAGGAAGCGCAGAAAATACCAGGAGCTGTCGACGAAGGTGTCCATCGTATCGGGATCGCGCAGCACGTCCTCCCCGGAGCGCGGATCGATCGTGCGCACCCACGCGGTCGCCGCGCCCAGCGGCGAACTGCCCCGCGGCAGGAGGTCGAGCCCCTCCGGGTCGGGCAGCCGCACCGGCAGCTGATCGTCGGGGACGGGGATGAGCTCCCCTTCCGGGGTGTGGAGCATCGGGATCGGGGTGCCCCAGAACCGCTGGCGGGAGATCAGCCAGTCTCGGAGCCGGTAGGACCGTGCCGCGCGGCCGGTGCCGGCGGCCTCCAACTCATCGATGATGCGGGCGATCGCGGTGCGCTTGCTCAGGCCGTCCAGGGATCCGGAGTTGATCATGCGGCCGTCGCCGGTGAGGGCGATGCCGGTGCGGGCCGGATCAATCCGTTCCAGTCCGCTCCCGTCAGCATCGTCAGCATCGTCAGCATCGGTGATGACCGTGATCGCTCCGGTGATCGGAGCGGTCGTGTCGACCACGACCCGAACCGGCAGATCGAATGCGCGCGCGAAGTCGAGGTCGCGCTGGTCGTGCGCGGGAACGGCCATCACCGCACCGTGCCCGTATTCGGCGAGCACGTAGTCCGCCGCCCAGATCGGCAGGCGTTCACCAGTGACGGGATTGATCGCATACCGGTCCAGGAACACACCCGTCTTCGGACGGTCCGTGCTCTGCCGATCCGCATCGGATGCCGCCCGCACCTCCTCCAGGTACCTCTCGAACCGCTGCCGGACTGCCGGGTCGGAATCGGCGGCCAGTTCGGTGGCCAAGTCGGATTCTGGCGCGACCACCATGAACGTCGCACCGTGGATCGTGTCGGGTCGTGTGGTGAAGACGGTCACCTTCTCGGCGCGGCCCTCGATCTCGAAGTCGACGTCGGCTCCGATGGAGCGACCGATCCAGTTGCGTTGCATCTGGATCACTTTCTGCGGCCACGACCCCTCGAGCTGGTTGAGGTCGTCGAGCAAGCGGTCGGCGTACTCGGTGATGCGCAGATACCACTGCGTGAGGTTCTTCTTCACCACCGGGGCGCCGCAGCGTTCGCAGTGCCCATCCACGACCTGCTCATTGGCGAGCACAGTCTGGTCCCGGGTGCACCAGTTGACGGGGCTTTCCTTGCGATAGGCCAGGCCTCGCTCGTGCAGGCGCAGGAACAGCCACTGGTTCCACCGGTAGTACTCCGGGTCGCTGGTGTGGATCTCGCGCGACCAATCGAAGGAGACTCCGTACGCCTTCAGGCTCGCGCGCTGCTGCGCGATGTTGTCGTAGGTCCAGGTTCGCGGGTTGGCTCCGCGCTGGATGGCGGCGTTCTCGGCGGGCAACCCGAACGAGTCCCAGCCGATCGGATGCAGCACGTTGTAGCCGCGGTGGCGCCAGAATCGGGCGACGATATCGGAATAGAGATAGTTCTCCGCGTGCCCCATGTGCAGGTCCCCCGACGGGTAGGGGAACATCGCGAGGACGTACTTGCGCGGCCGGGTGTCGGCGTCCCCCCCGGCACGGAAGGGGTCGTGCTCCGCCCACATCCGTTGCCACTTCTCGTGGATGCGGTGCGACTGCTCGTCGCGGCCTGGTGTCGGCGCGCCGGAGGTGGAGCTGGAAGACACGGAGAAACCTCTCGATGCGCAATCGGGAACGTGCGGGAGACCGCACCTTTCAGGGTAGCGGAACCCGATCCCGCCACTCCTGCGGGAGGTCCGCTCCGGCCGCGGCGAGCACCGGTGCGGCCTTGAGCGCGACCTCTCTCACCTCCGCCGAGGGATCCGACAGCGCCGTGATGCCGCCACCCGCGCCGATGTACGCGCCTCGGGGGTGGGTCGCGAGGGTTCGAATCGTCATGGCGAGGTCGGCGCTGCCATCCCGGCCGACCCACCCGTAGCAGCCGCCGAACACGCCACGGGGGCCGTCCTCGAGCGCGGCCAACAGTCCGATCGCGGAGATCTTGGGCGCTCCGGTCATGCTGCCGGCCGGAAATACCGCATCCAGCACCCCGCCGACCGTGACCCCGGCGCGGATGACTCCGGCCACGCCGCTGACAAGCTGGTGCACGGTGCGGTAGCTCTCGACCGTCAGCAGGTCTTCGACGCTCACCGTCCCGGGTTCGCACACGCGGGTGAGGTCGTTGCGGACCAGGTCCACGATCATCGCGTTCTCGGCGCGCTCCTTCGGACTGTGCCGCAAAGCCGTTGCGAGCGCCGCGTCGGCGACGGGATCGTCGCTGCGTGCGCTCGTGCCCTTGATCGGACGGGTGCGCACCACTCCACCGCGGATGTCGAGGAACTGTTCGGGCGAACTGCTGACGATCGCGTGCTCGCCGGAGAGGATGATGGCGCCGCGAGGCGATGGTGACAGGATGCGCAGGCTCCGGTGCGCCGCAACCGGATCCACCGCCCCCGTCACCGTGAACCTGGTGGTCAGGCACAGCTGGTAGGCATCGCCCGCGGCGATCGCCTCCTGGGCCGCACCGATGCGGTCGCGGTACCCGCGCGGGTTGGTGCGGGCGCGCACGGTCGCGCCCGCACCGACTGCCATTGCCTCTGGTGGCTGCGGGCACGATATCGGGACGGATCTGTCCACGCGGGGTTTTCGAAGCAGAGCCGTCACGTGCGCCGCCTCCGATTTCGAGCCGGCCAGCAGCCACGCGCGCCGCGCGGCATGGTCGAACGCCACCATGCCGGTCACGCGGAGCCATCGCTCGGGGGGCATGGGCTCCCCGCCGGGGCGCCGGGTCATGCCGAGGCGGCGCAGGCCGGCCTCGTATCCCACCCATCCCACCCAGCCCAGTGGAAAGGGCCCCGACGGCGCGTCCGCGCGGGCAGCGGCCGCGGCGGGCAGCGCATGCACGGTCGTCGGCGACTCGGGGACGCCCATCCCCACCCAACTCCACCCGCTGTCGGCGCCGGGTCCAGCATCCAGCCAGAACCGATGGCCTGCGGGTGCGAACGCGGCGAAGGCGGCAGCCGGGTCGGGTGGGTCGGGCAGCCGGATGGCGACGGCGGTGTCGGCGGCGGTCACCGCACCAGGGTAGGCGACCCGCGGGCGGCGTCCGCGCTCTCCACCAAGGCCAAGCTTCGTCCCCGTAGGCTCGGCTCCGTGAACGAGCTGCTCAGCAGCATCCTCGACGCCGTGCAGACGGTGCCGCCGGTGCTGCGGCTGCTCCTCTCCGGCCTGGCGATGCTGCTGGAGACGAGCGTGCTCGTCGGGCTGATCGTTCCCGGTGACACCGTGGTGATCGTTGCCGCAACAGCGGTAGCCAGCGTCCCGGAGGCCGTCGCCCTCGGCGTGGCGGTCGTCATCGGTGCGCTCGCCGGTGAATCCATCGGATACCTACTGGGACGATTCCTCGGGCCGCGGATCCGGCACTCGGCGCTCGGGCGCTGGATCGGCGAACCCAATTGGCTACGGTCGGAGCGGTATCTGCGGCGACGGGGCGGTCCCGCGATCTTCCTGTCCCGCTTTCTGCCCGTGCTGCATTCGCTCGTGCCGCTCACGGTCGGGATGACCGGCTACCCGTACCGCCGCTTCCTGGCCTGGACCGCCCCGGCGTGCATGCTGTGGGCGACGTTGTATGTCAGCGTGTCGGCTGCGGCGGCCGGAACGTATCGGGATCTGGCGGATGGCCTGCATGTTGCGGGATATCTGTTCGTGGGTGTGATCGCCGTGTTCCTGCTGGCAGCGCTCGGCGGACGTCGGCTGCTGCAGTTCCTCGAGCGACGTCACTTGGACGTCGAGGACGATTCCGCCTCAGCGCGTGCGGCTGACGTGGAAGACTGGGGCGGTGACCTCCCCGGCCGCAAGTGACCGCGAGGTGCTGTGGTTCGCGCGACTGGAGCGCCGGTATCATGCGTGGCGCGAACGGCGCGCGCGCCACCGTGGCCGGGTCGCGACGGTGGTGGCGCTGCCCGGCTACGGCTCCCCCACCTGGGTGCGGGTGGTCGGACGCGTGATGATCCCGCCGAGGCCCCGCTCCCGCGCGGACCCGTACCAGGGAGTGCGGGGATGGCGCAGCTTCGTCGCGATCCCCGTCGGGTTCGCCCGGGTGCGCGTCACGGTGGGGGATCAGGAGCACGACGTGGTCGCGGACCGGGGCGGAGTGATCGACGCGCTCCTGCCGGCGCGCATGGAACCGGGATGGCAGGCGGTGGAGCTCTCGGTCGACGGCCAGCCAGCCATCCGTGCCGCGGTGTTCATCGTCGCCGACGAGGTGCGGTTCGGCATCGTCTCGGACGTGGACGACACGGTTATGGTTACCGCCCTGCCACGCCCACTGCTGGCAGCCTGGAACTCGTTCGTGGTCAACGAGCACGCTCGCCAGCCGGTGCCCGGGATGAGTGTGCTCCTGGAGACACTGGCCCGTCAGCATCCCGGCGCCCCGATCGTGTACCTGTCGACCGGGGCATGGAACATCGGCCCCACTCTCCACCGCTTCCTGCACCGCCACCTGTTCCCGCCCGGTGCGATGCTCCTGACCGACTGGGGTCCTACTCACGACCGCTGGTTCCGCAGCGGCCAGGAGCATAAGCGCGGGAACTTGGTGCGTCTGGCGGAGGAGTTCCCCCACGTGCAGTGGCTGCTCATCGGCGACGACGGGCAACATGATGACGCGATATACACAGCGTTCGCAGGTGCACACCCGAACAGCGTCGCGGCCGTCGCCATCCGCCGCCTGACCCCGGCCGAGGCGGTGCTGGCAGGCGGACGCACCACCGTGGATGACCACTCCGCAGCGGGCGTTCCATGGGTCACGGGAGCCGATGGCGCCGCTCTGATGGACAGGCTGACCGCGGTCGGTGTGATGGGCGCGGACGCGTAGGGTCGACAGCATGTGCGGGCGATTCGTCGTGGCACGGGCCGCGGAGGATCTGGTGAGCGTGCTGCAGGTCGATCTGATCGCCGACCGGCTCCCACCTCCATCCTTCAACGTGGCACCGACCGACACCGCCGCGATCGTGCTCGACTCCCATCGGTCCATGCCGTCGACGCGCCGGCTGGAGCCAGCCCGGTGGGGGTTGGTGCCCTCGTGGGCGAAGGATCCAGCGGCAGGCGCGCGCGCGTTCAACGCTCGGGCCGAGGATCTCGAGCGCCGACCCATGTTCCGCGGTGCGCTACGGGAACGGCGCGCGATCGTGCCCGTGACCGGGTACTACGAGTGGAAGCAGGAAGACGGCCGCAAGCATCCGCAGTTCATCCATCCGCGTGACGGCGCTCCGCTGTACCTGGCGGGACTGTACGAATGGTGGCGCGACCCCGCAAGCGCCGACGACGCGCCGCAGCGGTGGCTCCTCTCGTTCACGATCCTCACGCGCGATTCCGTCGGCGCTCTCGGGTCGGTGCACGACCGGATGCCGGTGACCGTTTCGGCCGGCGCCGCATCCGAATGGCTGTCGGGCCCGGGCGAACACGCCGCCGACCTGGTGCAGATGGTGCTCGCCGACTCGCAGGCCGTGGCGCCCTCACTGGAGATCTATCCCGTCTCGGCCGCCGTCGGCAACGTACGCAATGACTACCCGGCACTGATCGAACGCTTCGAAGCCCCGTGAGTCCGTGACGCCTCCGCGATCACCGGCGGAGTCGTCCCATGATTCCGTTCAGAACGATAAGCGCACTAACGGTCAGCAGACGCTGTATAGTCAGCCTGTGCTGACTATGACCACCGGCCATGCCGCCATGACCCGTCTCGGCCGGGCCATGGCCGACCCGGTGCGTTCGCGGATTCTCATGACGCTGCTCCACGGACCGAGCTACCCGGCTGTGCTCGCCCGAGACCTCGACCTCACAAGGTCGAACGTGTCCAACCACCTGGCGTGCCTGCGGGACTGCGGGATCGTCGCGACCGAGTCCGAGGGGCGAAGGACCCGATACGAGATCGCGGACCCGCACCTGACGCGCGCGCTGAACTCCCTGCTCGAGGTGGCGCTAGCGGTGGACGAGAGCGCCCCGTGCATGGACCCGGTCTGCTCGGTTCCGGGATGCAGCGGCGAACCGATCCGATGAGTGCAGCCGTCTCGACCGAACGTCGCGCGACGCTGTATCGACGCGTCCGATGGATCGTGGGCTTCACGATCAGCTACAACGTGCTCGAAGGGATCATCGCGGTATCCGCAGGAGCCGCCGCCTCATCGGCGGCCCTCATCGGGTTCGGTCTGGACTCGTTCATCGAAGTGTCCTCGGCGGCGGCAGTCGCATGGCAATTCACGAGGAAGGACCCCGATCACTGGGAGAAACCGACCGTCCGCGCCATCGGCATCGCATTCTTCGCCCTCGCCGCGTATGTGACCGTGGACGCGGTCCTCTCCCTCACCGGCCTCGAACCCGTCGAGCACAGCCCGCTCGGCATCGGCATCGCCGTCGCGAGCCTGGTCGTCATGCCCGCTCTCGCCTGGGTGCAGTTCCGGACGGGCCGCGAACTCGGTTCGAGGAGCGTGCAGGCGGACGCGAAACAGTTGCTGCTGTGCATATACCTGTCCGGCACCGTGCTGATCGGTCTGCTGCTGAACACCCTGTTCGGCTGGATGTGGGCCGACTCGGTCGCCGCGCTCGTGGTCGCAGCCCTGGCGATCCGGGAGGGCATCCAAGCCTGGCGCGGCGACGTCGAATCGCCGCTCGAGTTGTTCGAAGAGATGGACGACCACGAGGACTACGAGGAGGTGAAGTGATGGACTGCTGTGATCTCACGGTCTGCCCGCCCGAGTACTGCGGCGAGGACTGCTGCTAGACCGGGCCCACCGGATCGGGTCCATGTAGGCACGCGCATCGACCCGATCCGGCCGGAATGCCCCATCGCGGATCGAATCCCACCGCCGAGGAGCGCCGTCGAGCCCACGGCGATACGATGGGTCGTGTCCGTGCAGCTCAGACCGGCACGGGACGCGGACCTGGACGCGATCCTCGCCATCCACAACGATGTGATCCTCACTTCGCCCGCGATCTGGTACGACGAGCCGGTCGAACGCTCAGATCGTGAGGCGTGGCTCGCCGAGCACCGTGCGGCCGGCCACCCGGTGATCATCGCCGAGGTGGACGGCATCGTCGCCGGATATGCAAGCTATGCGCAGTGGCGAGCGCGACCGGGATACCGCTACACCGTCGAGAACTCGGTGTACCTCGGCGCGGACCACCGCGGCCAGGGCCTCGGCCGCGCTCTGCTCGTCGCACTGATCGCCCACGCGCGCGACGCGGGACTGCACATGATGGTCGCCAACATAGAATCGAGCAATGTCGCCTCGATCCGCCTGCACGAGAGCCTCGGCTTTCAGCGCAGCGGCGTCGTCCGCGAGGTCGGCCGCAAGTTCGACCGCTGGCTAGACCTGGTGATCCTGCAGCTCGAACTCGGGCAGGTGTACCCGGACATAGTGTCCCGATAAGCCCTTTGCTCGTGTCGAGGGTTCGGGTAAGAGCATCGTGGTGGACCTGAGGGGACTCGAACCCCTGACCCCCTGCATGCCATGCAGGTGCGCTACCAGCTGCGCCACAGGCCCTCGCGCCCGCTCGGCGGGCAACCCTGACAGACTACTACACCGCCCTCGGCAGGTCCGGCTAGGCGCGTCACTCCGCGGCTGCCGTTCGCGCCGGCAGGTCCAGTGGCACTACCGGGCAGTCCTTCCACAGCCGCTCCAGACTGTAGAAGGCCCGCTCATCCTCGTGGAAGACGTGCACGACCAGGTCACCGAAGTCCAGCAGCACCCACCGGGACTGCTCCCGGCCCTCGCGTCGCAAGCGTTTCACGCCGGCATCGTGCAGCCGGTCCTCGATCTCGTCGGCGATCGCGGCAACGTTGCGCTCGTTGCGCCCTGTGACCAGCAGGAACACATCGACCAGAGGCAGCGGGACGGACACATCCATCGCGATGAGGTCTTCGCCCCCTTTCGCATCCGCGGCGCGAGCCGCCACCTGCAGAGCGCGTCGGGCCGGTTCACTCAGCGTCATGAGAAAGCGCCGGTGATGACGGCGACGGTCAGCACGCCCACGAGCGCCACCGCCAGAGCCCCGGCGGTGATCGCGAGTACCAGCATCAGCCGCCCTCCCCGCTCGGGTGCGGGCGGCCGGATGATCTCGTCCGCATTCCTGACCGTGCTGATGGCCGCACTGGCGGCGATCGGAGTGGGAGAGGATGCTGCCGGCAGCTCGCCGTCCACGAGGACGGCGTCCGCCTCCTTGCCATCGGTCGTCCCAGGCGCGTGACCGCGCGACCCGAGCCCCTCCGGCAGATCCAGGGTCCCGGTCACAAGGAGCTCGCCGGTCGCGGCGATCGGACCCACCAGCGGCACCCCGGCGGGAGCCTGGGACAGAATCAGCGCGTTCGCCATCACGGTGCTGCCGCTGGTGGACGCGTCACGGGTGAGAACCTGATCGAAGGACGGCGGCATCTCGACGGGGACAGGATCCTCGTGCAGCAACGCCGATCCCAGGCGTTCAGACACGGTCACCGGAGCGTCATCGTCCGCGCCCGGGACGTCCTCGGCCAACGCCCGTTCAGCGGTCACGACCGGAAGATCGGCCGCGGCCGCGGGTTGGGTCGCCGGTGGTCCGTCCAGCGGGATGACGGAGATGGATGCCGTTCGGATCCGCTCTTGCTCCCGCGCCTGGCGGCGAGTCAATGGCGCCGCCTCGAGGTCCACGCTCGCGTCGGCCACGGGTGGGGCCGCCACGGGGGCGGGCCCGGCCGGCCGTGGGAGCGGAGCGACGGGGGGTTCCGGCCCGGGCTCGGTGGTGAGCACCGGCGTCGCGCCGGTGTTGCGCAGCTCCCGCAACTGCCGACGCGTCAGCGGCGGCGTGCTCGGCTGCTCAGTTTCGGTCATGCCATGCTCCGGTAGAGGTGGTGTTTCGCAATGTACTGGACCACACCGTCGGGTACGAGGTACCACACCGGCATGCCGCGGCGAACCCGTTCCCGGCAATCCGTGGACGAGATCGCCAGCGCGGGGATCTCCAGCAGGCTCACGTGCGCGCTCGGCAGCCCGGCGGCGGACAACGCGTGCCCGGGGCGGGACACCGCGACGAAGTGGGCCAACTCCCACAACTCATCATGGTCCCTCCAACTGAGAATCTGCGCGACGGCATCCGCGCCCGTGATGAAGAACAAGTCCGCACCGGGTCGCTGCCGACTCAAGTCGCGCAGCGTGTCGATCGTGTAGGTCGGTCCGGAACGGTCCACGTCGACGCGGCTGACGGTGAATCCCGGGTTGGATGCCGTGGCGATCACGGTCATCAGGTACCGGTGCTCCCCCGGGGTGACATCGGACTTCTGCCACGGCTGACCGGTCGGGACGAACACGACCTCGTCCAGGTCAAAAGACGCCGCGACCTCGCTGGCAGCAACCAGGTGGCCGTTGTGAATGGGGTCGAAGGTGCCGCCCATCACCCCCACCCTGGGGGCCCGATGCGCGGACATGCTTGACGCCGTCAGTGACCGTGACCGTGCCCGTGCTGCTGCAGTTCGGCGGCGTGGGTCTGCGCGTAGGCCTCCGCCTTGCGCGAATGCCGGTTGGCGACGTTCCGGTACGACAGGGCCACGAGCGCCAGCAGGGCGAAAACGGCCAAAGCGATGAAGAAGAATGGCAGCGTCTCCAACGCCACGTTGCCTTGGGTTTCCGCTTCGGCGGCGGCAGCGAGGGCGAGGGGAACAACCATCAGGAGACTCCGTTCATGGCGTCGGGGTACGCGACACCATCCTAGCCACTCAGTCGCGCACCTGCCCGGTGCCGCGGACCAGCCATTTCGTCGTGGTCAGCTCGTTGACGCCCATCGGCCCGCGCGCATGCAGCTTCTGCGTGGAGATGCCCACCTCAGCGCCGAATCCGAACTGCTCGCCATCCGTGAACCGGGTGGATGCGTTCGTCATGACCACAGCCGCATCCACCTCCGCGAGGAAGCGTTCGGCGGCCGCCGGGTCATCGGTGATGATCGCCTCGGTGTGCCGGGTGGAATAGCGGGCGATGTGGTCGAGCGCGGCATCCAGGTCGTCCACGACACGCATCGCCACGTCCAGGCTCAGATACTCCGCCTCCCAATCCGACTCGTCTGCGGGCACCACGCCACGTGCGAGGCGCTGCACCGCGTCGTCCCCGTGCACCGTGACGCCGTTGCTCTGCAGAGCCGCCACCACCTCCGGCACGAGGCGCGCGGACGCGGCGCGATGGACGAGAACGGTCTCGACCGCGTTGCAGACGCTGGGTCGCTGAGTCTTCGCGTTCACCACGATGTCGCGGGCCCGGCCCACGGGAGCGGACTCGTCCAGGACGATATGGACGACACCGGATCCGGTCTCGATGACCGGCACCGTCGATTCCGCGACCACCGTCTGAATCAGGCCCGCGCTGCCCCGGGGAACGAGCACATCGACCAGGCCGCGCGCGTGCATCAGTTCGCTCGCACCCTCCCGCCCGTACCCGTCGAGGGTCTGGACGACATCGGGATCCAGTCCGGAGTCCGCCAGCGCCGCCCGCATCGCCGTGACCAGCGCGGCGTTGCTGCGCTCGGCGGCCGTCCCCCCGCGCAGAACCACGGCGTTGCCAGCGCGCAGCGCGAGCGCAGCAATGTCGACGGTGACGTTGGGACGCGCCTCGTAGATCGCGCCGACCACGCCGAAGGGCACGGAGACCTTCGTCACGGTTAAGCCGTTGGGGAGAGTCCGGGTATCCAGCACCCGGCCCACGGGGTCCGGCAGGTCCGCGACGGATCGCACCGCAGCCGCCAGGGCGGCAACGCGGCGTTCGTCCAGTCGCAACCGGTCCTGCAGCGCCGGCGACAGTCCGCCCGTCCGCCCGCGATCCAGGTCCTCCGCGTTGGCGGCCACGATGGCGGCGGCATCCTGTTCGATCGCGGCTGCAATCCGGAGCAGCGCCGCAGCTCTGTCCGCATCCCCCACACGCGTCAGAGAGCGGCTCGCGCGGGCCGCGGCGGCGATCCGATCGCGCGCGGTCAGGCCGGTGACGGTCACCGTCACAGTGTATCCACCGGACGCCGGATCGGACCGGTCGATGCGGTCCGCGCCGCAGGTGCCGGATTCGGCTCGAACCACGTCCCCACCGGCTCCCCGGCAAGCGCAGCGCCGAGGCGGGTGGCCGCCGTCACCACCACGCCGATTCCCGCTGCGGCGGCCATCCGGGCAGCCGCGACCTTGGTGGCTGCCCCCCCGGTGCCCACGCTGTTGACAACGACCGACCCGAACCGGAATCCGGCCAGATCCTCGCCATAGCGCACCCGGTCGATCGGCAGAGCGCCGGGCTCGTCGGGCGGGCGGGTGAAGAGGCTGTCCACGTCGCTGAGGAGTACGAGTGCGTCTGCGGTCAGGAGCCTGGCCACGAGCGCGGCGAGGCGGTCATTGTCGCCGAACCGGATTTCGTGCGTTGCGACCGTGTCGTTCTCGTTCACGATCGGGAGAATCCGCAGCGACAGCAGTCGCTCCATTGCGCGTCTCGCGTTCGCGCGATGCGTGGCGTTCTCCAGGTCCCCGGCGGTCAGCAGCACCTGCCCGGCGACGATGCGGAACGGCCGCAGCGCCTCCTGGTAGCGGTAGACGAGAACGTTCTGTCCCACCGCGGCGGCGGCCTGCTGGGTGGCCAGATCCTGGGGGCGCTGGTCGAGGTCGAGGAAGGGCATTCCCGTCGCGATAGCCCCCGAGGACACGAGAATGATCTCCACGCCACGGCCGTGCGCGACGGCCAGGTCTGCCACCAGCGGCACGATCGCCTCGGCGTTCTCGCCGCTGATCGACGATGAGCCGACCTTCACCACGACACGCCGGGCGGTCGCCAGTGCCCGGCGAGGGTGCCCCTCGCGGGTGCTCACGCGATGCCGTCCTGGTCGCGGGCGGCGGCCCGCTGATCCATAAGGTCGTGATACTCCACACGCCGCTCCGCGGTGGTCCGTCGCGAACTCTGGTCCAAGCGCGGGTCGCTGCCCCGGGGCCCCACGGCTAGCTCCGCGACCGAAGACAGCGAGGGCTGCCAGTCGAACACCACGCCGGCGCCCTCGCCGATGACCACGGTGGCGCCGGCGGCGGCGCCCAGCCGGGTGAGCTCCTCCTCCACCCCGAGCCGTTCCAGTCGGTCCGCCAAGTACCCGACCGCTTCGTCGTTCTGGAAGTCAGTCTGCTGCACCCACCGCAGCGGCTTGTCACCGAGGATGCGGAAGACCGGTTCGTCCGCCGGGCCCTCCACCCGGATGGCGAAGTCCGCGTCCGCACCGCGCGGCCGGATCACAACCCGTGGCGGCACGGGCGCCGCGAGAACCTGCGCGCGGTGCTCGGCGACCAGGTCCGCCAGCGCGAAGCTCAGCTCGCGCAGCCCGGCGCGGGTGACC
The DNA here is from genome assembly GCA_963696115.1 of uncultured Actinomycetota bacterium. GTDB lineage: Bacteria > Actinomycetota > Actinomycetes > Actinomycetales > Microbacteriaceae > Microbacterium. The sequence goes on along the minus strand of CAVOIT010000018.1, from coordinate 25,251 downwards.
GCGGAGATCTCGAACACCCGGTATCCGCGCTCCTCCAGCTCGGGCCGGACGAGCGCCGCGAGCTCCGCGGCCTCAGGAACGTCGATCTTGTTCAGCACGACGACCTGCGGTCGGTCCAGTAGGGGAATCTGCCCCTCGGGCACGGGATAGGCCGCCAGTTCCGCCCGGATGACGTCCAGATCGCTGATCGGATCGCGGCCGGGTTCCAGGGTGGCACAGTCCAGCACATGCACGAGCACGGAGCAGCGCTCGACGTGGCGCAAGAACTCCAGTCCCAGTCCACGTCCGGCGCTGGCCCCCTCGATCAGCCCGGGCACGTCGGCGAGGGTGTACCGCACGTCGCCAGCCTCCACGACACCCAGATTGGGGTGCAGAGTCGTGAACGGGTAGTCGGCAATCCGCGGTCGAGCCGCCGACATCGCCGCGATCAGGCTCGACTTGCCCGCGGAGGGATAGCCGACCAGCGCCACATCGGCGACGGTCTTCAACTCCAGCACCACGTCGCCCTCCCACCCGGGAGTCCCCAGCAGCGCGAAGCCCGGAGCCTTGCGGCGAGGACCTGCGAGGGCGGCGTTGCCGAGCCCGCCTCGTCCACCCGGCGCGACGACGACGCGAGTGCCGGGCTCGACCAGGTCGGCGATCACCGCGCCATCGGAGTCCTTCACCACGGTGCCCACCGGCACCGTCAGCTCCACGGACTCTCCGGCACTGCCGGAACGGTTGTCGCCCATACCGAACCCGCCGCTGGGGGCGGTGCGGTGCGGCGCGTGGTGATAACTCAGCAACGTCGTCACCTGTGGGTCCGCGACCAGGATGATATCGCCGCCATCGCCACCGTTGCCGCCGTCGGGGCCGGCGAGCGGCTTGAATTTCTCCCTCCGCACCGAAACGCAGCCGTTTCCGCCCTTGCCCGCGCGAACGTGCAGCGTCACTTGGTCGACGAAGGTGACCATCTCAGCTTCCCAAAAACGCCGACGGGGACGGGCGTCGGCCCGCCCCCGCCGGTCGCGACAGTGATCCGGCCGGGCTCACTGGGGTTCGACGACGGTGACGACCCTGCGGCCGCCCTTGCTGCCGAAGTGCACCGCACCGGCCGACAGTGCGAACAGGGTGTCGTCCCCGCCGCGGCCCACGTTGGCTCCCGGGTGGAAATGGGTGCCACGCTGGCGGACGATGATCTCGCCGGCGTTGACGGCTTGACCGCCGAAGCGCTTCACGCCCAGCCGTTGCGCGTTGGAGTCGCGGCCGTTGCGCGACGAACTCGCGCCCTTCTTGTGTGCCATCTGACCGTGCCCCTCTCAGCGGATCCCGGTGACCTTCAGTCGCGTGAGGTCCTGGCGGTGGCCCTGACGCTTCTTGTAACCGGTCTTGTTCTTGAACTTCTGGATCACGATCTTCGGACCGCGCTCCTGACCCAGCACCTCGGCAGTGACGGTGACGCTTCCGAGAGTCTCCGGATCGCTCGTAACCACGTTGCCGTCCACGCGCAGCAGCGCAGGAAGCCGCACCTCGTCGCCTACGGCGGCATCCAGTCGATTCATCACGACGATCGACCCGACCTCGACGCGCTCTTGACGGCCTCCCGCGCGCACCACTGCGTATACCACTTCACACCTGATCTCGTTGAGGAGCGCACGGCTCCGGGCCATTCGGGCGACGACGCTTCTCAGCGACAGAGTCGTCGGCGGCGGGACCGCGTCCGCGTCCGGAATCCCAGCCGCCAAGTGCGCGATGCACCAACCGTCAATGATACCGGACCAGCACGCGGCGGGCAACGCGGTGGATGAGCCCGCCTATCATGGCTCGGTGGCCATCCTCATCGACGATCCGGTGTGGCCGGCGCACCAGTTGCTCTGGGCGCACCTGATCAGCGATAGCGATCTGGCTGAGCTGCATGACTTCGCAGCCGCCAACGGCATTCCTGCTCGGGCGTTCGACCTGGACCACTACGACGTTCCGGAGCGCATGCATGCGGGCCTCATCGCCGCGGGTGCTCGTCACGTGAGCGCGCACGTGTTGGTCCGCGCTCTGCTGGCATCGGGTCTGCGCGTCACGGCCCGTCAGCGCCGCGACCGCTGATCCCGTTCAGTCGGACTCGGGCGGCTGCACGACCGGCGTGCCTGTGAGCGCGGCGGTGGTGACCCGGCGCCGCGATCGTCCATGGCCCGGAGCCTTCGGTTCGGGCAGCGCATCGAGCACCGAGTCCAGCAGCAGCTCGGCCTCCGACTTCGGCGCTGCACCGGTCTCGCTCCCTCGGCGCCGCCGGGGGGCGCGCTCCGAAGCGACCGGATCGGGGGCGGCGGGAGGCGCTTCGGATGCCTCCCCTGCGACCGGAGCGGCATCCTCGCCCTGATGGATCGTCGACGCTGCGATCTGTGCGAGTGCAGACTTCACACCGTCGGTGATGATGTGCGCCGTCCCGCTGGTTCCTGCGGCCGTCACGGCTCGCGGACGACGCGCTCCGGCCCCGCCCCCGGTGCCGCGGTGCTTGGTGATCGGATCGTGGTGCACGATGATCCCTCGCCCCGCACACACCTCACAGGGTTCGCTGAAGGTCTCCAGCAGGCCCAGACCGAGCTTCTTGCGCGTCATCTGCACCAGCCCGAGTGAGGTGACCTCGGCGACCTGGTGCTTGGTGCGGTCTCGGCTCAGGCACTCCACCAGTCGGCGCAGCACCAGGTCTCGGTTCGATTCGAGCACCATGTCGATGAAGTCGACGACGATGATCCCGCCGATGTCGCGCAGCCGGAGTTGCCGCACGATCTCCTCGGCCGCCTCGAGGTTGTTCTTCGTGACGGTCTCCTCCAGATTGCCGCCGGATCCGACGAACTTGCCCGTGTTGACGTCGATGACCGTCATCGCCTCGGTGCGGTCGATGACGAGGGATCCGCCGGACGGTAGCCACACCTTGCGCTCGAGCGCCTTCTCGATCTGCTCTGTGATGCGGAACTCATCGAACGGGTCGCTGTCGCCGGTGTACGGCCGCACCCGCTCCAGCAGATCCGGAGCCACGGCGGTCAAGTATCCCTCGATGGTTTGGCGGGCCTCGTCACCCTGGATGATCATCGCCGAGAAATCCTCGTTGAACACGTCCCGCACGATCTTCAGCAGCAGGTCCGGCTCGGAGTACAGCAGCGCTGGGGCCGGCACCTGGTCCGCCTGCGCGCTGATGTGCTCCCACTGGGCGGTCAGGCGCTGCACGTCGAGGGTCAATTGCTCCTCCGTGGCGCCCTCGGCCGCGGTGCGCACGATCACGCCGGACGACTCCGGCACGGCCGCCTTGAGGATGCGCTTCAGTCGCGCGCGCTCGGTGTCCGGCAGTTTCCGGGAGATGCCGTTCATGGCGCCGCCGGGCACGTACACGAGGTATCGACCGGGCAGCGAGATCTGGCTTGTCAGCCGCGCCCCCTTGTGCCCCACCGGGTCCTTCGTGACCTGCACGAGGACGGTGTCGCCGCTTTTGAGCGCCAGCTCGATGCGGCGCGGCTGGTTGCCGGTCTCCACGGCATCCCAGTCCACCTCGCCGGAGTACAGGACGGCGTTGCGGCCGCGCCCGATGTCCACGAACGCCGCCTCCATGCTCGGCAGCACGTTCTGAACGCGCCCGAGATAGACATTGCCGATGAGCGACGCGTCCTGACTGCGAGCCACATAGTGCTCCACGAGGATGTCGTCCTCGAGCACCCCGATCTGGATCCGGCCCTGAGCCGACCGGACCACCATCGTGCGCTCGACGGCTTCACGGCGGGCCAGGAACTCGGTTTCCGTGACCACCTGCCGGCGACGACCCGCCTCCCTGCCGTCCCGGCGGCGCTGCTTCTTCGCTTCCAGACGCGTCGAGCCCTTGATGCGCTGCGGCTCGGTGATGATCTCCACCGGCGCGGGCGCGCCCTGGTCGGCGAGACCATCCCGCGACCGTTCGCTGCCCCGGCGTCGCCGTCTGCGGGGGGTGCCGGCTTCCTCGTCGACTGTCTCGACGGGGGGCGGCGGGACATCGGGGGCGTGGAAGTGCAGCTCGGTCGTGACCGCCGACACGAATGTCTCGGGCAGCAGCCCGAGATCCGCCGCCGTCGGCGGGCGGTCCGGATCGGGCTCCTGTGCGGACCCGTCCGCTGCGGTGTCGCGCGGAGCATCCGGTTCGGGCGCCGCCTCGGGCGGGGTCCCGGCGTCGGACGCAGCGTCGGATGGGGCGTCCGGTTCGGACCCAGCGTCGGCGGAGCGCATCTCGTTCGCATCCGGGTCGATCTCGTTCGCATCCGGGTCGCCGGCATCCGCCGGGACCGCCGTCGCGGACGAATCCGCATCGATTTCGTTCTCGTCTGCCATTGCGGCGCACTCCCCGCCGGGTGACACCGCGTGTCTCCCAGCGCATTCTCGTGCGGCCGGCCGTGCCGGGCCGCGGGCTTGTTCGGCATGCAGTCGGCGTCGGCCGGAACTGCGCGGGCGGTCATCGCCCGAAGTCTGCGTTCGGTGCCGTCGCGACGCGGTCACGCGGCATCCCAGCCATTATCGCACCTGGCACCCGGCGCATCCGGGACGGGTGCCAGGTGCGCCGCACGGGAGTGCCATAATCCGACTCATGCCCGACGCACCTGCGCCCCGCCCGGTCCTCTTCGGGGGGTGGCTGATCATCGCCGGGGTGATCGGCTGGTGGGCAGCGTTCTCGCTCACACTGGAGCGGTTCCATCTGCTCCTGAACCCCGGCACGGCCGCCTCGTGCGACTTCAGCGTGCTCGTGCAGTGCACGGCCAACCTGCAGTCCTGGCAGGGCAGTGTCTTCGGATTCCCCAATCCCATCATCGGTCTGACCGGATGGGTGGCGCCGATCGTCGTGGGCGCTGCGATCCTCGCCGGAGCCCGATTCGCGAGCTGGTTCTGGTGGGCGTTCTGGGTGGGGATGCTGTTCGCGTTCGGTTTCGTCTGCTGGCTGATCATTCAGAGCATCTTCGTGCTCGGTACCCTCTGCCCCTGGTGCATGGTGACGTGGGCGGTGACGATTCCGACCTTCTACGCCACGACCCTGCATCTGCTCCGGATGCCCGTCCTGAGGTCCCCCCGAGTGCAGCGCGCGGGCGCCGCGGCGATGGGATGGGTGCCGTTGATGGCCGTCCTCAGCTACGCCGTGGTCGCGGTGATCGCTCAGGTCCGTCTGGACGTGCTCGCCACGTTCGGCTGACCGCGATCAGCCGAACCAGATGCGCAGTTCGCGTGCCGCGGACTGGGCCCCGTCGCTGCCGTGCACGAGGTTCTGCTGCACGTCGGTCCCCCAGTCGCGGCCGAAGTCGCCGCGGATCGTACCGGGCGCGGCAACGGTGGGATCCGTGGCCCCGGCGAGCGACCGGAAGCCCTCGATGACGCGGTCGCCCGCGAGGCGGATCGCCACCACCGGCCCGGACATCATGAACTCCAGCAGGGGCTCGTAGAACGGCTTGCCGGCGTGCTCGGCATAGTGCCGCTCCAGCCGAGCCCGGTCGGGGTCGACCATTCGGATGTCGACCAGCCCGTACCCCTTCGCCTCCACCCGCGCGAGGATGGCTCCGGTCAGTCCGCGTGCCACCCCGTCGGGCTTGATCAGCACCAGAGTCTCCTCAACGGGCATGCTCGTCCTCCCTCGGGTCCGGAGGTTCTTCCGACGCGGCGCGACCGCGGTCCAGCGACCCCCCTTTGATCGTCGCATATCCGTACATTCCCCCGAAAATGACGACGACCAACACGATCGCGGGCACCAGCAGTCCCGCCAGCGCCAGCACGGCCTGCAGTGCCCATCCGGCCGCCCGGGCCCACCGACGGCGCAGCAGACCCGATACGACGATCATCGCCACCGCGAGCACTGCACCGCCGGCGATCCCCCACCACGGGGGGATTCCCTGCGGGAGGGCGCCGAGGCCGAACACGACGAGTCCGGCCAGGAACACCACGATGGACTCCGAGGCCAGCACCACCTGCCCCAGCGATTCGGCGGCGCCGCGCTGCGGACGCACGCGTCCGGTCTCGTTCATGTCTGTCCCTCGGCCTTCCATTCCTGTTCGCGCGCCAGCGTGATCGCCTCGCCCGCGAGCACCACCGACCCGGCGATGACCACGGCGCGGCGCGGAACGGATGCCGCCCAGGCGCGCGCGGCATCGGCGGCGTCCGTCAGATCCGGGTGCACGCTGACCGGCATCCCCCGCTCCTCCGCGAAGTCCGCTAGGTCATCTGGGTCCCGGGCCCGGTCGGACTCGGGTGCGGTCGCGAAGATCCTTCCCGGAAGCGGCAGCAGGGCATCGAGGATGGCGCCGGCGTCCTTGTCGGCGAGGACGCCCAACACGACCGCCCACTCGTCGAAGTCGAACGAGTCCTGCAACGCGGTGACCAGAGCGCGCACTCCGTGCGGGTTGTGGGCCGCGTCGACGAGCACGGTCGGTGTCGTGCCGATCAGCTGCAGCCGCCCCGGGGAGGTGACCCGAGCGAGCCCGTCCGACACGACGTCGGTAGCGAGAGCTTCTCCGGGATTCGCGAGGAGACCCTCGACAGCAGCAACCGCGAGCGCGGCGTTGCGGCCCTGGTGCGCGCCGTACAGCGGCAGATAGAGATCTCGGTATGCTCCGCCGCGGCTGCGGACGTCCAGCACCTGCCCGCCGACCGCCAGGCGACGCGAAGCGACACCGAACGACCCGCCTTCATACGCGACCACCGTGCCGGCCGCGGCGGCAGCCTCGTCGAGTACCTCGCCGACCTCCGGCTCCTGGACGGCGGAGACGACGACCGCGCCGGGTTTGATGATGCCGGCCTTGACGCGCGCGATCGCAGCGGGGGTGTCACCCAACCGGTCTGCGTGATCCATCCCGATGGGGGCGATCACGGCGACGTCGCCGTCGGCCGTGTTCGTCGCATCCCAGCTGCCGCCCATGCCCACCTCGATCACGGCGACATCCACGGGCGCGTCCGCGAACGCGATGAAGGCCAGGACCGTCAGCAGTTCGAAGAACGTGAGCGGGGCCTCACCCGCGTCGCGCAGCTGCGTGTCCACGACTGCTGCGACGGGCGCGATCTCGTCCCAGGCGTCAGCGATCGCGGCATCGGTGATCGGTTCCCCGTCGATCACGATCCGCTCGGTGAACCGTTCGAGGTGAGGGCTGGTGAACAGTCCCGTGCGCAGTCCGTGCGCTCGCAGCAGGCTCTCGATCATGCGACTGGTGGAGGTCTTGCCGTTGGTGCCGGTCACATGCACGACACGGTACGTGCGCTGGGGGTTGTCGAGCAGGTCGAGCACTCGACGGGTGCGTTCCAGGCGCGGCTCCACCCAGGCCTCTCCCTGGCGGTGCAGCAGCGCCCCATATACGTCGTCCGCCCGGCGGCGGTCGCTCATCGGCCCGTCACCCTCGTCACGCCGACGCGGAACGCCCCACGGTTCGCGAATGCGCCGGCGTCGAAACGCGCAACGTAGGCGGGTTCCGCGGCCGCGTCGAAGGTGCTCCCGACGAGAACCGCGCCATCGACGGTGACACTGAGGGCGAGGGTCTCCCCCGCCACGTCGGCCGCGGCGAATCCGTCGCGGAGCGCACTCGCGTCCGACCGCTCCTCGAAGCTCAGCATCAGCGCGATTCGGTCGCTCACCTCCAGTCCGGCGGCCTTGCGCGTGTCCTGCACGGCGCGGATGATGTCCCGCGCAAGGCCCTCCGCCTCCAGTTCGGGGGTCGTGCTGGTCGTGAGTAGGGCGAAGCCGCCGCTCGGGAGCACGGCGAGGGCATCGCCGGTGCCCCGCGCGGCGGGTTCGAGGACCCGTTCGTACTCTCCGGGCAGGAGCGTGAGGTCACCGACGACAACCGAGCCGCCCTCCTCATGCCAGCGCCCAGCCCGTGCCGCCGCGATCGCCTGTTGCACCGCCGCTCCCAGCCGCGGCCCGGCCACGCGGGCGTTCACGGAGAGGCGGTAGCCGATCCCGTAGTGTTCGGCCGCATCCGGCGTCGCCTCCACCAGCGCGACCTCCTTCACGTTCAGCTCGTCGCGCAGGATCTCCCGGAACGGTTCCAGATCGGCCACAGCAGGCGCGACCACCGTCATCCGCGGCAGCGGTAGGCGCACGCGCCGGCCCTCGCGTTTGCGCAGTGCGTTACCGACGGACGACGCCTCCCGTACCCGTTCCATGGTCCGGAGCAGGTCGGGGGCTTCCGGGTAGTCCTGCGGATCCGGCCAGTCGGTGAGGTGGACGCTCCGACCTCCGGTGAGGCCCTGCCATACCCGCTCCGCCACAAGAGGAATCATCGGGGCGGCCACCCGCGTCAGGGTCTCCAGCACCGTGAACAGGGTGTCGAAGGCCTCTGTGCTGGACGGGTCGTCGTCGACGCCGCGCCAGAACCGGTCGCGGGAACGGCGGATGTACCAGTTGGTCAGAGCCTCGGCGAACTCGCGCAGGCGTCCGGCGGCGGTCGTGGAGTCCAAAGCGTCCAGGTCCGCGGCGACGTCGCGAACGAGCGAGCCGGTCAAGGCCAGGATGTATCGATCCAGTACGTCCGTCGAGTCCGTCCGCCAGCGTGCCTGGTAACCGCCCGGCGCGGCGGCGTTCGCATACGTCGCGAAGAAGTACCACGCGTTCCAGAGGGGAAGCAGGAACTCCCGCACGCCAGCACGGATGCCCTCCTCGGTCACGACCAGATTGCCGCCGCGGAGCACCGAACTCGACATCAGGAACCACCGCATCGCGTCGGATCCGTCGCGATCGAAGACCTCGCCCACATCTGGGTAGTTCCGCAGGGACTTGGACATCTTCTGGCCGTCGGACCCCAGCACGATGCCGTGGCAGGAAACGCCGGTGAAGGCCGGCCTGTCGAACAGCGCTCCCGACAGCACGTGCATCACGTAGAACCAGCCGCGCGTCTGACCGATGTACTCCACGACGAAGTCGGCCGGGGAGTGCTCGTCGAACCACTCCCGGTTCTCGAACGGATAGTGGACCTGCGCGTACGGCATCGACCCGGAGTCGAACCAGACGTCGAACACGTCCTCGATCCGGCGCATCACCGACCGGCCGGTGGGGTCGTCCGGGTTGGGGCGGGTGAGTTCGTCGATCGCGGGGCGGTGCAGGTCGACGCGTCCGGACGCGTCGACGGGCAGCCGGCCGAAGTCCCGCTCCAGGTCCGCGAGGGAGCCGTACACATCGACCCGGGGATACGCCGGATCATCGCTCTTCCAGACGGGGATCGGCGATCCCCAGTAACGGTTGCGACTGATCGACCAGTCCCGGGCGCCTTCGAGCCATTTTCCGAACTGCCCGTGCTTGACGTTCTCGGGCGCCCATGTGATCTGTTCGTTCAGTGCGATCAGGCGCTCCTTCAGCGCGGTCACGCGCACGAACCAGCTGGAGACGGCTTTGTAGATGAGTGGGTTCCGGCAGCGCCAGCAGTGGGGGTAGGAGTGCTCGTAGCTGCGCAGCCGCAGCAGCCGACCCTGCGCCCGCAGCAGGCGCACGAGCGGCGTGTTCGCGTCCATCCACAGCATCCCCGCGACATCCGTCACCTCCGGGAGGAACCGGCCCCCCTCGTCCAGGCTCACGATCGTGGGGATGCCGGCGGCATCGGCGACGCGCTTGTCGTCCTCGCCGTAGGCCGGCGCCTGGTGAACGATGCCGGTACCTTCTGCTGTGCTGACGTAGTCGTCGACGAGGATCCGCCACGCACGCTCGGTGTTCCACGCCGCATCCGCGTAGTAGTCGAACAGACGATCGTATCCGACGTCGGCGAGGTCAGCACCCCGGACGGTGCGCTCCACCGCGGCCTCCGCGGCCTCCGCGGACGGATAGCCGAGGTCGGCGGCGTGCGCAGCCAGCAGATCTGCCGCGAGCAGGTAGCGGTGCGCGGCCGCCGCCCCAGCATCGGCCGTCTCGGGCACATCCGCGGCCCCCGCCGGGCCCGCAGGGATCACCGCGTAATCGATGGCCGGTCCCACGGCCAGCGCAAGGTTGGTCGGCAGCGTCCACGGCGTCGTCGTCCACGCGAGCGCCCGGACGCCAGTCAAGCCCATCACCTCCGCCTTCGGCCCCACCAGGGGGAAGGCGACGGTCACGGACGGGTCCTGCCGCATCCGGTAGACATCGTCGTCCATCCGCAGCTCGTGGGCGGACAAGGGGGTCTCGTCGCGCCAGCAGTACGGCAGGACCCGATATCCCTCATACGCCAGACCCTTCTCGTAGAGGGTCGCGAACGCCCACAGCACCGATTCCATGTAGGACGTGTCCAGCGTCCGGTACCCGCGGTCGAAATCGACCCACCGAGCCTGCCGGGTGACGTAGTCGCGCCACTGGTCGGTGTAGGCAAGCACGGACTCGCGGGCCTTCGCGTTGAACGCGCCGATCCCCATCCGCTCGATGTCGGCCTTCTCGGTGATGCCCAGCTGCTTCATTGCCTCCAGCTCGGCCGGCAGGCCGTGCGTGTCCCACCCGAACACGCGGTCGACTTTCCGTCCGCGCATCGTCTGGAAGCGCGGGAACAGGTCCTTCGCGTACCCGGTGAGGAGGTGTCCGTAGTGCGGCAGACCATTGGCGAAGGGAGGCCCGTCGTAGAACACCCATTCGGGAGCGCCGTCGCGGCGTGCGATGGAGGCGTGGAATGTGTCGTCGCGATGCCAGAAGTCCAGAACATCCTGCTCGATCTGCGGGAAGCGGGGACTGGGGACGATGTCGGCCGCGGGGCCGAAGCCGGAACGGGGGTAGGTCATGGCCCTCTCACAGTGATCGGATCGTCGTCGCCGGGACGATCCGAGGACCGCGGTACCACCCCGCTTGCCGGCCGTGGGCCGACCCCTGTCACTGCGGCTGTGACGGGCCTGACCCGCTCGGTTCTACTGGGCTATGCCGTTCTTCCGAGGACTCCCCGGTGATGGCCGGATCAACGCCGATGGCCGCTATTCTACCTCGCGCACGGCACCCGCCGAGCGCGCTTCGCCGGGTCCCGCCGGTAGACTCGGGACGGTCCCCGACACTCAGGCACGCTCACACGGTGCCGCACATACCGCAGCAGGAGTCCCCCATGCCCCCGATCCCCGAAAAGCCGGCGCTGGAGGGCCTTGAGGCCGTGTGGGATGCGCGGTGGCGGGCGGCGGGAACGTACCGCTTCGATCGGGATCGGGCGCGTGCTGCGGGGCGGTCCGGCGTGTTCTCGGTGGACACACCACCCCCGACCGCGTCGGGCAGTCTGCACATCGGGCACGTGTTCAGCTACACCCACACCGACGTCACCGTGCGCTTCCAACGGATGCGCGGCAAGACGGTGTTCTATCCGATCGGTTGGGACGACAACGGGCTTCCCACCGAGCGCCGGGTGCAGAACTACTACGGCGTGCGGTGTGACCCGTCGCTGCCGTACGATCCCGACTTCACTCCGCCTCATGACGGCGACGGCGCGGTGCGCGCCGCCGACCAGACGCCCATCAGCCGCCGCAATTTCATCGAGCTGTGCGAACGGCTGACGGTGGCGGATGAGCAGCACTTCGAACGGCTCTGGCGCACGTTGGGGTTGAGCGTGGACTGGTCCCAGACCTACCGAACCATCTCGGAGGAGACCATCCGGGTCAGTCAGGCCGCGTTCTTGCGCAACCTCGAGCGCGGCGAGGCATACCAGGCGCTCGCTCCCACTCTGTGGGATGTGGACTTCCGCTCCGCGATCGCCCAGGCGGAGTTGGAGGATCGCGATCAGACGGGCGCGTACCATCGCCTCGCGTTCCATCGCGCTGACGGGTCTGGGGATGTGGAGATCGAGACCACGCGTCCTGAGCTGCTTCCCGCCTGCGTCGCACTCGTGGCCCATCCTGACGACGATCGCTATCGGGACCTGTTCGGCACCTCGGTCATCACCCCATTGTTCGCGGTGGAGGTGCCCGTGCTGCCGCATCCGCTCGCTCAGCCCGACAAGGGCTCGGGCATTGCGATGATCTGCACGTTCGGAGATGTGACCGACATCGTGTGGTGGCGGGAGCTCGACTTGCCCGTGCGCCCGGTGATCGGCGCGGACGGGCGCATCCTCACGGAGCCGCCGGAGGCCATTGCGACCGAGGCGGGGAGGGGGGCGTACGCGGAGCTGGCGGGCCGGACGGTGTTCGGTGCGAGGACCCGCATGGTGGAGTTGCTTCGCGAAAGCGGAGAGCTGCGGGCCGTCTCCGCGCCGTTCACCCACCCGGTGAAGTTCTTCGAGAAGGGCGACCGGCCTCTGGAGATCGTGTCCACGCGGCAGTGGTATCTGCGCAACGGCGCCCGCGACGGCGTCCTGCGCGAGCGGTTGATAGCGCTTGGCAGGTCCCTGCAATGGCATCCCGACTTCATGCGGGTGCGGTACGAGAACTGGACGAACGGCCTGACCGGCGACTGGCTGGTGTCGCGGCAGCGATTCTTCGGCGTGCCCATTCCGGTCTGGTACGCGCTCGACGAGAACGGCGACCGCGACTACGAGCGGGTCCTCGTCCCCGACCGAGACCTGCTGCCGGTGGATCCCACTATCGATGTCCCACCCGGGTATGCGCCGGACCAGCGCGGCACGCCCGGCGGCTTCGACGCCGAGCAGGACGTACTCGACACGTGGGCGACCTCATCGCTCACCCCGCAGCTGGCCGGCGGATGGTTGCGGGACCACGAGTTGTGGAACCTGGTCAGCCCGTTCGACCTGCGCCCCCAAGGGCAGGACATCATCCGCACGTGGTTGTTCTCCACGATGCTGCGCAGCGTCCTGGAGGATGGTCGCGCGCCGTGGGCGCATGCCGCCATCTCCGGGTTCATCGTCGACCCTGATCGCAAGAAGATGTCGAAGTCCAAGGGTAACGTGGTCACGCCGGCCGCGATCCTGGAGCAGCACGGGTCGGATGCCGTGCGCTACTGGGCGGCGTCCAGCCGTCTGGGCACGGACGCCGCGTTCGATCCGCGGAACCCGACACAGATCAAGATCGGCCGCCGACTGGCGATCAAACTGCTCAACGCGGCGAAGTTCGTGCTGTCTTTCCCCGTCCCCGCCGACGCGCGAATCACCCACGCGCTGGATGCATCGATGCTCGCCGCCCTGGACGCGGTGGTCCGGGAAGCCACCACGGCATTCGAGGGCTACGAGCACGCGCGGGCGCTGGAGACCGTCGAGACGTTCTTCTGGACGTTCTGCGATGACTACCTCGAACTGGTGAAGGAGCGCGCCTACGACCAGGCCGACGTCGGACAGCCGTCCGCGGCGCTGGCGCTCCGCACGGCGCTCGGAGTCCTCTTGCGTCTGTTCGCCCCGGTCCTGGTGTTCGCCGCCGAAGAGGCCTGGTCCTGGTACGAGGAGGGTTCCGTGCACACCGCACCGTGGCCGGAGCCGCTCGACATCGACGGCGACCCCGCCATCCTCGCGGCAGCCAGTGCCGCACTCGTCGGCATCCGGCGAGCCAAGACCGAGGCCAAGGCGTCCCAGAAATCACCCGTCACGCGCCTCGTTCTGGGAGCTCCCGACAGGGAGGCGGCTGCACTCGCGCAGGCCGAGGGTGATATCGCGGCGGCCGCACGGGTGAGCGAGCTGGCGATCGCGCCCGCCACGGGCGTGGCGGTGCTGGAGATCCGTTTCGCGTCGGAGGAGGACTGACATGCGGCTGGGAACCCGCTGGAGTGCACGCACCACCCCGCCGCCGGCGGTGCCGGACGCGCTTCGGCCAGGCATCGCCGCGGTCGAGGAAACGCTCCCCGTGGATCCGCTCGGTCAGCCCGCACCGAGCTGGACGCTCACCTGGCTGGAGGGACGCCCGCGCGTGGAGCTGGACACGGGAGTCATCGTGTCGCTGGATGCTGACGGTGCGGTGGTGGTGGAGAACGATCCCGCCGACGGGTTCGGCTGATCGCGGTCGGCGTCAGGCCGTCTTGCGCTTCCGGCTCATCACCAGGGTGGGGGACGCGCCCTCCTCGACGGAGGCGCGCGTGACGATCACGCTGGTGACGTCCTCGGTGGAGGGGATCTCGAACATGATCGGGCCCAGCACGTCCTCCAGGATCGCGCGAAGCCCGCGGGCACCGGTCTTCCGCGCGACGGCGAGATCCGCGATCGCGGCCAGCGCCTCCGGCTCGAAGTCCAGTTCGACGCCGTCCAGTTCGAACATGCGCTGATACTGCTTGACCAGAGCGTTCTTGGGCTCGGTGAGGATTTCCATCAGCGCATCCCGGCTCAGCGGCGACACCGCAGCGACCACCGGCAGACGTCCGATGAACTCGGGGATGAGTCCGAACTTGTGGAGGTCCTCCGGCTGCACCTCGCTGAACAGGTCACCGCTGTCGTCCTTGGTGTGCAGGGGTGCTCCGAATCCGACACCGTGCTTGCCGATGCGGGCCGAGATGATCTCCTCCAGCCCCGCGAACGCTCCCGCGACGATGAACAGCACGTTCGTGGTGTCGATCTGGATGAACTCCTGATGCGGGTGCTTGCGACCCCCCTGCGGCGGCACGGACGCGATCGTTCCCTCGAGGATCTTCAGGAGGGCCTGCTGCACCCCTTCGCCGGAGACATCGCGGGTGATGGACGGGTTCTCGGCTTTGCGGGCGATCTTGTCGATCTCGTCGATGTAGATGATGCCGGTGGCGGCTCGCGCCGTGTCGAAGTCCGCCGCCTGGAGGAGCTTCAGCAGGATGTTCTCGACATCCTCCCCAACGTAGCCGGCTTCGGTCAACGCCGTGGCGTCGGCGACGGCGAACGGGACGTTGAGGCGCTTGGCGAGCGTCTGCGCCAGGTAGGTCTTGCCGCATCCGGTAGGCCCGAGCAGCAGGATGTTGCTCTTGGCGATCTCCACCTCGTCCGCTCGCTGCTCGGCGCGCGTCAGGGTGCTCTGCGAGCGCACGCGTTTGTAGTGGTTGTAGACAGCGACAGACAGGGCGCGTTTGGCCTGCTCCTGGCCGACCACGTACTCCTCGAGGAACGCGAAGATCTCCCGCGGCTTGGGGAGATCGAACTCGGCCACTTCGCCGCCGCCCTGCTCGGCCATGCGCTCTTCGATGATCTCGTTGCACAACTCGACGCACTCGTCGCAGATGTACACGCCGGGGCCTGCGATCAACTGCTGCACCTGCTTCTGGCTCTTGCCGCAGAAGGAGCACTTGAACAGGTCGGCGCTCTCACCGATTCGCGCCATGTCAGCTCACTCCCCTCCGTCGGCCGGTCGCCGGTTCGAGCCTAACCGGTGAGCCGGACAACGGAAGGTATTGTCTGCAGGCCGGGCGAGGTCCTGACGCTCAGGAGGTCAGCGCCGCCGGCGTGCGCTTGCGGGTGCTGAGCACCTGATCCACCAGACCGTAGGCAACCGCCTCGTCCGCGGAGAGGATCTTGTCGCGGTCGATGTCACGGTTGACTTCTTCGACGGTGCGGTGGGAGTGGCGGGCCAGCGCCTCCTCCAGCCAGGTGCGCATCCGGAGGATCTCGTTGGCCTGGATCTCGATGTCGGATGCCTGCCCGTGCCCCGATTCGCCCATCGCCGGCTGGTGGATCAGAATCCGAGCGTTCGGCAGCGCCAGCCGCTTGCCGGGCGCGCCCGCGGCAAGCAGCACGGCCGCCGCCGACGCCGCCTGGCCCAGCGCGACGGTCTGGATCTGGGGTGACACGTACTGCATGGTGTCGTAGATCGCGGTCATCGCCGTGAACGATCCCCCGGGCGAGTTGATGTACATCACGATGTCCCGGTCAGGGTCCTGCGACTCCAGCACGAGCAGCTGCGCCATCACGTCGTCGGCGGACGCGTCATCGACTTGCACGCCGAGGAAGATCACGCGGTCCTCGAACAGCTTGTTGTACGGGTCCTGGCGCTTGTAGCCGTACGCCGTGCGCTCCTCGAATTGCGGCAGGACGTAGCGGCTGCTCGGCATCGGTTGCGTGACCGGGGCACCGGCGATGGGAGTGTTCATGCGTGTCTCCTTGCGCTGACTAGTTGTCGGTTCCGCCACCGCCGACCACCTCGGTGGCCGACTCGCGGATGTGATCGACGAAGCCGTACGCGAGGGCCTCCTCGGCGGTGAACCAACGGTCCCGGTCGCCATCGGCGTTGATCTGCTCCACCGATTTGCCGGTCTGGGCCGCCGTGATCTCCGCCAGCCGACGCTTCATGTCGAGGATCAACTGGGCCTGGGTCTGGATGTCGCTGGCGGTCCCGCCGAACCCGCCGTGCGGCTGGTGCAGCAGCACGCGCGCGTTGGGCGTGATGTAGCGCTTCCCGCGCGTGCCGGCGGTCAAGAGCAGCTGACCCATCGACGCGGCCATGCCGATCCCGACGGTGACGATGTCGTTCGGCACGAACTGCATGGTGTCGTAAATGGCCATGCCCGCCGTGATGGATCCTCCGGGCGAGTTCACGTAGAGGTAGATGTCCTTCTTGGAGTCCTCGGCGGCGAGCAGCAGCATCTTCGCGCAGATCTCGTTTGCGTTATCGTCGCGCACCTCCGACCCGAGCCAGATGATCCGATCGGAGAGCAATCTGTCGAAGACGCTGGTGGCGCCAGGGGATTCGGGCATTGTCGCTCCTGTTCCGGGTGGTGATCGCCTTCGAATCTACCGGGGGCTCCGGACCGGCCCGCTCGTGTTCGCCGTGGGCAGACCCCTCTCAGCGCTCCTCGGGCGCGACCTCGTCCTCGACCGCAGCGGCGATCTCCTCGGCCTCGTCCACGACCTCCTCCTCCGCCGCGGGCAGATCCTCAATCGCAGCGAAACCGGACATGTCCACGGGGTTTCCGTTGGTGTCGACCACGTTGACGCGCCCGAGCGCGACGGCGAGGGCCTTGTTGCGGGTCACCTCCGCGACCATCGCCGGCAGCTGGTTACCCTGTTGCAGCGCGTCGATGAACTGCTGAGGAGTCATGCCGTACTGCGCAGCGGACTGCACCAAGTACTGGCTGAGCTCCTCCTCGGACACCTGCACGGCCGTCTCCTCGGCGATCGCGTCGAGGACGAGTTGGGTGCGGAACTGCCGCTCGCTGGCCTCGGTGACCTCGGCGCGGTGCTCCTCGTCCTCGAGCCGGCCCTCGCTCTCCAGGTGCGTGTGGACCTCATCCTCGACCAGACCCGGCGGCACCGGGATGTCGGCCTGTTCCACCAACTGCGCGATGAGCTTGTCACGCGCCGCCGACCCCTGCGTGAACGTCGCCTGCTGGGCCACGCGATCGCGCAGGGCAGCGCGCAGCTCCTCCAGGGTGTCGAACTCGCTGGCGATCTGCGCGAAGTCGTCATCCGCCTCCGGCAGTTCGCGCTCCTTGACCGCCCGCACGGTGACGGACACCTCGGCTTCTTCGCCCGCTCGGTCGCCTCCCACCAGGGTGGATCGGAACGTGGTCTGCTCCCCCGCCGTCAGCGAGTCGACGGCTTCGTCGATCCCGGCCAGCAGCTCCCCCGAGCCCACCTCGTACGACACGCCTTCCGCACGATCCACCTCGACGCCGTCGATAGTCGCCACCAGATCCAGTTCCACGAAATCACCGGATGCCGCGGGACGGTCCACGGTCACGAGGGTGCCGAACCGGGCGCGCAACTGGTCCAGTTCCTCGTTCACAGCAGCCTCGTCGATCTCGACTGCGTCGACGGTGATGGTCATGCCCTCGTAGGCCGGCAGCGTGAAGTCCGGGCGCACCTCCACCTCCACGTCGACTTGGAGATCGCCCGAGTAGTCCTTCGCTTCGGGGAGCGCCACGATGTCGGCGGACGGGCGACCGACCGGCCGGACGTCATGGGCGAGCACGGCCTCTCGGTAGAAGCGGTCCAGACCCTCGTTGATCGCATGGTCGAGCACGGCGGCGCGGCCGACGCGCTGATCGATGATCGGTGCGGGCACCTTCCCCTTGCGGAATCCGGGCACCTGGATGTCCTGCCCGATGTGCTGGTAGGCGTGCTGGATGCTCGGCTTCAGCTCCTCCGGTGTGACGGCGATGTGGAGCTTGACGCGGGTGGGCGTGAGCCGTTCGAGGGTGCTGGTGACCATGCCTGTGTTCTCCTCTGCTGTCCGCGACGCGGCGCGGCCAAAGTCTGCGGGTGGGCCTCGGCGTCGGCGACGGGATGTGAACCTGCGGCCTCCCGAAGCAACCGAGCCATCACCGGTTGGCCCCGGCTGGCCCGAAACATCTCGGGTTCCTTGCGTCAGCACGGAGTCGCGGCGACGGCCGGTCATCGAGTCTATCGGATCGGGGGCGGTCGCCTGTGGTTGATCGAGATGGGTGCGCGGGGCCCGGCCGCAGCCATTGAGGCTGCACCCGGCGGCTCACCGGGCTGCGGGCCGGTCAGCCGATGATGAGCTGCTTACTGAGCTTGTCGCCTTCGATGTCGAGGTCCGGGAGGATACGGTCAAGCCATCGAGGCAGCCACCACGCGTTATCTCCGAAGACGGCCATGATCGCGGGGACGAGGGTCATGCGGACCAGGAACGCGTCGACGAGAATGCCGAACGCGAGGGCGAAGCCGACTTGCGCGACCATGGGCTCGGGGTTGTAGATGAATCCCGCGAAGACGCTGGTCATGATGACTGCGGCGGCAACAACGACACGGCTGGCGACACCGAACCCTCGGGTGACCGACTCGCGCCCCGTCACGCCGTGGACGTGGGCCTCTTTCATCGAGGAGACGAGGAAGACCTCGTAGTCCATGGCCAGGCCGTAGAGGACTCCGGTGATGATGATGGGCAGCAGGCTGAGGACGGGCGCGTTGGCATCCATCCCGAAGATGGGTTGGAGCCATCCCCATTGGAACACCGCGGTCGTAGCTCCGAAGGTCGCGGCGACGGAGAGCAGGAATCCGACGGTGGCTTTGATCGGGACGATGATGGAGCGGAACACGATCAGGAGAACGATCAGCGAAAGCCCGACGACCACTGAGATGTACAGCGGCAGCACATTGGCGAGTCGTTCCGAGACGTCGATCGCCAGGGCGGCGAAGCCGGTGACTCCGATGTCGACGCCGTGATCGTCGGCGAAGGCGGGGGCGGCATCCCTGATCGCGGCGACGAGATCCGCGGTCTCCGGGGAGGTCGGTGCGGTCTCAGGGACGAGGGAGAACACCGCGGTGGCACCGGTATCGTCGAGGCCACCGAGAGATACCGCTGAGACACCGTCGATGTCGGCGAGATCACGATAGATCGCCGCGACATCGGACGCGGAGATCGCGTCGTCCTCCGGCGAGGTGGCGACCACGACGAGCGGGCCGTTGTAGCCGTCTCCGAACGCGTCGCTGATGACCTCGAAGCTCTGCCGCTGCGGAGTGTCGGGGTGGTAGCTGGCGCCGGAGGGCAGGCCAAGCTCCATGTCGAGCGCGGGCGCGGCCAGGACGCCGGCGATCACGAGCGACCCGAGGGCGGCGAGGTAACGGTTGCGCACCAGGAACCCGGACCAGCCGTTCGCGACCCTGTGGGAGGAGCCGTTGTCACGGGCAGTGCCGGAACTGAGGCGGGCCTTCGCCGAGCAGATGCGCTCGCCGACGAACCCGAGGAGCGCCGGCAGCAGGGTCAGTGCCGACAGCACAGCGATGATCACAGTCGCGGCTGCGGTGATGGCCATCGTGGTGAGCAGCTGGATCTGCACGACGGTCAGGGCGAGCAGGGCGATGACGACGGTGACGCCGGCGAAGAAGACCGCACTTCCCGCTGTGCCGATCGCCCTCGCCGTCGCCTCACGAGCGGGCAGCTGCTGGTCGAGGATGAAACGACGCTGGCGGTTCACGATGAACAGCGCGTAGTCGATGCCGACCGCAATCCCCAGCATGAGCCCGAGGACCACGGTCAGGGAGTGCATGGGGACGATGCTCGAGATGGCGAACGCGCCACCGACACCAACGGCCACCCCCGACAGCGCGGAGAGGAGAGGGAGACCGGCGGCAACGAGCGACCCGAGCGTGATGACCAGGACCAGGGCGGCGATCACCACGCCGACGATCTCGCCCGTACCGACGAGTTGTGGGACCTGGAGCATCACCGATGAAGGCAGTACCTCGATGTCCTCCCCCGCGACAGCATCCTCGGCGGTCTCGATCGCCTCGTCGACGGTGCCTTCGGGCAACTCGAACGTCTGAGCGTCGAACACGAACTGGAACAGCGCCGTCTGCCCATCCGCGGAGACGATGACCCCGGGAAAGGGGACCTGGTCCACGATCAGGGCGGCGGGCGCGTGCGCGTCCGCAGCGACGGAGGATGCCTGCACCTGTGCGACCGCGGCCGACGCCTGCAGCAGGAGACTGTCCTGGCCCTTGGCCAACTCATCGGCCATGACCGCACGGGCGTCGATCACATGCTCGCCGCCGTAGACGCTGTCGACCGCGTCGATCAACGCGATCAGCTTCTGGCCCTCGTCGATACGTTCCCCGTCGGTGGAGTGGAACGCGAGGATGCCCTGACCGCCGGACGCGTCAGGGAGCCGGTCAGCGAGATCGTCGATCGCTTCCTGCGCAGGCGTCCCGTCGACCCGGATCTCGTTGCTGAGCTTGGGTGGATTCATGGCGACCAGCAGGACGATCCCCGCGATCACCAGCAGCCACGCCCCGGTGACCCACCATTTCCCGGCATAGGCGATCTTCCCCCAGCGGTACAGCAGCGACGACATCCAGTCACCTTCCCTACACGGACGCCATCCGCGCGACGCCCTCTCGGCACAACGATCAGGCCGTCCGGGCCACCAGTAATCGATAGCCACCAACACGTTCGGTAGTAGCCTATCCTTTTGATAGTCTCATATCGCTCCAGGGGCGGGTGATATCGGCGCGCCCGCGCAAGGGACCCCACAGGGCGCGACATGGGAGGTGAGAGGCGGATCGTGGTTGCGGAGTGGGAGGCGGCGATTTCTCCCTGGGCGGCGGCGGTCAGGTTCCTCGACGAGGACGGGCGGTGGGCGCCGAGCGGCGATGTCGGCCCGTTCCGCCCAGCGGCGGAGGCACTGGATGCGGAGACACTTCGGCGCTTCTACCGAGAAATGAGCTTGACGCGGCGTCTGGATGTCGGCTCGACAGCGCTGCAGCGGCAGGGTGAGCTAGCGCTGTGGATTCCGAGCTTTGGGCAGGAGGCCGCGCAGACCGGGTCGGCTCACGCCCTGTCGGCCGCGGACACGATCTTCCCTTCCTACCGTGAGCACGGCGTTGCGCTCGCGCGCGGCATCGACTTTGTCGACATACTGGCGGTGTTGCGGGGAAACACCTTCCGGGGCTGGGATCCAGAAGCGACGCGGTTCCGGCTGTACACGATCGTCCTCGCCGCGCAAGCCCTGCACGCGGTCGGGTACGGGATGGGTATCAACCTCCACCGTGCAGCAGGGGACGCGGGAGCCCACGACCAGGCAGTCATCATCTACATCGGTGACGGAGCGATGAGCGAAGGCGACGCCAGCGAGGCGCTCACCTTCGCGCGCACGTATGACGTGCCGGTGCTGTTCTTCGTACAGAACAACCAGTACGCCATCTCCACACCCACCTCCACACAGACCGCGGTGGCCTACGCCGACCGTGGAATCGGGTTCGGCATTCCGGGGTACCGCGTCGACGGCAACGACGTGATCGCAACGTACGCTGTGACCAAGACGGTCATGGACCGTGTGCGCGCAGGCGGCGGGCCCGCGCTCATCGAGGCGGTCACCTACCGCCGCGGCCCGCACACCTCCTCCGATGACCCGACGAAGTATCGCGATCCCGCTATCCACGCCTGGTGGGAGACTCACGACCCGCTCCTGCGACTGGAGACGTTCCTGCGCTCGAACGGCACACCGGACACGTTCTTCGAGCAGACGCGCCGGGACAACGAGGTCGCCGCGATGGACGTGCGCGAACGCCTGCTTGCGCTACCCGATCCGGCGCCTTCGGCGATGTTCGACCATATCTACAGCGACCCTGATCCCTTCACTGACGCGCAACGCGAATGGATGGAACGGTACCTGGCATCCTTCGAGGATCCGGACGAATAGGGTGGACACGATCGCGACGATCGTGCTTCATGTCACCTCGGCCACTATCTGATAGTTTACTATCGAATTGATGATTTTTGCGCAACTGCCCATGAGTCGGAGGAAGGATCGGGCTCCATGGCGAAGGCAGTGAACGGCAAAGCGTTGCGGGTGGATGCGTTCGCAAGCGTCTCCCGGATTCTGGACGCCGCGCGGCGTCTGTTCGCGTCAGGAAACGGTTCGGCGACACTGAATCGGATCGCGCAGGAGGCGGGTGTCGGCATCGCCACGCTCTACCGGCACTTCCCGAATCGTCAGGTGCTCGCCCGAGCTGTCTACGACCAGTTGTTCGACGAGCAGATGAGACCTCTGCTGGAACGTTTCGAGCGTACAGACACCCCCCGCGACGTGCTGCTGGACATGTCCGAGCGGCTGCTGCTGATCCTCGGACGCGAAGGCGGCCTGGCCACATCCGTCGGCGACGTCGCAGAAGCGACCCGCGAACTGCTTCGCCGCAACGGAGATCTCATCGAAGGAGCAGTGCGGCGCGCGCAGGAAGCCGGAAATCTCCGCTCAGATCTACGCCCGGCCGACATCCCGACACTGATGACGCTGGTCGCCGCCGGGTTCAGCGCGCTCAACGAGGATTCGCCGCGCCGTTACGTGAGCCTGCTGCTGGATGGGCTCAACCCCTCCCTAGCACAACCGCTGCCCGAATGACTCCCACCACGCGATGAGTCTATCGGATCATCGGTTGTCGCCTGCGGTTGATAGAGATGGGTTAGCGATGACCGCCCGGTCAGGCATTGCTCGTCGTGAACCGCGCGAGGCGAACTCGAGTCAGCAGGAAGAGCGTGATCGGTCCGTTGAGGAGAAACTTCAGGGCGTTCCAGCCTCGTCGCGCTGGCGGCGACGTACGAGTGGCGGCTGCGGCTCGCGCGCCGCGTCGTGCGCTCGATCGCCGAGCTGCGCTGAGGAAACGGACCCGGTGGCGGCCGCCGTCGCGGTCGCATTCACGCGATGTACTTCGATGATCCGGTGCCCGAACGCGGGCACGCGGGGACGTAGCTCAATGGTAGAGCCTCAGTCTTCCAAACTGATTACGCGGGTTCGGTTCCCGTCATCCGCTCCAATTGCGGCGTGCGGGAGCCCGCGGTCAGGGCCGACAGGCGGTCGATCCCGACCGGCTCCTCCGCGAGCAGCGGCACCACTGCGATCCGGTCAGCCGTTTGCTGCACCCGGTCGAGCTGCTCGAGCTCGTTCTCGGCGCGCTTCCGCAGAAACGGCGAGCGTGGATGGGCGGCGGCGATGGAGTCGTTCACGACCCACGCCCACGGGTGGATGCCGGCGCGTTCCAGGTCGCGCTGCAACTCCTCGGCCTCCAGCACCGGGGTCGTCTCGGCCAGCGTCACCAGGATCACCTTCGTCTGACCGGGATCCTGCAGCCGCATCATCGGGGTGGTGACGGCAGCGCCGCCCAGCTGACGGGAGATGTCCCGATGGTACGAACCCGTTGCGTCGAGCAGGAGCAGCGTGTGCCCCGTCGGCGCAGTGTCGATGACGACGAACTTGCGCCGCGATTCGTGGATCGCCCGCGAGAACTCGTGGAAGACGGCGACCTCCTGCGTGCACGGCGACATGAGGTCCTCGGCGAGCGCCGCCCGCCCGGCGGCGTCGAGGTCCTTGCCCTTCGTCGCCATCGCCCGATCCCGGTAGCGCTGCACGGCCGACTCAGGGTCGATGCGCGACACCGTCAGCCCCGCCACTCCCCCATGGAGCGTCTCGGTGAGGTGCGCCGCAGGATCGGTGGTCGTGAGCAGCACGTCACGCCCCCGCTCGGCGAGGGCGACCGCGAGCGCCGCCGCGATCGTCGTCTTGCCGACGCCGCCCTTGCCCATGCACATGACGAGTCCGTAACCGTCGCCCTCGATCTCGTCGACGAGCGCCGAAAGCGGTGCGTCCGCCACGATCACGGCCGACGCCGAAGCAGCGCCCGCCAGGGTGGCCGCCGGTTCGAAGAGCGTCCGCACCGCGTCGATGCCCACCACGTTCGAGGGCTTCAGGTCGATCTGGTCACGAGGCAGGGCGGCGATGGCGTCCGGGATCGCCGCCAACGCCTCGGCCTCACGGACCTGCACGGCCGTCGCAATCGGCTCGTCGCCCGCCAACATCCGGAAGCACGCCGTTGATCACCACGTAGCCGTCGGGCATGCCGATGTCAGTGAGCTCGGCAAAAGTGCGGTCGATCTCGCCCAACGCCGACGCCTGCGCCCGGCTGACGAGCACCAGTCTCGTGCGCGACGGGTCCGTGAGGGCGCGCAGGGCACCGGCGTACGCCACCTTGTGCTTCTCGAGGCCCGACAGCGGACCCAGGCAGGATGCGTCGCCACCGGTCGTGAGGAACTCGGTCCAGGAGCCGGGCAGTTGCAGCAACCGGATCGTGTGCCCGGTGGGCGCGGTGTCGAAGATGATGTGGTCGTAGTCACCGTACGCGCGGTCATCTGTCAGCAGGCCCGTGAACTCGTCGAACGAGGCGACCTCGGTGGTGCACGAACCCGACAGGCTCTCGGCGACCGTGGCGACCTCCTGCTCGGGCAGCACGTCGCGCAAGGGCCCGATGATCCGCTCCCGATACGCCTCGGCCGCCTGCTCGGGATCGATCTCGAGCGCGGCGAGTCCGGGGAACGCCGGGATCCGGGTGATCGTGTTCCCGATCGTCAGGCCGAACACCTGGCCGAGGTTCGAGGCCGGATCGGTGCTCACGAGGAGCACCCGACTCCCCTGCGCCGTCAGCTGGACGGCGGCGGCGCAGGCCACCGAGGTCTTGCCGACGCCGCCCTTGCCGGTGAAGAAGAGGAAACGTGGTGCGGCCTCGAGGAAGCGCATGGCCATGCGTTCAGTCTGACATCCGGCTGCCTGAGCAGCCACCCGTCTCCGATGATGCGGGACGGTCGATCCACTTCACGGCATGCGCCAGCGCGGTGACGGTCACCCGGTCGCGCGAGGTCGGTACCCAGACCCGCCACTTCATAGCGATGACTTTCCAGTTTCGCCCGCGTCGAAACCCAGCTCGCCGCGATGCAGGACGAACCCGCCCCCTGAGCCTGCGGCGCCGGAGTCGAAGCAGGTCGAGCTGACCATCGAGGCCGTGCGCGCCTACGAGCCGAACCTGGGATCTCGGGAGTGCGCGGGAGGATCAGGTCTACGGATCGAGGCCGACATCAACGCATGGGAGGCGCCCAGACGCACATCGCTGGCGAGTCCGGGCTTGGGTCTGTAACCGCTCAGGCAGTCCAGAGGATGTCGAGCGGCGCAGCGGCGAGCTTGTCTCCGAGCGGGCCACTGCTGTTGCCGGTGTGCAGGACGACGCCCGCGACGAAGCGGCTTCCGAGACG